>JBCKUK010000091.1:0-2031 GCA_038924905.1 Methylophilaceae bacterium | reverse complement strand
AGTTCCTTTGGCGGTTGCTCACTTGGCCGTATTGGGGCGCTTCGACCATGTGGTCGCCATGACGGAGGCCATGGCTGGCCAAGTGAAACGTTATGCCCGCAAGGTACCCGCAGTAATCGGTAACTTCGTGGACGAAGAGGCGCTTGAGCCTTATCGTGTGCCGAGACCAGCGGAAAGGTCGTTGCGGTTTGTCTTTCTTGGATCGCTAACCTCTCGTAAGCAGCCGTTGTTGGTGGTGAGGGCGGTTTGGAAACTGGTTCTTGACGGTGTGAGCGTTAGTTTAGATATGATCGGGGGTGGTCCACTGCGGCAGCAGGTTGCGGAGGAGGTGGCTCGTCTGTCGCTGGGTGAGGTGATTCGGCTTCATGGGCATTTGTCTGAACCTTACCATCTGCTGGCGAAAGCGGATGCCATGGTATTGCCTTCCCTTTCAGAGGGAGTCCCACGGGCCGCACTGGAGGCGCTGTATCTCGGAGTGCCTTGCGTGTTGCGCGAGGCGGATGGCAACGGCGAATTGTTATTTACAGGTTATAACGGAACCTTGTTCCGAAAGGATGAGGAGTTGGCAGCAGCCATGCTGTCAGCGGCACGTATAGGGAGGGATGCACCGAACCGAGTGAGCTTATTGCCAGAAGCTTTCCGCCAACATAATGCCGCCAACCGATATTTAGAACTGGTGGAACAGAATTGATGGGCAATTTCGAAACGTATTACGCATACCTGAAAAACCGCAGCAAACTTGGCTTGCTTTGTCGCAGACATTGGCTATATCCCCCGGCAGGAGCCGGGGCATCTTAAATGTTACATACAACAACCTTGCATGAGACCTGCGGGCTGCCGCTACATCACCAGACAGGAGTCTGATGTTTTATGCGGCCTCAATAACCACAAATCATTTTCTGGATTTAAAACATGGAAAACTCATTAATGAAAATATTCCGCAAGCTTCGCCTATTCATAGAAGCGTTAAAGATATCAGAATGCTCAGCCCGTGTTCAAAAGTGTCCTCTATGCGGGCACAGCTTGATTATACGGTATGCCATGCATCCTACGGCAGTTCGTTGCATCCGATGTGGAGCGAGCGC
The DNA here is from genome assembly GCA_038924905.1 of Methylophilaceae bacterium. Classification (GTDB taxonomy): domain Bacteria; phylum Pseudomonadota; class Gammaproteobacteria; order Burkholderiales; family Methylophilaceae; genus JBCKUK01. Next base: position 946 of record JBCKUK010000091.1, on the reverse strand, counting down.
AATAACCATGTCCATGGTCGCGGTCTTGATCTCAGAAGATGTGTTTGCAAGAGGTGCGAAGTTTTATGAATTATCTGCGCGGGGCCCCTTGGTGGAATATCTCAGGAAGAAAGTTGGTGACTTAACAGTCTCTGAATATTTTGATGATGTGTCCCCTGGACATTATCGTGGATTGGTGCAGTGTCAGGATGTGCAAAGACTGACTTATTCCGATCAATCCTTTGATGTATGCACTTCGACGGAAGTCTTTGAGCATATTCCAGATGATGTGACGGGATTCCGTAATATCCGAAGAGTGCTAAAGCCGGGCGGGGTATTCATTTTTACCGTCCCGTTTTCTGATGTGCCAGAAACTGTAGAAAGAGCCCAACTAACGGACGAAGGGATTAAATATATCTTGCCAGCACTGTATCATGGAGATGCGATACGCGGTAGCAAAGGGGTTTTGGTTTTTAGGGACTATGGCCGTGATCTATTGGATAGGTTATTACTGGCGGGATTTTCTTCATCGAAAATTATAAAGAGCGAAATTCATCCTTTTCTATGTTTCGGTTCATATGTTATTGTGGCTCGTGCTTGACAATAACTTCTAAAAGTATGAGTGAGTCGACTCAACCGCTGCCAACAGTCGCCGTTTGCCTTGCTGCGTTCAACGGTATCCGCTGGCTACCCGAGCAGCTCGATTCCATCCTTGAGCAGACGGGCGTTTCCGTAACGGTGTTCGTCAGCGTTGATCGTTCGTCGGATGGCACGGAGGAGTGGATCGACCGGCGCGCGGCGGGGGGGTGTGCGCATCGTGGTGCTGCCGCACGGCGAACGATTCGGCGGTGCGGCGCGGAATTTTTTCCGACTCCTGCGAGATGTGGATTTCTCTGGCTTTGATTACGTGAGCTTCGCAGACCAAGATGATGTTTGGTTCTCCGATAAGCTGGCACGGGCACATGAA
>JBCKUK010000090.1:0-2134 GCA_038924905.1 Methylophilaceae bacterium | reverse complement strand
TTTGCCTTCATGATTCAAACGTTTGCTGACCCAGAAACTGAACGTTTCTTTGCAACAGGAAAATCGCGCCGATTACCCCCAGAGATTCTCAAGCGCGCGGCAATGCGGTTGATGCAACTGGATAGCGCTACGCGTATTGAGGATTTGCGCCTTCCCCCTTCCAACAGACTCGAAGCGCTGGCTCATGACCGCGTGGGGCAGTGGAGCATCCGCATTAACGACCAGTGGCGCGTATGTTTCCGTTTTGAAAGTGGCGACGCTTACGATGTTGAAATCGTCGATTACCATTGAAAGAGAAGCACCATTGAGGAGAAATAACATGGTTAAAAATGGCTTAGCTGCAATTCATCCCGGGGAATTCCTCGGCGAAATTCTGGGCGAAATGGAAATTTCGCAAGCCGAGTTCGCCCGTGCCATTGGGGTATCGCCTATGCGAATTTCACACGTCCTTAAAGCCGCGCGCCCGGTGACAGCCGAGTTAGCACTATTGTTTGGCCGCGCCTTCGATCAGTCGCCGCAATACTGGCTCAATCTGCAAGCGACTTACGATCTAAAAACCGCAGAAATATCCATAGGCAAGCGTCTTTCTGGTGTGCATTCTTTTGCTCATGCCTAAACCATCATTCTGCCGGTAACTCAATCAATGACTCCTACCCTAGTTTTTGACATTGAAACCATCCCCGATACCGATGGCCTGAAAACGCTGCTTGATTTACCTGCCGAGACCTCGGCGGAAGATGTAGCCAACATCGCCTTCCATAAGCGTCGTCAGCAGAACGCCACGGATTTTTTGCCTTTGCATCAGCATCGTGTGGTCGCTATTTCCTGTGCGCTGCGTGAGGGTGAAAGTTTCAAGGTGTGGTCACTGGGCGCGGCAGATGAGCCGGAAGGCCAGTTGATCCAACGCTTCTTCGACGGCATTGATAAATACACGCCCAACCTTGTGTCATGGAATGGCGGCGGTTTCGATCTGCCCGTGTTGCATTACCGTGGGCTGATCCACGGCGTGCAGGCGCACCGCTATTGGGATATGGGCGAGGATGACAAAGACTTTAAATGGAACAATTACATCAGCCGTTACCATTCGCGGCATCTGGATTTAATGGATGTCATGGCGATGTATCAGGCGCGCGCCAATGCACCGCTGGATGGCATCGCACAGCTTTGCGGCTTTCCCGGCAAGCTGGGCATGGATGGCTCCAAAGTGTGGGATGCCTACCAGAATGGGAAAATCGAGGCCATCCGTAATTACTGCGAGACTGATGTTGCCAATACCTATCTGGTTTTTCTGCGCTTTCAGTTGATGCGCGGTGTTTTGAATGATAAATCCTACGCCAGGGAAATCGCGCTGGTACGCGAAACCCTGGCAGCTTACCCAGATAATCACTGGCAGGAGTTTCTGGCTGCTTGGCCAGCCGTTTAGCTAATCTGGTGTGTCCGTAGAAAGTCCCAAGAAGTGTCTACTGCTTTAATAGAATCGCTCGACCAGGAAGGCCGCGGCGTTGCTCACGTTGAAGGCAAAACCATTTTCATCGAGGGCGCGCTGCCCGGCGAAAAAGTCACCTATGAGTCCACACGCCGTAAGCCCAGCTATGAGTTTGCTGATGTTGTTGAGATTCTAAAACCTTCCAATTCGCGTACAGAGCCCAAATGCCCGCACTACCACATGTGTGGCGGCTGCGCCTTGCAGCATCTGGATGTATCTGCGCAGGTGGCGGCCAAGCAGCGCATGCTGGAAAACAGCCTTTGGCACATCGGCAAGGTAAAGCCGGAAACTATGTTGCCGCCGATTTACGGGCCAACCTGGGGCTATCGGCACAAGGCGCGGCTGCGTGTGAAGTATGTGGAAAAAAAGCAGCGTGTGCTGGTGGGCTTTAATGAAAAAGCTACGCGCTTTGTGGCAGATATGAATAGCTGTGAAGTCCTGCCGCCGCATGTCTCCGTGCTGATTACCCCACTGCAGGAGCTGATTGTAAAACTAACCCTGCGTGACCGCATTCCGCAGATTGAGCTTGCGCTTGGCGAAGAAAATAAAGGCGAGGTTGTCACTGTGCTGGTGTTACGCATCATGGATCCGTTGCAACCCGCGGATGAGCCTCTGCTACGGGCATTTGCCGATAAACACAAAGTACAA
>JBCKUK010000089.1:0-2158 GCA_038924905.1 Methylophilaceae bacterium | reverse complement strand
AAGCCGTTTACGCCGGTTCGATTCCGGCTCGCGCCTCCAAATTATAATCATTTAATCGCCACGCACTTCCCCTGCATTTAAACTAGCCAAAACCATGCGCTTAGGGTAGGCTAATCTGGGCTTGGAGTAATCTATACTAGCTATAATCCATGCGATTGGGCGATAATAAAAGCAATCTAATCACAGATTAAAAAATTGATGATTGATACTCAAGCGACAAATACAACCAAGACGATAGACCCAGCTCAAAACGCACCTCATGAGAAGGTGGACTCACTACTCGAGTGCTTGCTGGTGCTTTGCAGGGTGCACAATGTGTCAACCAGCAAAGACGCGCTGATAGCAGGCTTGCCCTTAAACAGTGGCCGTATTACCCCTGCATTACTCAAGCGCGCTGCTACGCGCGTGCATCTGGTCACCAAGATTTTAAAAAAGCCGCTGTCACAAATCCCCGATGAGTTTATGCCGGTAATTCTCTTGCTAAATGGCGAAGTAGCAAGAAAAACGCGCGGGTGATTTTGCCAGAGGTCGGTGAAGCTGAAGTTTTACTGTCGGCTGAAGAGTTATCCCGCCGCTATGCAGGTCATGCAGTGGTTGTTAAGCTTAAATTCCGTTTTGATAGTCGTGCGCCCGTGGTTGGTAAAGTCAAGCTTCAGCACTGGTTTTGTGGTGTGTTGTCGGAGAAGAGACTGATCTACCGGGATATCATGCTGGCAGCATTTTTGATTAATATTTTTGCGCTGGCGATGCCGCTTTTTTCCATGAATGTATATGACCGTATAGTTCCTAATCGGTCCGTAGAAACATTGTGGGTGCTGGCTTTTGGCGTTTCACTGATTGTTATTGGCGATTTTGTGCTGCGCACCATGCGTGGGTATTTCCTGGATTGGTCGAGTCAGCACGTTGAACGGAAACTGTCATCGCGCATCATGGAGCGCGTGCTTGGCATGAGACTTGAAAATAGACCAATGTCGGTCGGTTCGTTTGCCTCCAATTTGAGATCATTTGAAACCGTACGCGATTTTATTACTTCTGCCACAATTACCACGTTCATTGATAACCCATCAATAGTGTCCGGCAATTTAGTTGAATAAATTCAGTTGGTTATCGTTTTGCGCTGAATCTATTTTGGGTTCCTGATTTTTAAGTAATTAATTAAGTTGCATTTTATCGAAAAGAGTCAGGCTTAAAATCTGCAGAATTGTGTAAAGTAAAGCTTCCGTTTTAAGGCGCTTCTTCACAGACAACGAACTCTTAACCAAGCTGACTCTTGAATGGGCTTCAGCCTGGGAGCGCAAAGATGTAGATGCCTACCTGGCGTTTTATGCAGATAGTTTTGTACCTGAGAAATCCTTTACCAGGAAGGCATGGGTTGCTTATCGCCGCGACCATATCTCAAAGCTTTCTGGCTCAATTTCACTGGTATTACAGGACATCAAGGTAGATGTTAAGGGCACAAAAGCAACATCTGAATTTTTACAGCAACTTCATACTCCAAAATATAAAGACAGTGTCGTAAAAGTACTGAATTGGGAATTGATTAAAGATCGCTGGATGATTGTTCGAGAAACCACCAAGTAGACAAACCGTAATTGGATGAATCCGTCGAGCAACTGGCTGCAACAGTCAGTTGCTCGTTTTTTTTTGGGTTGCTTTAATGGTAAAATACGCCGCTTGGTTTTCTCTCCTCCATTCGCCCGGGTGGTGAAATTGGTAGACACAAGAGACTTAAAATCTCTCGACTGGAAACGGTCGTGCCGGTTCGACTCCGGCCCCGGGCACCATTATTTATTTTCAGTAGTCCAATCCAATCCAATCCAATCCAATCCAATTTCATCCACTTGCATCCAGTAGTTTTTGTGGGTATTGTTGGGGGTATCGTATATTTACTTAATTGGAAATACCCCCAAATGGCACTCACTAATATCGCTATAAACCAAGCTAAACCTTCAGATAAAGCCTATATCTTTCTTATAGTTCTGGGCTTTACCTCCAAGTCACAACGGCTGGTGCAAAGTGTTGGCGGCTTAAGTATCGATTTGCTGGTAAAGAGAAAGTGTTGGCGCTTGGCCAGCTTGCCTCTCAAACTCTATAAAAGTTGCACTTCGTTTTTGAATCCGCCCTTGCTAAAGGTCTCGACCCTAATGAATTAAAGCAT
>JBCKUK010000088.1:0-2162 GCA_038924905.1 Methylophilaceae bacterium | reverse complement strand
GCAAAAACTAACGGCGCTAATCTAAGTGCTGATTGCACGGTTAGCGTACCTGTGAAGCCGTCAAAAGCTCTTAGCAGTTCTGCTATGTCAAGCAACGCCTTGATACTGTATAGACGTAAAAAAACCCTAGAAGGTTGAATTTACTAGGGTTTTGATACTTCCTGACACATCTTAAAACACTCAATTGGTGGAGCCGGCGGGAATCGAACCCGCGTCCGCAAGTCCTCCACAGACAGTTCTACATACTTAGCCTGGTTGTTTGTTTTAATCTTGCATACACCAACCGACAAGCGCCTACAAGACGAGTTACCTTGGATTTAATGATGTATTAAGTAACCCAATACAACACGTATCCCGTGTATATGACGCTGCTATGGTTTTAAGGCCACCCACCCCACGGGAGAGATGGTGCAGCGTCTAGCCGGATTTAAGCGGCTAGAGCGTAAGTTTCGTCGTTTGCGACTATACTTGTTTCAGTTGTATTTACGAGGTAGCTGATCCTCGGTATGCCCTGCACTGCTTTGATACCCACGTCGAAGCCTGGTCGGCCCCATGATGGTTTGAAGCTATTAAGACCGGCAAAACCATGGTTAGTTTCGCCATGGCTTAATTATACGCTTAGTATTGAGAAGAACTCACTTCTGCCGTCATTCCCGCGTAGGCTATTTATTGGCAGACCGCATAATGCGGCCTTTTTCGCGTTCCAGTTACAAACTTAATAAACTCCCTCCCCATTTAGACCGTATATGTCTTCACCGCTCCAGTAAGCGCTGAAGCGCAAACTGGAAGCTCGACAGGGGGAGGGCTGGGGTGGGGGTAGTGCATTGCAGGTAATAGATACACTTAACCCCCATCCTAACCTTTCCCCTCCAAGGGGGAAGGAATTAGACGCTCGTTATGAGGCTTTGGCATGTTTCTTCATTAGTGCGCCTTGCTCCCTTTTCCAGTCTTTTTCTTTCTCTGTTTGCCGCTTATCGTATTGCTTCTTGCCTTTGGCCAGCCCAATCTGGATTTTGATTTTTCCACGGGTGTAGTGCATGTCCAAAGGCACCAGGGTGTAACCCGCAATTTGCACTTTGCCGATGAGCTTGGCGATTTCTTCCGAATGCAGCAACAGCTTGCGCGTGCGGATAGCATCTGGCCGGATATGCGTAGAAGCGGCGCCCAGCGGCGTGACGTGGCAGCCTATCAGGTAAATCTCGCCACGCTGGATAATCACATACGCTTCCTTGAGCTGAATGCGATTGTCGCGAATAGCTTTGACTTCCCAGCCCTCTAGCACGATGCCGGCCTCGTATTTCTCCTCAATGAAGTAGTCGTGAAAGGCCTTTTTGTTTTGGGCAATACTCATGGCTAAAGGTTATGGCTTAAAATCGTCATTTTACTCTAGTTGGAACTTTTCCATGGCGCAGGTTGAGAAGACTGTTTTAGTTAACCATTCCACGGAACAGATGTATGCCTTGGTGGATGCGGTTGAGCGCTACCCTGAGTTTTTGCCCTGGTGCGGCGGCGTTGATTTAATCAGGCGTGACGAAACCAGTACAATTGCCACGCTGCATATTGATTACCATGGCATCAAGCAGAGTTTCACCACCGAAAACGTCAAGACTTACCCCAGCGCAATGGATATCAAGCTCAAGAACGGCCCATTCAAGCACCTGAAAGGCGTTTGGCAATTTATTGCACTCTCGGAAGCTGCTTGCAAGATTGAGTTTCGGCTAAACTATGAGTTTTCAAACGTATTCTTGGAAAAACTCATCGCGCCTGTATTCAGCCACATTGCTAATACCTTCGTTGATGGTTTTGTTGCGCGGGCGGAATATATTTACAAAGATTAAGGCGGGCGTCAATGAGTCATGAAATTATGGTGGAAGTCGCTTATGCGTTACCTGATAAGCAAGTGATTATCCCGGTGAAAATAGTTGAGGGTACTACTGCTGAATCGGCCATTCAAGCGTCTGGCATCATTAACCAATTTCCCGAGATTGACCTCGGTTTAAACAAAATTGGCATTTTTGGCAAACTAAGCAAACTGGATGCTATCTTGCGGGATTTGGATCGGGTAGAAATCTATCGCCTTCTCATCGCCGACCCTAAAGAGGTCAGACGTCAGCGTGTTGCGGAGGGTAAGGTGATGAAAAAAGGTGGCGGTTAGACCCTGC
>JBCKUK010000087.1:0-2242 GCA_038924905.1 Methylophilaceae bacterium | reverse complement strand
GGAAGAACTGCGCCAGAGCAACGAGGAGCTGGAAGAAAAGAACAAGCTGCTGGCAGACCAGAAGGTCGAGGTCGAGTACAAGAACCGCGAGATCGAGGCCTCCAAGCTGACGCTGGAGGAGAAAGCCGAGCAGTTGGCACTCACCTCCAAGTACAAGTCGGAGTTCCTCTCCAGCATGTCGCACGAGTTGCGGACGCCGCTCAACAGCCTGCTCATCCTTTCGCAGCTGCTCGCCGAGAACACCGGGCACAACATGAGCGAGCAGCAGATCGAATACGCCAAGACCATCCAGGGGGCGGGCAAGGATCTGCTGGAGCTCATCAACGATATCCTCGACCTGTCCAAGATCGAGTCCGGCACCGTGACGCTGGAGCTCCAGGACGTGTCGTTCGCCAACGTCAGCGAACAGGTCGAACGGACCTTCCGCCACGTGGCGCAGAGCCGCGGCCTCGGCTTCGAGGTGGAACTCGCGCCAGGCCTGCCGCCATCCCTCTACACCGACCATCATCGCTTGCAGCAGGTGCTGAAGAACCTACTCTCCAACGCCTTCAAGTTCACCCATAAGGGCCGGGTATCGGTGCGCATAGCACCGGTAGAATCGGGCTGGAGCGTGGATCATGACAGTCTCAACCGCGCTCAGACGGTGCTTGGCTTCTTTGTCACCGATAGCGGCATCGGCTTGCCGGCCGACAAGCAGAAGATCATTTTCGAAGCGTTCCAGCAGGCCGACACCGGCACCACCAAGAAGTACGGTGGCACCGGCCTGGGGCTGTCCATCTCGCGCGAGATCGCGCGGCTGTTCAGCGGCGAGTTGCGGCTGGTCGAAAGCGCGACGGGCAAGGGCAGCACCTTCGTCCTGTACCTCCCGCTGCGCGCGCCTGAACCCGGGCAGGGCAGTCGGGGCACGCCGGGAGGAGTCTCCGGCAGTAGCAGTGGCCAGCGCCTGGAGCGGGGCGGGGAATCCGCAGCTTCAGAGGCGGCCAGGCCCGATCCTGCGGCAAAGGCGCCGCCGCAGGGAAGAATGCCTCCTCAGGAGAGAATGCTTCAGCCTACCGCTGTCGCGGACGACCGGGCGGCAATCAAGCCGGGGGAGCGTACGCTGCTCATCATTGAGGACGACGCGCGCTTCGCCGACATCCTGCTGCGGGCGGCGCGCGACAAAGGTTTCAAGGGCATCGTCGCCGCACGCGGCGCCGATGGGATCAAACTCGCCGGCGAGTTCAAGCCCACGGCCATCACGCTCGATCTGCATCTGCCCGACATGGACGGCTGGGTGGTGCTCGAGCGCCTGAAGCGCAACCCCGACACGCGGCACATTCCGGTGGAAATCATCTCTGTCGAGGACAACCGTCCGCGCGGCCTGCGTTACGGCGCCTTCGAGTACCTGGTCAAGCCGGTCACCGCCGAGTCGCTGCAGAAGGCGCTGGCCGCCGTGAACAAATTCGCCAAGCGCGAGGTGAAGGACTTGCTCGTTGCCGACGGCAACGAGCAGCATCGCAACAGCGTGCTCGACCTTATCGGCAACGGCGACGTGCGCATCAAAGCGGTGGCCAGCGGCAAGGACACCCTCGTGGCGCTCAAGAAGAAGCGCTACGACTGCATCGTGCTGGATCTCAACCTGCCCGACATCCCCGTCGCCGACCTGCTCGAGGCGATCCAGGGCTTTGATCTGACCAGCGACGTGCCGGTGATCGTCTACGGCATAGCCGAACTGCCGCAGCAGGAGCAGGAGCGGCTGCAATCCCTGGCGCTCAAGGGCATCGTCAAGAAAGTGCAGACGCCCGAGCGGCTGTTCGACGAAACGGCGCTGTTCCTGCACCGGGTGGTGTCCAAACTGCCCGAGGAGCGGCGCCAGATGCTGGAGAAGCTCTACCTGAACACCGACAGCCTGGCCGGCAAGAAGGTGCTGGTGGTGGACGACGACGTGCGCAACATCTTCGCCCTCACCGCGGTACTGGAACGCCACAAGATGGCAGTGCACTCCGCCGAGAACGGCCGCGCCGCCCTCGAAGAGCTCGGCAAGAACCCGGACGTGGACATCGTGCTGATGGACATCATGATGCCGGAGATGGACGGCTTTGAGGCCATGCGCCAGATCCGCCAGATAAAGCAGTTCGAGTCCCTGCCGATGATCGCGCTCACCGCCAAGGCCATGAAGGGCGACCGCGAGAAATGCATCGAGGCCGGCGCCTCCGACTACGTCAGCAAGCCGGTGGATACCGACCAGCTTGTTTCGCTCCTG
>JBCKUK010000086.1:0-2276 GCA_038924905.1 Methylophilaceae bacterium | reverse complement strand
AAGCAGACGTCACGTAGCGCAAGAGCGGTTTGCATGACCTTGGCTGCAATGCGGCCGGCAAATTCGTCCTGATAGAAATTCATGCTCTGGTTTAGCATCATGCGATGAAAATTCCAGCGTAGCCGCATGGGAAGGTTGCCAGCCAGGGTCTGGTGTTTAAGCAGGTTTTGCAGTCCGATTAAAGCAGGGCTTGCCAGCAGTATTGCGGTAAACAAGAGCAGGGTATGGCGTTCTTGCGTCCACAACAGCGCCGGGGATGTATGGTTCAGCCAGTCAACCACTTTGCCCAGACCGGCGAACAGCAATGCCTCAAAGGCGCCTATAGCCGCAGTGAGCAGGGCCATGGCAGCGAGATGCCGCCTCACCCCTCTGGTGGCTTCCCAGACGAAAGCCAAAAACCCTGTTGGTGGTACGCTGCCCATGGCATCAGGGTAGGGATAAACCATTTTCTCGAAAAAACTAAACAATCGAAATTCCAGAAATTTTTAAATAGTGAAGAATGGCTAAACAGGCGCCTGGTTTTGATAAGCGCCTTGCCAACCAGTTGTGATTTAATCGTTGTAAGTGCTGCTTAGCTGAATAACACTAGGGCTTTGGTCACTGTATTCCAGATGCCATATGCCAGTGGAATACCCACCAATAGCCAGGCTGCCGCCACCAGCCCGCGCTGGCTGCCTCGTCCGCTTATTGCCACATTACCAGCTACAACATTCTTGGCTGCGGTGTCGTGCGCAAGTTTGCGCTCGGCTTCCAGCTCTGCATCCGTCATAAACCACTTCGGCGCCACCGGCCGCACCAGAAGATTACAAATAAAGCCGCCCACCAAAAGTCCCGCCAGGATATACATGGTCGTATCGTAGGCAGCACTTTTTGCTACGCCATGACCAATCTGATATTCGTTGATGTAATTCACCAACACCGGCCCCAAAACGCCCGCCACCGACCAGGCAGTTAAGAGCCGGCCATGAATGGCGCCCACCATCTGCGTGCCAAACATATCCGCCAGATACGCTGGAATGGTGGCGAAGCCACCGCCATACATGGTAAGAATAAGGCAGAACAAACCGGCAAAAAGCGCCAGGTTGCCGGCATGCCCTGCCGACGGGGCCGAAGCGTACAGGATAAATCCGAGCGTAAAGAAGGCAAAATAAGTCGCCTTACGGCCTATGTAGTCAGAAAACGTTGCCCAAACAATACGCCCTGCAATATTGAACAGACTCAGCAAGCCGGTAAAACCCGCGGCGATTGCTGCTATTTGCGCCAGTTGTGCACCACTTAGTTCGTCAAATTTTAGATCAAGACCTATGAGTTTGCCGCCAAAAATTTCCTGTAGCATGGGTGAAGACATGCCAATGACGCCAATACCGGCGGAGACGTTGAGGCAGAGTATCCCCCACAGCAGCCAGAACTGTGGCGTTCTCCATGCCTTGTCTACGTGTACGTGTCTGGCAGTAATCATGGCATTTACCTTGGCCGTCACAGGCGGCGCCCAACCGGCAGGCTTCCAGCCGGTTGGCGGTATACGATAGGACAGTGCGCCTATCATCATGAAGACGAAATAAATAGCCGCCATTGTGAGAAATGTCTCCCATACCCCAACCGATGTTGGCGTTGCAAAATGATTCATGAGTTTGTCAGCCAGTGGCGAACCCACCATGGCGCCACCGCCAAAGCCCATAATCGCCATGCCGGTTGCCATGCCGCGCCGATCGGGGAACCACTTGATCAAAGTTGAAACCGGGGAAATATAGCCCAAGCCCAGACCGACGCCGCCGATGATGCCGGAACCCAGCCACATCAGCCAAAGTTGGTGTGTATGCACGCCGATTGCCGACAACACCAAGCCGCCGCACCAGCATAATGCAGACACCACACCCGCCTTACGCGGGCCGACATGCTCGAGCCACCGCCCCCACAGCGCCGCACTGGAGCCGAGAAAGACAAAGAACAGTGTGTACATCCAGCCCAGCATGGGTTTACTCCAATCGCAGGTGGTGGTAAACAGCATGGCAAACCAGCTCATGTCGGCTGGGCAAGCAACTGAGCTGGTGATGCCAATAGCCTTGGTCAACGGCAACCAGAATACCGAGAAACCGTAAGCCATACCAATACACAGATGGATACACAAAGCCGCCGGTGGCACCAGCCACCTGTTGAAACCGTGATTGGCGACAGTTCTTTCTTTGGATAAAAAGCCCGACATCTGTTTCTCCCTCAGATTATTCTAGAATTCGTGGCGGTAAAATTTTGCAAGCAGCCACGATAGTTATACAAAA
>JBCKUK010000085.1:0-2599 GCA_038924905.1 Methylophilaceae bacterium | reverse complement strand
TTCCGCCAGTGCGCAAAAACACCAGTTTTGCTTTCAAGTTTGCTCCAAGCGTAAGCGGATAGGATGACGAAGCTGGAGGGGCAGATCAATATTTCAGCATTCACCGGTATGCTACCGCAGGGCTGGTAGATGAAAATTGGGATATTGGTGGCGTTGAGGTGAGCGATGAGTTTGGTGAGTGGTAAATGCTTGTCGCTGGGGTTCGCGTTGCTTTGACCTTACCACAACCTATGTGCTGCAAATCATACACGGGATAGGTGCTAATCATGCTATATAAGGTTCTAAGACCACTCTTTTTTAAAATCGACGCAGAGAGAGTGCATAATGCCGCTACATCATTTGGCGTTTTTCTAGGAAAATACAGAGTAATAAAATATATACTTGGTAAACTATATTGCGTAAGAGACGATCGCCTTAAGTGCAGTCACTTCGGACGTATCTTTGAAAACCCGATAGGTCTCGCGGCCGGTTTTGACTACGAGGGCAAGCTTACCGCAATCCTCCCCAGCATCGGGTTTGGCTTCCAGTCTGTGGGTACAACAACTTACCAAGCCAACCCAGGAAATCCAAAGCCACGCCTCGGTCGCCTCCCAAAGTCGAAATCAATCCTCGTCAACAAGGGCCTTAGAAGCAGTGGCACTAGAAATGTCGTCCAGCAAATTTGTTTTACTAAAAACTACCAAATTGGCATCAGTCTTGGGCAAACCAATTCAGCAGAGATGGTCACTCCTGAGGCGCAGCTTTTGGATGCTCTAAGTAATATACAAGAAATCAAGGATAATGAGGGCTTTGCCTATATTGAACTCAATATCTCCTGTCCAAATTCCCATGGAGGCGAGGGTTTTGTGGATGAAACTCAATTAGAGAAGCTGTTATTCGAAACAAGGAGAATCGCACCCAAGCGTCCCCTGGCAATCAAATTTCCAATCGAGATCAGGTGGGATAAAGCCAGGAGGTTGATCCAAATCATGGTCGATTATGGCGTCGAAGCAGTCATTATTGGCAATTTGGCTAAGGATCGTTCGAGTTCCGCTTTCAATAAACAGGAAATTAATAGTGCAGGGGAAGGGAATTTTTCAGGGCTTCCTACCAGGCACTTATCTAACGATCTCATCAGGCAAACTTATAAGGAATTCGGTAATAAAGTTACAATTATAGGCGTCGGCGGTATTATGAGCGCGGAAGATGCTTACCAAAAAATAAAATTAGGTGCTTCAATGGTGCAATTGATTACAGGTTTGGTCTATGAAGGCCCAAGCCTTATTAAAAAGATCAACAAGGGTCTTCTAAAACTCCTGGAAAAAGATGGGTATAATCATATCAGCGAGGCGATTGGGACAAGTGTGATTACCTGATTTATTGGGGAAAGCGCGGGCAGATGTTCACTGGCCGGCCATGTGCATCAGCCTGCGGAAGCCGGAAAATAACCGCTTACTTCGCAGCATCTCCTGCAAGCAGCGCTCAAGGCAAGTCTCCCACTGAGGGAGGATGAAGCTGCTGGTCTGCTGCAGCGTGTCGCAGTTCAGTCTGGAATTGCTTGACCGCCGTGCTGGGGTGGGATACCCGGATGCGGGAATTGCCACGACTCACTGTGCCTTGAGCGTGATATCCGGGCATAACCGGCGCGTGCCCTCGATGATCGCCTGCGCAAAACCATGCCACAAGGTGCTGCCGGACGCGGTGAGGCGGTAGGTGCACCTCTGATGCCTTCACCGGCGTGCTCAAGACACAGGGCATTGCCATCAGCAGGGACGGGCGCGGCCGGGCATTGGACAACATTTTTGTGGAACGCGTCAAACATGAGGACGTGTACCTGAAAGGCTACGTCACCGTGCAAGGATGGTGGACACATTCACTGAGAGAGAAAAAACTCACTCAGAAACAGAAGCAAAACCGAGGCAGCGCCGTTCCGCTGCATGTGATCGGCTACCCTCTTAAACTCGACTCATTATTGTCTTGACCGAGGGGTCCACAATATAAGTTAGGCTGTGAAGTGCAAGTTAGATTCGTTAATTTAACCGAAGGAGAGTAAATTATGAATAAAATATTAGCTGGTATTGCAATGTGTGCAACGTTGTTGTTAGCCAATCAGGTTGTTGTACAAGTTGTTGCAGAGGAATTCGCCACCAAGAGCGATGCAGTAGAAATGACAAAAAAAGCAGTTGCACACGTCAAGAAAGTTGGTGTCGATAAAGCGGCAGAGGACTTCACCAACCGTAAGGGGGAGTTTGTTCAGCTGGACCTGTATGTAGTTATGTATAGCTTGCAGGGCGTGGTTCTGGCACATGGTCAAAATAAAGAGAGTGTAGGCAAGGATCTGATTGATCAGAAAGATCCGGATGGAGTAGAATTTATCAGGGAAAGAGTGAATCTGGCCAAAACCAAGAGTTCGTTCTGGCAGGAATACAAGTTTACTGACCCGGTAACCAAGAAGGTCTTGCCCAAGGAAATGTATTGCGAGACAGTATCTGCCGTGGTCACTTGCGCGGGTGTATACAAACGCTAACCACGTCGGCAGTGAGGTATCTTAAACAGGCATCGTTTGATGCCTGTTTTTTTTGGAAGTTGATATTTGCACTGCCGTACAAATTATAGTTGT
>JBCKUK010000084.1:0-2646 GCA_038924905.1 Methylophilaceae bacterium | reverse complement strand
TGGGACTAAACAGGTAGCCAATCACATGCAGGTGAACGGCGCTGCTCCGATTTTGTTTCTGTTTTTGCCGTTATTTCTACTAGCGTTTTTTCTGGCGCAGTGAATTTATCCACAATGCTTGCACCACCACCGCTCGCTGTCCGGTAGACCTCATCCGGCGTGTTGTAGTTTAGAGATTGGTGCATTCTTTCCGTATTGTAAAACACAAAATACTCCGTCAACCCCAACAGCAATTCAGGCACCGCCACATAACCATTCAAGTACACATCTTCATGTTTGACGCTGCGCCACAGGCGTTCCACAAAGATGTTATCCAAGGCGCGTCCGCGCCGCCGGATCCTGGCGATAAAAGTCGGTAAGCTGCCGGTACACCTCGGGATATTCCCGCAGCAGGGTATGCGGAATTTCAAAGAACACCTCGCTCATCACGGCGAAGAATTCCGCAGGACTTTCCGCTGCATAGGGATCGATCGCCGTTTTCGCGCCGGATTCGACCCTGGCGCGAAAGTCATCAAAGGCGTCAGTGAAGGCCTTTGCCCAGCCGGCAATGGACATCCCGCGATGCAGGGGAGGAAAGCAATCCATCGCGCCGTTCAGCCGGTCCAGCTTGTGGGCGAATTCGTGGATCACCACATTGATACCGTCATGCTCGCCGGAACGCTCCGCATCGGCACCGGACAGTACCACCGGTCCGCGCTCCCAGGCCTCGCCGATCACCGGCCTGCGCATAAGATGCACTACCCCCGCCTCATCCATGTATTCATGTTCCGGCACGAATTCATCGGGATAAACAATCACCGTCACCCAGCCGGCATAATAATGCAGCCCCAGATTGAGAATCGGCAAACAGGCCTGGGCAGCAATTTTCAAGCGTATTTCGTTGCTCAAACAATGACTCCCGCCCGCCACCACATCCTTTTCGTGCAGGAACAGGGTCGCCAGCTCGCGCAGCTGAACCTGCTCTGCATCGGACAAGTCGCGCAACAAAGGCGTGGTCGAAATAACGGCCTGCCACGCCTCCTCCGGCAAGGCATGGCGTTGCAGAATACGTTTTTTGCGCCACCCCCTGAAGCCCAGCCAGTCCATCGGATTTCACTTAATTATGCGTTATGCGCTTAACTTCCCAAGACCCGATGTTGCTTTCTATTTCGGGCCATAAGTTAACACTTTCCAACTTATTATTTGCCCCGCCCGTAGCGGCACCAGCACATCCCCATAAAAAATATTAAAAATTTCCCTATTCCGCGATTGAATTACTATCAACTGTCAATCAGCGCGCTGTTTTTGCCAGCAATCAGCGTGGGCTTTTACCGGCCGCACTGATGCCGAGCTTGATTGCAGGCGGATCTTACAATTTTCACATCACTTCTGGATGCTGAAAACTGGAAATTTTTGGACGCTGATTGACAGCCAGATAGCTTGCCGTATGATGGGGATGTGCTGGTGCCGCTACGGGCGGGGCAAATAATAAGTTGGAAAGTGTTAACTTATGGCCCGAAATAGAAAGCAACATCGGGTCTTGGGAAGTTAAGCGCATAACGCATAATTAAGTGAAATCCGATGGACTGGCTGGGCTTCAGGGGGTGGCGCAAAAAACGTATTCTGCAACGCCATGCCTTGCCGGAGGAGGCGTGGCAGGCCGTTATTTCGACCACGCCTTTGTTGCGCGACTTGTCCGATGCAGAGCAGGTTCAGCTGCGCGAGCTGGCGACCCTGTTCCTGCACGAAAAGGATGTGGTGGCGGGCGGGAGTCATTGTTTGAGCAACGAAATACGCTTGAAAATTGCTGCCCAGGCCTGTTTGCCGATTCTCAATCTGGGGCTGCATTATTATGCCGGCTGGGTGACGGTGATTGTTTATCCCGATGAATTCGTGCCGGAACATGAATACATGGATGAGGCGGGGGTAGTGCATCTTATGCGCAGGCCGGTGATCGGCGAGGCCTGGGAGCGCGGACCGGTGGTACTGTCCGGTGCCGATGCGGAGCGTTCCGGCGAGCATGACGGTATCAATGTGGTGATCCACGAATTCGCCCACAAGCTGGACCGGCTGAACGGCGCGATGGATTGCTTTCCTCCCCTGCATCGCGGGATGTCCATTGCCGGCTGGGCAAAGGCCTTCACTGACGCCTTTGATGACTTTCGCGCCAGGGTCGAATCCGGCGCGAAAACGGCGATCGATCCCTATGCAGCGGAAAGTCCTGCGGAATTCTTCGCCGTGATGAGCGAGGTGTTCTTTGAAATTCCGCATACCCTGCTGCGGGAATATCCCGAGGTGTACCGGCAGCTTACCGACTTTTATCGCCAGGATCCGGCGGCGCGGACGCGCCTTGGATAACATCTTTGTGGAACGCCTGTGGCGCAGCGTCAAACATGAAGATGTGTACTTGAATGGTTATGTGGCGGTGCCTGAATTGCTGTTGGGGTTGACGGAGTATTTTGTGTTTTACAATACGGAAAGAATGCACCAATCTCTAAACTACAACACGCCGGATGAGGTCTACCGGACAGCGAGCGGTGGTGGTGCAAGCATTGTGGATAAATTCACTGCGCCAGAAAAAACGCTAGTAGAAATAACGGCAAAAACAGAAACAAAATCGGAGCAGCGCCGTTCACCTGCATGTGATTGGCTACCTGTTTAGTCCCA
>JBCKUK010000083.1:0-2687 GCA_038924905.1 Methylophilaceae bacterium | reverse complement strand
TCAAGCACCAATTTAGCTTGGGCTTGAGTCTCGCATTCTGTAAATACCGATGCACCTGAACCACTCATACGCGCTGGCGAGAATTGATTAAGCCATTCCAGGCATTGCGCGACGGCTGGATATTGCCGACAAACCACCGATTCGAGGTCATTTTTAAACGACGCTCCGGAAAACAAGCTCCGTGTTATCAGGCTCTCGGAAAAGGCCGCTATTGTCGTGGGAATCGTGTTTCTTGTCAATTCAAAACTGGTAAAAACTTGTGCTGTGGAGACCTGTGCCGGCGGCGTTAATACTGCATACCAGGCAGGCTGCAGCCGCAATGCCTGCAACCGCTCCCCTACACCCTCGGCCCACGCGTTCTCGCCAAATATGAAAACGGGTACATCTGCACCCAGCTGCAAGCCCAGAGTCAGCAATTCTGCGCGTGTTAAATGCAAATCCCACAGCCGGTTTAGCGTCAGCAGCACAGTGGCTGCGTTTGAGCTGCCGCCACCGAGGCCGCCGCCCACGGGGATCTGCTTATCCACTGCAATAGCCACCCCTTTTTTGCAGCCGGTGTGCTGCTGCAATAGCCTGGCGGCGCGGATGCAGAGGTCTTGCTGTTCTGGCACATTGGCAATATCCTGTACGCGCCGGATAACGCCGTCATTGCTTGGTTTAAGGTGAATAGTGTCGTAAAAATCCAGCAGGCGGAACACACTTTGCAGCAGGTGGTAGCCATCTTCACGCCGGCCGACAATGTGCAAAAATAGGTTGATTTTGGCAGGAGCCAAAAAAGACTTGAAATCCTGCATCAGGGCTGATCTTTCTGCATTGTAGCTTCTTGGTCTGTCAGTTCGCTCCACTCTTCAATAACCAGTTTCAGGTTGAGTTTGGGGCTATGCAGGTTTACTTTTTTGGGTAGTTGGTATCCATCTATCTCGGTGTATTGAGGGTATTCAATTTTCCAGCCGTCTTGGGTTAATTTTGTGATGCGTCCATCCGTATCCCACTCTGTATATTCAGCCAAGCTGGTAGCAGGGCGGCCTAATACCCAATCCGATAAGCCTGTCATTGGCAGGCTCCAGCCAAGCGCTTTCTGGGTGAGCGTTTCGGCGTCTTTGGCGTTAAAACTTTTACCGTCGCTGGTGATGAGTTCTGCACCGCTGGCAGTGGTTTTAATTGTCGCAACCTGGTCACCCAGCGGCGAGAAAAGTGCAACATTGTTGCCCGTGCTATCGTGCTGCCAATGGGCGATGCCGGAAAACCCCTTACCATCTGTTTGCGCGCCGATGCGGCCTTGAAGCCTGAATTGTCTGATGTTGGCAAGACTAGCCAGATGTTCCTGGTGTGCCGCCGCCGAGTCGGCAACCGGCTTAATAACAGGTTGAATTGTTGTGCAGCCAACCAGCGCAAGCCCGACAGTGCAGAACAATAAGTGCGGCCAGCAAGAGCTAACTGGCTGCATCTGGTTACAACTTGAATTTTCTGGAAGTGCTTTGCAGCACTTCGTTTTCTGGGTGGTCGCGCAGGGCATCTTCCCAAATCTGCAATGCCTCATCACGTTTGCCTTGCTGCCACAACACTTCGCCTAAATGCGCTGCAATTTCAGGGTCGGTTTGCTTGTTATAGGCACGGCGCAGGTAGTCAATAGCTTTGTCCAGCTTGCCTCGGCGATATTGTACCCACTTCATGCTATCCAGTATGAAGTGGTCATTCGGGCTCAGCGCCAATGCCTTCTCAATCAATGTATGTGCCTCCTCCAGCTTTATATTATGGTCTGCCAGAGAGTAACCAAGGGCATTGTAGGCCTGCGCAAAGTCGGGTTTTATCTGAATAAGTTTGCGCAGCTCTCTTTCAACCACATCCAGATGACCAAGCTTCTCGGCGGCCATTGCATAGTCATAAATGATGCCTGGCATGCTTGGCAGATTCTTGACGGCTTTATCCAGCAGTTCGTAGGCTTCTTGATGGCGCTTGGCTTGCGTTAGCAGATTGGCCTGCGTCTGAACCACTAATGCCAGCTGGTCGCTGGTTAAATCTGCTAAATCATCCAGCATTTTAATGGCGCTATCAGCGCCTTGCGTACGCGACACCACGTAAGCGATGCCAAGTTTAGCATCAAGGTAGCGCTCGCCGGCCTGAATTTTGTTGTACCAAACAAGTGCCCGATCATCTTCTTTCTGTTTTTCAGCAACCTGCCCTAGATAGAGGTAAATCTGGTCCTTATCTTTAAAGTCTGTAATCAGCACTTGCTGAAAATATTGTTCGGCCTCTGTGTAGTCACCAGCCTGAAAAGATAGCAAACCCACTACTACCAGAATTGTAGGATTGCCTTTGGACGCTTGCGTTAAATGAACAAATTCCGGCTTGGCTTCGCTGAAGCGTTTTTGATTCACCAGCGTGCGCGCCAGGTTCAAGCGTACTTCGTTGGCCTCGGGATATTGGCTTAGAAAATTACGATAAAAGGCAAGCGCAGCATCTGGTGATTGACCAAACAGCACCTGGCCTTGCAGTATTGCGTTCAGCTCCCATCCTGGACGCAGCAAGTCGGCCGCATTTGCTTCGCTGATGGCTAGCTTGTCGTTGCCCGCCGCCCAAGCGGCGTGGGCAGTGGTGAAGTGCGCTTCTGGCAGGTCAGGGTAAGGTTTGGCCAGTTCTCGCACCAATTTAAGTACAGCCTTTTTATCTTTTTGCCGAGCGAAAAG
>JBCKUK010000082.1:0-3140 GCA_038924905.1 Methylophilaceae bacterium | reverse complement strand
AACTGCGGCAGTGCGAAGCGCGGCGCGGGCTTGCCGATAAGAGGTGAAGGCACTTCGCGTGGATTGAGCGTCAGTCCCACGCCGAGCAGTATCACCAGCGCCAGGAAAATGCCCGGCAGGAGGAAGGCCCGGGTCTTGTTCAGTGTGGGTGCAGGCATTGCATTGACTTCAGGGGGCCGGCTTGACCTGCAGACGCGTGGCTGCCGCATTCACCTCTTCGGGCTGACGGCGGCGCACGGCAACGCGGTATCTGCGGTCACTCGCGGCCAGCAGACCGCCCAGCGCCATCAGCACGCAGCCGCCCCAGATCCAGTTCACGAAGGGTTTGTGCTGCACGCGCATCACCCACGCCGTCGGGCTGACGGCTTCGCCCATCGAGACGTAAAGGTCGCGCGTGATGCCCCGATCGATCACCGCCTCGGTCATGGGCATTTCCTGGCCTTTGTATGCGCGCTTCTCCGGGTGGAGCGTGACGACCGGTTTTCCCGCCAGGGTAACCTGAACCGTGGCGCGCTCAGCGCTGTAGTTCGGCCCGGCGACTGGCGCCACGCCGTCCAGGCGGAAGGTGTAGCCGCCAGCCTCGACAGTATCGCCCACTTCCATGCGCACGTCGCGCTCGGTCTCGTAGCCCATCACCAGGGTGACCCCGACCACGAACACGGCGATGCCGAAATGGGCCAGCAGCATGCCGTAATAGGCGCGCGGGGTATTGCGCAAGCGCGCCCAGGCGCTGGCGCCGCCGGACTGGCGGCCTGCTTTTTCCCAAAGCTGCAACGCGCAGCTGGTGGCGATCCAGGCCGCCAGCAGCAGCCAGAAGCTCACCCCGGCGCTCCAGCGGCCGAGTGCAAACGGCAGCAGCAGCGCGCTCGCCACGCTGACGGCGAACGCCCAGCGCAGGCGGACCGCGAGTTCGGGAAGGCTCGCTTTCTTCCAGCGCATGAGCGGACCGATTCCCATCAGAAACAGCGCGAGCGCCATGATCGGGACGAAGACGGCCTCGAAGTAGGGCGGGCCTACGGAGATCTTGCCCAGCCCCAGCGCATCGAGCGCGAGAGGATAGAGCGTGCCGAGCATGACCGCGCCGGTAGCGGCCATCAGCAGGACGTTGTTTGTGAGCAACGCCGACTCGCGGGACACGAGATCGGAACTGCCGCCGCCGCTCAGGCGTGGGGCGCGCCAGGCAAACAGCGTCAGCGAGCTGCCAATCACCACGGCGATGAAAAGCAGAAGGAATATGCCGCGCCCGGGGTCGGTGGCGAAGGCATGCACCGAGGTCACCACGCCCGATCGCACCAGGAAGGCGCCGAGCAGACTCAGGGAGAAAGCGAGGATTGCGAGCAGCACCGTCCAGCCGCGGAAACTGCCGCGCTTTTCCGTCACCGCCAGCGAATGGATCAGCGCCGTTCCCACCAGCCACGGCATGAAAGAGGCGTTTTCCACCGGATCCCAGAACCACCAGCCGCCCCATCCCAGTTCATAGTAGGCCCAGAAACTGCCCAGCGCAACGCCGAGCGTGAGAAAGATCCACGCCACCGTGGCCCACGGACGCGACCAGCGCGCCCAGGCGGCGTCGAGCTGGCCCGAGAGTAGCGCGGCGATGGCAAATGCAAACACCACCGAGAATCCGACATAGCCCATGTAAAGCAGCGGCGGGTGCATGATCATTCCTGCGTCCTGCAGCAGCGGGTTGAGGTCGCGCCCGTCCACGGGAACGGGAAACAGGCGGTCGAACGGGTTCGATGTGAACAGCATGAACGCGAGAAATCCGACGCTCACCAGCCCCATGACGCCCAGCACCCGCGCCACCATTTCCTCGGGAAGCTGGCGGCTGAACACCGTCACCGCCACCATCCATGCCGTGAGCGCCAGCATCCACAGCAGCAGCGAGCCTTCGTGGGAGCCCCAGGTCGCAGCGAAGCGATAGTGCAGCGGCAACTGGGAATTGGAGTTGGTGGCGACGTTGAGCACCGAAAAATCATTGGTGAGGAACAAGTACGCGAGGCAGCCGAAGGCAATGGCGACAAATACGAACTGTCCTTGCGCTGCCGGGCGCGCCAGGCTCATCCACACGGAGTTGCCGCGTGCCGCACCGACAATGGGCAGTATTCCCTGCACCAGGGCGAGGGTGAGCGCCAACGCGAGGGCAAACTGACCAATTTCGGGAATCATCATCGTTGAACTCCTGTTGTGAGGGGGGTGACCAGCGTCTGCGCTGCCTTCTGGTTTGTGGCCTGCGCCTGCTTCAGTGCTTCGGCAGCCTCGGGCGGCATGTAGTTCTCGTCGTGCTTGGCGAGCACCTCGCTGGCCTGGAGTACGCCGTCCGCCGACAGGCGCCCCTGGGTCACGACGCCCTTGCCTTCACGGAACAGATCCGGCAGAAGCCCGCGGTAGACCACCTGAATGGTTTTTGCGGTGTCGGTAACCGCGAACTGCACGGTCACCCCGTCGGCCTGGCGCTTGACGCTGCCCGGCTCGACCAGGCCGCCGATGCGGAAAGTGCGCCCCTGCGGCGCTTCGTTCGCGGCGACCTGCGAAGGTGTGAAGAAAAACACCAGGTTTTTCTGAAAGGCGTTCAACACCAGGGTTGCGGCGATGCCCAGTGCGGCGACGCCGGCCACGATCATCGCGAACCGCTTGTGCCGGGGCTTCATTGCGCGACCCGCCGCGCGCCGGGAATGCGGCGAAGCTGTTCGAGAAGGCTGCGTTTTCTCAGAATCAACAGGACGATTTCCGTGACCATCAATCCGAGCGTCACGCCATACGAGCCCCATACATAGAGTGCGTAACCGCCCATTGCCGCAAAATCGTTCCAGCTTGCCCAGTTCATTTCAATGTCCCCGCATATTGTGCGACCCAGTCGCTGCGTCGCTCACGTTCGAGGATGATACACCGCACGCGCAGCAGCGCGGCAGCGAAGCTGTACATCCAGAAGCCGAGCGCCATGACGATCATGCCGGCAAACATCGTTGCCGCCATGGTGGGCGCGCTTGTCAGGCTCACCGATGCGCCCTGATGCAGGGTATTCCACCACTGCACCGAGAAATAAATGATCGGGATGTTGACCACACCGGTGAGCGCGAGCACCGCGCCGGCTTTGTCGGCACGGCGCGGATCGTCGATCGCCGCCTGCAGCGCCATGA
>JBCKUK010000081.1:0-3186 GCA_038924905.1 Methylophilaceae bacterium | reverse complement strand
TATGCATGTAAATAATGTGTATGTATTTATAGCCCGTGTTACGTTAGGCGGGTGTGTTAAATTACTTGACATTAGTATCTATACGGATACAATGTGAAACATGAACACTTTTCTGAAATCGGAAGAATTCGACGCTTGGCTGATTAGCCTGAAAGATCACATAGGAAAGGCAATGATCACCAAGCGCATTCGCAATGCCGAGGCTGGAAATTTTGGTGATTGTGAGCCGGTGGGCGAGGACGTTTCCGAGTTGCGGATTCACTACGGCCCCGGCTACCGCGCTTATTTTACCCGTCGAGGAAATGTGGTCTATTTTCTGTTGCTGGGCGGCGATAAATCCACCCAAAAACGTGACATCAAGCGTGCCCAAACGATGGCGCGCACTTTGACAAAGGAGTGAGCCATGACTAAATTTACCCCGTTCGATGCAGCCGATTATCTCGATAACGATGAGACGATTGCCGCTTACCTCACCGCCGCGCTAGAGGATGAAGACCCTAATACCTTTCTTGTCGCCGTCAAGGATGTAGCGCGCGCCCGTGGCATGACACAACTCGCCAAGGACACTGGACTCGGGCGAGAAAGCCTATACAAGGCACTTGCTCCTGGCGCGCAGCCGCGATACGACACGCTGCTGAAAGTGGTGCGTGCACTCGGTATTTCGTTACAAGCCAAAACCGCGCACGTTTGAAAATAGCCTAACCCTACGCTCAAGGGCGGACAGTCCGCCAGCGTGTTCGTTTGCGTGTCTTGGTTACTCATGGTTCGCTTCCCCGTTCATGGTTTCGTGGTGCGGCCTGCCCCTCAACTCCACGTTAGCCAGCTCGTTTTATGAACGGGCACTTGAATTTTTTCGGTCAATTGATGGCCAGTACCATCACCATGCAAAAACTATAAAGGAAATTTTGAATACATGAAAACTGCCTACCTCATTTTGGTACACCGCTATCCGCAACAGTTTATGAGGCTTTTTAGAGCAATTTACCACCCCAATAATCACTATTTGATACACGTGGACAAGAGGGGGGGGTAGGACTACAGGCGGAGATACGATATTTCTTATCAAGCTTTTCTAATGCACACCTCTTGGAGAGTCAAAGCGTAGTCTGGGGTGGATATAGTATGGTGGATGTTGAATTAAGGGGCATCAAAGAGTTATTGAAGATCAATGCTGATTGGGATTTTTTTATCAACCTTAGCGGACAGGATTATCCGCTAAGGTCGCAGGCTTTTATTCAAGATTTTCTTAGCCAGAACGAAGGAACGGATTTTATACAAATTCTCGATCAGGCAAAGGAACGTCCCGACACCATGAATCGCGTTGAAAACTACTTTGTTGAAACTGATCATGGATTTTCAGGGACGCCATACAAGAGACTCTATCTTCCAGATGTAACACCTTACATCGGTGGTCAATGGATGATGTTGAGTAGAGAGTGCTGTGAATTCATTTGTTATAGTGGTGAAGTAGAAAAGTTTATGAGCTTCTATCAGAATACCCTGATAGCAGATGAAGGTTTCTTTCAAACAGTACTAATGAATACCAATTACAGCGGAACCGTTGTAAACGACGATAAAAGAGCGATTATCTGGATACCAGATGAAATCATTAAACTGCCCCAAAAAACCTTCACGGCGAACGACACTAAATCTCTAATAGCAAGTGGAAGCATCAAACTGCGCCCAAAAACCTTCATGGCAAACGACACTGAATTTCTATTAGTAAGTGATGCGCTGTTTGCCCGTAAATTCGATGAAACTGTTGACTCAACCATCTTTGACATATTGGAGTCAGAGCTTCAGATTTCCAATTACACGCTGGCTAACAAGGCGCCCCAGCCGACCGTTTTCCACTTTGCTCCAAGCGTCGGCTGAGCTTTACGTTAGGCATTTCACAGGGAGAAATAACTCTTGAAGTTACTGGTAGTGGGTGGTGCAGGTTACATTGGTTCACACATGGTTAAGCGCTTATTGCGCGACGGTCATGATGTGGTAACGGTAGATGATTTTTCTACCGGGCATCGTGATGCGGTAATCGGTGGGGCGCTGGTAGAAGGTAGTTTGGCGGATGTGGCTTTGATAGAACGTGTGTTTTCAGAAAGCCGCTTTGATGCGGTGCTGCATTTTGCTTCGTTTATTCAGGTAGGAGAGTCGGTTGTTCAACCAGATAGGTATTATGCGAATAATCTGGTCAATACACTCAATTTGCTAAATGCGATGGTTGAGCATCGTATTTGTCGTTTCGTCTTTTCATCCACCGCTGCGATTTTTGGTGAGCCTCAGTATGTGCCAATAGATGAGAAGCATCGTATCTCGCCTATCAATCCTTACGGCGCATCAAAAGCGATGGTGGAGCAAGTGCTGCGCGATTACGACAAAGCTTATGGCTTAAAGTCGGTTTGTTTGCGCTACTTCAATGCGTGCGGTGCAGACCCTGAGTGTGAGCTGGGTGAGCGGCACGAGCCAGAAACACATTTGATTCCTTTGGCGTTGCAGGCAGTATCGGGACGACGTGGCCCGCTAACGGTGTTTGGGCGCGATTACGATACGCTGGATGGGACGTGTATTCGGGACTATGTGCATATCGTGGATTTGTGCGAAGCACATGTGAAGGCACTTGATTGGCTGAATGCGGGTGGTGCGAGTGCCGAGTTTAACTTGGGCAACGGCGAAGGTTTTTCTGTGTCCGAGGTGATTGCAGCGGTGGCGCGCGTCACTGGAAAAAAGGTGCCCGTGATTGAAGGTGCTCGCCGGGCGGGTGATCCAGCACGGTTGGTGGCGGATTCAACCCAGGCACGCCAAGTGCTTGGTTGGCAGCCGCAGTATGCTGAGTTGGATACGATTATTTCGCATGCTTGGGCGTGGGAAAACAAGCAAGCGATTCAGTGTCTATGATTAAACGCTTCCAAGAAATGGGGTCGGAGTGAATAAATGCCTAACCCGCCGTTCAAGATGGACGCCGGAAAAGCGCGGCGCCCCTTAGCTTGGACTACAAGGGCTTCCCCATCAATGCAACCAGTTTTTTAGTTTTTAAAGTTTCTTTGCTTCGTATTTGTAAATCACTTTTGATCGACTTTCAGTAGCAATGCGAATAGGTGAAGGACTGCTAAACTACAATCGGTCATTTGAGCCTGTGGCTCGTACCCTGATGAAACTCGCGCGCGAGGGCCTCATTCGTTGGTTGAG
>JBCKUK010000080.1:0-3266 GCA_038924905.1 Methylophilaceae bacterium | reverse complement strand
CGTGAGTAGAGACTACAAACCCATTGCCGAAAAACCTGCCAGCAAAGGTAATCCTTTTTTTACCGGCCTGCTAATAGGCTTGTTGCTGGGCGTCGGCCTGTCTGTTGGCCTGGTCATGTTTATCCAGGGCGGCGACAACCCGTTTTTATCCAAAACAACCCCGACCATCAATGCCGACACCAGTAGCGCGGACGCAAAATCTGATACCAGCGCCCTGCCTAAAGGTGAAAATACTGGTGCAGCGCCCGGGGGCAAACCGCACTTTGATTTCTACACCATACTGCCGGGCAGTGAAACACAGGTAACCGAACAAGAAATCAAACAGAAGGCGGCCGAAGCAACGTCTTCTGCAACTTCAGAAAACTACTTTCTACAGGTAGACGCGTTTCAAAACGAGCAGGACGCTGACAACCAAAAAGCCAAACTGGCGTTATTAGGCTTGGAGGCCATAGTGCAGACAGCCGAAATTCCCGACAAAGGCGTTTGGCATCGTGTGTGCGTAGGCCCGTTTTCGGATATAGAACAAATAAACAAGGCTAGAGGCGAATTAACATTGAACGGATTTAGTGCCAACCTTATCAAAGTGAAGACCACTACGCCTAACCAGTGATTTTACAAGCCAATAACCTGAAAAATAAGGAATGAATACCATGAAAAAATTACTTGCCGCCTTGATGTTAGTTATCTCGGCAAACGTAATGGCTGACCCGCAAGCAGGTACAGATTTCAGCCAAACCGTGCAAGCTATCCCCACCGATAATCCAGCCAAAATTGAGGTAACGGAGCTTTTCTGGTATGGCTGCTCGCATTGCTACGATATAGAGCCACAACTGACGGCCTGGGTAAAAAAACTGCCACAAGACGTTTATTTCAAGCGCGTTCCTGGCCTGCCACGCCCTGATTGGGCGCCTATGGCTAAAGCCTATTACGCCATGGAAACCTTGGGGATCACCGAAAAACTTCATGGCAAATTATTTGAAGCAATAAACAAAAAAAGAGCCTTTAAGCCGGAAAATGAACCCGCTGCTATTGATTGGATGACCAAAGAAAGCGGTATGGATCGCAAAAAAGTGGAAGAGGCGTTTAACTCGTTCTCCAGCAACACCAAGCTTAATCGTGCCGCGCAAATCTTCCGCGCCTCTGGCGCTACTGGCGTGCCAAGCCTGATTATTGATGGTAAAACCATCACGTCGAGCTCCATGACGGGCGGCAATGAACAAGCGCTTAAAGTGGCTGATTACTTGATTAACCAAGCGCGAGCCGAGAGAAAAGCCGGCAAAAAGTAATTAGGCCGAGCGTCTTCAAACCCCATGTTAAAGAAGGCCGTCAACCCTCCGCTGGCAGTAAAAAAATGAAAGTCTTCATCACTGGTGCCTCCAGTGGCATAGGTGCCGCACTTGCGGAGTACTATGCCAGCCAGGGCGCCACGCTGGGCCTGGTGGCACGGCGTGGTGAGTTATTGCAGGAACTGGCAGCCAAACTAAATACCCCTGTCGCCACTTATCCCCTGGATGTTCGAGATGCAGGTGCGCTGGAGCAAGCTGCACAGGATTTTATTGAGCGTTTTGGCGCGCCGGATATTGTCATCGCCAACGCCGGCGTCAGCCGTGGCACCCTCACCGAAAACAAACAGGACGGCATTGCCTTTAAAGCCATCTTGGATATCAACCTGCTCGGCACGGTGCACACTTTTCAGCCATTTATTGCTGCCATGCAACAGGCGGGCAAAGGCTCCCTTGTCGGCATAGCCAGTGTTGCCGGTATTCGCGGCTTGCCCGGCGCCGGTGCCTATAGTGCCTCCAAGGCTGCTGTCATCAGCTATCTGGAAAGCTTGAGGGTAGAGATGGCGCCTTACGGTATTCACGTCACCACGATTGCCCCGGGCTACATCCGCACACCGATGACCGAAGTGAATACGTATAAAATGCCATTTTTAATGGATGCCGATGTTGCCGCCGAAAAGTTTGCCAAAGCCATCACCCATAAACGCCGTTTTGTCGTCATCCCCTGGCAGATTGGCATGCTGATGCGTTTGATGCGCTTTGTCCCGCCATTTTTGTGGGATTGGGTGATGAAAAATGCGCCGAAAAAGGCGCATCTTGATTGGGATTGGTTGTAGGTTTATCCTTGATTCTTTGTGAATGAAGGAAATAAATCATGGCTACCATCACCGTCGAACACAACCCCTCTGAAGCCCGTCTGAAAGAACTGGGCGTCACCAGCTGGTCAACCTGGTCCAAGGAAGTCTCCACCTTCCCCTGGTCTTATTCTGAGCGTGAAATTGCCTATATCCTTGAAGGTGAAGTCACGGTTACGCCTAAGGGCGGCGAGCCGGTGAGTTTTGGCAAGGGGGATTTGGTTACTTTTCACCCCGGCCTGTCCTGCACCTGGGACGTCAAAAAGGCATTACGCAAGCACTATCAGTTTGGCTAATTTGCAGTTTGGTTAAACATAGCCGTAAAGCAGTATTTTCCAATACAGACATGAGCCTGAACGAAGTGGCCGAGTAAGGTTATGCTCAGGCGGCGCGTTGTTGGGATTTGTTAATCAGTTGAAAGAGTTTTGTCCTCGCTTCGTTAAGAAGTTTGGCTGCGTCATTATCGCTGCATTGAGTAGAAATTGCATCCAGTTTTTCGAAGGTCGCTCCCGGTTTTAGATAGCCGTCCGCATCGGGCAGTGAGCGGAATTTCTCGTAAGGGGTCATCATGTCCTGATAACGATAGCGCTTGCGTATCCGTCCTTTCTCATCCGTGTATTCGGTCGGGAAGTGGCAGGGGCGATGATAGTTCAGGTACGGCGTAAGCACCTCCACGGTGAACGCATTCACCTGATTGGCGAAGGCTTGCGGGATATGGCTGTAACCCAGATGCTTGCGCACGGTCGAAGCGTTCTTGCTCTCTGCCAGCGCGTTATCGTTGGTCTGCCGCGAGCGCGATTTTGTCTGCTCGATGAGCAGCTTTTTCAGCAGCTTTGCCACCAGGCGGTTGATATACTCCGAGCCGACTCCTAAGTGAAAGCCGCGAATCACAAATGGGAAGGCAGCCATTATGGCCGCTAGCACCGGCAGCAGATAGGCCTCGCTGATGCGTTCCACGGCGCAGATCACCTGGGTCTGGGTGACTTCATCCACGGCATTGATGAGGTACACCCCTTTGATCCCATCCAGATCCCCCTGATGCACGCTGTCCACGCGCAGATAGCCCGGCAGCGCGTCCATCTGCGCTAACAGGCGGGGATGTCCTGCGCCGTATAGCGCCGCCCGAACG
>JBCKUK010000079.1:0-3506 GCA_038924905.1 Methylophilaceae bacterium | reverse complement strand
TATGAGCCAAATTTTGAATCAGAATCATCTGGAAATTGAATATTGCACCCAGTGTCGCTGGCTTTTGCGTGCTGCATGGCTGGCGCAAGAAATTTTGACTACTTTTGACGCCGATATAGGCAGAGTGAGCCTGGTTCCTGGCACTGGCGGAGTATTTGAAGTGTGGCTGAATGGGGAGATTATTTTTTCCCGTAAAAATGAGGCACGCTTCCCCGAAGCCAAGGAGATTAAGCAATTGGTGCGCGACCGTATCGCGCCGGAAAAATCCCTGGGTCACAGCGACCTCTGATCACCCCGTGACAGCAGACTCTTCAAAACTCGTATTCGGCCTGCATGCGAAGGGGTATGGTCGGGCGCTGCATCACTAACGCCATAGAGCAGCGCAGCATTGTATTTGATGGCTCGTTTGTCGCCTAAACCAACCTTGCCAAAAACGGCCGGACCCATCTTGTGGCTTTGTTTATCGGAATCTTCCCAGTGATCCCATTCGCCCATTTCGCCAAAACCCTGCAGGCCGAACTCGAAGGCTTGTGCCCAGCGATATTTCACTTGCCATTGATAGCCAATCTCGGTGATATGCGACTCATCGCCGCCGCCGCCGAATTTGCGCTCGAATAACAAGTTAGCGTTGAGTTGCAGTTTGTCAAAATCCGTCTGCAACAGCGGGCCGAGCTTAAGCTCATAAGGATCATTCTTGTTCAGAGGCGCTTCTATTTCCATAATCAGGCCAAGATCCAGCGGGTATTTGCCAGTTTCGGTAAGCTGAAATTTGTTTTCCCATTCGGCGATGCTAACCTCTTCGCCACCTTCGCGCTCATGTTTTAAATAAACTTCGGTAAACCAATATTCAGTGGCGCCATAGCCCAAACCGAGACTGGCGACCTGTTCGCGTGTACCTTCCTGATCTTTGGCGGTGCCGAACTTGAAATCGATTTCACGTTCGCCGTATTCGACGGCAGGAGTATAGACGTAGTCCGCCGGCCCGG
Organism: Methylophilaceae bacterium; assembly: GCA_038924905.1. GTDB lineage: Bacteria > Pseudomonadota > Gammaproteobacteria > Burkholderiales > Methylophilaceae > JBCKUK01. The sequence goes on along the minus strand of JBCKUK010000079.1, from coordinate 2,520 downwards.
CATGTGCCAGACAGCATAAAAGAGCGCCTGCAAGGCATCACGATGCCGATTTTTTTCATATGGAGTGCTTTAATTGTTTAGAAGGAACGTTGTGGCTTACTGGTCAGCTTCATGCCGATGCTGATGGAGACCAGCACCACTGCGTAAAACAGCATTTGCATACCGCTCGGGCGAGCGTCATATCCAACCAGGCTATGCAGCAAAGTGCCAATTATGGAGTCTGGCGGCAGAAAATTTGAGGTGTCCCACAATGGAGCAGCCAGGCTGGGTAATAAATCTGCTTGCACCAGTAAGCGCGCGGCTTGGGAGGCCATGCCAGCTGCCAGCAGTAATACCAGCAGGCTGGTTACACCAAAGAACCAGCGCAGAGGTATGCGCAACAGCCCAACATACAGCGCCAGGCCAACGGCTATGCCGCCAATAAGACCCAGCAAGCCACCAATGAACATAGTATATGCACTTTCACCGCCTGCGGTGGCGATGCCATAAAGAAATAGAACCGTTTCTGACCCTTCACGCAGTACAGCTAATGCGATGATGGCGAATAAAACCGAGCATTCACGCTTGCCATCACTAATTTCACGGCCAGTTTCACGTGCCCGGTTACCGAGCTCCTTGCCGTGCGCTGACATCCAGATGTTATGCCAGGCCAGCATCAGGATGGCAATACCAAGCACTCCGGCATTAAATAATTCCTGACCGAAGCCACTGGCCATTCCGACAATGCTGCCGGCAGCTGCGGCTACAGCGGCAGAACCAGCCAACCCCATCACAATACCTGCAATCATCCAGTGATTGCGGCCTGCTACACCGCGCGTAGCGGCAGCTATGATGCCGATAATCAAGGCGGCTTCCAGGGTTTCACGGAATACGATAATGGCAGAGCCCAGCATACTAGTATCTTTGTCCAGTCAGGTTATTGTGCAATGACCACGCCTTTTGCCGTGCTTTCGTGAAATTCGCCAAAGAATGGGTAGCGTCCTGGTTTGAGCGGGCCTATATAAAGCGTGGCAGTGCTGTTGCCTGGAATCACTTTTTCCCGTGCCAAAGCGTAGCTCTCGAATTCTTCCGGCGTGGAATCTTTGTTTTCAATCAGCAATTTGATCTTTTTGCCTGTCGGAACAATTAATTCTGCAGGCTCAAAGCGGTGCTCGCGAATGACCAGATTGAATTCGGTATCCGCCGCATAGACTAAGCATGTTTGAAGCATCAAGCTAAGCAAAAGAAGTTTTTTCATAGGGTTAAGCCTTGTTTCTCTGAGAATTTAAATAAATGATAATCTTTCTCATTTAGATTTGCAAGCTATTTTTTCGTGGGTAATATAAAATAATAATTGAGACTGGCAATGTGAATCATTTGCAATACAGCAGGGATTGTTTATTGAGGTTAGACTGCACACATAAGGGTTGAATGTCCAAACAACTGCAATCATCACGGAGGCAACATGGCTAAGCCCGCTAAACACGATGACCACAACAACACGCCGGTTATCAAGGCGCTCAACACAGTTCTTGAAATGGAGCTAGCTGGTGTTGTGCGCTATACACACTATGCATTGATGGTGTTTGGCTATACCCGTATCCCTATTGTTTCTTGGCTACGCGGTCAGGCTACGGAATCGCTGGATCACGCGAATAAGGCAGGCGAGTTGATTACCCATCTGGGCGGACACCCGTCATTGTCTATTGGCCCACTGCTGGAAACGCACAATCATGACATTGGCGATATTTTGCGTGAATCGCTGGCGCATGAGAGCGCTTCGCTGAATTGCTATCACAAGCTGCTCAAACTGGTTGAAGGTAAATCGGTGATGCTGGAAGAATATGCGCGTGAAATGATTTACGCCGAAGAGCTGCATATCGGGGAAGTGGATAAAATGCTACGCAAGCCTGGCGATGTTGCGGTATTTCACAAGCAATAGTGACTTGATAATTAGTTGATCAGTTCTTTACTGAAATGCATGTCGGCGTCTTTTATACGGCGTGCGCCGTTAAAGCGTTTAGCCCAATAGGCATCCTTCATATCTACCACATTTATAACCCCGCCAGAGCTGGGGGCGTGGATAAAACGGTTGTCGCCCAGGTAAATTCCTACATGGGAAAAAGCCGATTTCAGGGTATCAAAAAAAACCAGATCCCCCGGCTTTAATTGCTCCATCGGAATAGCCTGACCAAGCTGACTAAGCGCACGCGTGCTGTGTGGCAAGGTCAGGCTCGCCGCTTGCTGGAATACATAGCGCACAAAGCCGCTGCAATCAAACCCGGTTTCGGGTGAGCCACCACCGTACTTATACTTGATGCCGGTCAGGCTCAGCGCGTTCACCAACACTTCTTGCACAACATCAGACCAATCGGTGGGATAATTACTGGCTACTTCATCGGTAGTGGCTTGCACCGGCTCTGCTGCATGCGGCGCTACATCGATTTTGGGTTCTGTGGTAGCACAGGCTGTGCTGCACAGCAGCAGGAGGGCCAAAATAAGATGCTGCTGAATAGGCATGCGCAAGATTCTATGAGAGAT
>JBCKUK010000078.1:0-3546 GCA_038924905.1 Methylophilaceae bacterium | reverse complement strand
CGTGATCCGCTACAAGCAGATCGGCCCTGTCACGACCGATATCGTGAAACGTAAAATTCTCCCGCTGGTCCATGAACTCAGCCGTGGTTAAGGCATTTGCCCTGGCGTTCCTGCTGCTCCTGGGCAGCGCCGCTTCCGGCAGGCAGGCAGCACCGGCTGCGGAAGATCCCGCGCTCGAGCAGCGGGTGACCGCACTCGCCGGCGAGCTGCGCTGTCTGGTATGCCAAAACGAGACCATCGCGGATTCGAATGCCCCGCTCGCAATCGACCTCAAGAACCAGGTACGCGAAAAAATGAAACAGGGAATAAGCGACCGGGAAATCGTTGATTTCATGGTGGCGCGCTATGGCGATTTCGTGCTCTATCGTCCGCCATTCAAGGCAAGCACCATGCTGCTGTGGCTGGGCCCGTTATTGCTGCTTGCGGCGGGCCTGTTCACACTGTTCTTCAATCTTACACGCCGGCGCACGTCGGAAAACGAACTGGGCGAAGCCGAACGCGCGCGCGCAGCGACGCTGCTGGCCGCCGACAGCGAAACGGACAAACCATGACTGTGTTTCTGATCGTCAGCGGGCTGCTGGTCATTGGAGCGCTGCTTTTCATCGTGCCGCCTCTGCTCAGGAACCCGTCTGCGCAACGCGTTTCACGCAAAGCAGTCAACATTACGCTCTACCGGGACCAGATCAGGGAACTCGAAGCCGACCTGCAGTCCGGAACATTGAACGCGGAGCATTACGAGAAGGCGCGGCGCGAACTCGAAGCACGCTTGCTGGAGGACGTGGGTACGGACGACACCGCCGCAGACCGGCCGCGGCTGGGACGCACCAGCGCGGTCATGGTGGGACTGGCGCTGCCGCTGTGCGCTATAGCGATCTATCTCCTTGCAGGCAGTCCACAGGCGCTGGTTTCGGGACAGGGCGTGGATGCGCGCGGGCCTGAGCACGAGGTCACTGCCGAGCAGATCGAGGAAATGGTCCAGCGGCTCGCGACTCGCCTCCAAAGCGATCCGGACAACGTCGAAGGATGGATCATGCTGGCGCGCTCCTACAACGCGCTGGGACGCTTCGACCAGGCCGTCTCCGCCTATGCCAGCGCCGCAAAGCAGTCGCCGAATGACGCGCAGTTGCTCGCGGACTATGCCGATACGCTGGCGATGGCGCAAGGCCGGCGTTTGCAGGGCGAACCGGAAAAGCTTATCGCACGCGCGCTGCAAATCGATCCCGACAATAGCAAGGCATTGGCGCTGGCCGGCAGCCTGGCCTTCGACAACAAAAACTATGCCAAAGCCGTCGAGTACTGGGAAAGAGCTCTGAAGTCGGCCTCTCCCGACACCGAATTCTTCCGCTCGGTCAGCGCCAGCCTGGCTCAAGCGCGAACACTGAAATAGCCAAGCGCAATGCTTTAATTCATGCGGGTTTATGGACTTCTTTGGATTTTCTGAAAATAAATAATGGTGCCGGGAGCCGGAATCGAACCGGCACGATGTTGCCACCGCGGGATTTTGAGTCCCGTGCGTCTACCAATTCCGCCATCCCGGCCTTGTAGAGGCGGCATTATAACAAACCCCGAAGCTTATGCGCACTAGTGATTTTGATTTTTACTTACCTGATAATTTAATCGCCCAATTCCCCACTGCAGAGCGTAGTGCAAGCCGCCTGCTCAGCCTGGACGGCCGCAGTGGCACACTTGGCGACCAGCTGTTTTGCGAGTTGCCGCAGTTTCTACAGGCTGGCGATTTGCTGGTATTTAACGATACACGTGTGATTAAAGCGCGTCTCGCGGGGGTTAAAACAAGCGGCGGTAAGGTTGAGGTGTTAATTGAGCGAGTGCTCGATAGCCACCGCGTGCTCGCACATGTGCGTGCATCAAAAACGCCAAAGCCCGGAAGCCGCTTGTTACTGGCTGGGGCATTTGAAGCTGAAGTCATCGCCAGACAGCAGGATTTGTTCTTGCTCCATTTTTATAGTGAAACGCCTGTTATGGAGCTGCTGGAAAAACATGGCACCATGCCACTACCGCCCTACATCAGCCACACACCTGGCAGCATGGATGAAGAACGCTATCAAACCGTATATGCACGTGAACAAGGCGCGGTAGCGGCGCCAACAGCAGGGTTGCATTTCGACACCCACATGCTGGAATCATTACAAAAAAGTGGCATAGAGTTCGCCTACGTTACACTGCATGTAGGCGCTGGCACATTTCAACCGGTACGCGTCGAAAATATTGCTGAGCACAAAATGCACAGCGAGCTATACGCCGTGCCAGAACAAACTGTGGCTATGATTAAGGCCGCGCAGCAACGTGGTGGCAAAATTACCGCTGTCGGTACGACCGCCCTGCGCGCCCTGGAAAGCGCGGCTCAATCTGGCGAGCTATTAGCGGGCAGTGGTGAAACCGATATTTTTATCACCCCGGGCTACCAATTCCAGGTGGTAGAGCGCCTTTTAACCAACTTTCACTTGCCTAAAAGTACCCTACTAATGCTGGTTTCAGCATTTGCCGGTATGAGTCATATACAGCAGGCCTATCAACATGCCATAGAACAGCGCTACCGCTTTTTTAGTTATGGCGATGCCATGCTGATCGAAAGAGCTGGCTAGCAATTTGTAGCCCATGATTAAACTAATAAACATAACTCGTATGCTTTTTGGGAACTCCGTTTAGACTGGACGACTCAACTCCTGTTATTAACCCTTTTACTACCGAAAGTTTTTTACCATGTTATCAACCAGGCGCATTGCCCTATCAACAGCTTTTGTCGCTTTGCTGACATGTGCTCAGGGCGCCTTGGCGCAAGTGCTGCCTGAAGCCACGGTGGGAATTAAAATTGCTTTAGCCAAAAAACCAACAACGCGCCCAATGACTGTGGCCTATGTGCCTTACGTTAGCCGTTATTACGTTGCGGACGGCGGTCTGGGGCCGCTTCCCGGCGATTCAGAAATCACAGAGTCGCCATCGCAAATTCATGTTTACAACGACAAAGGCGAATACCTGAATTCGGCCAAGCCAGGCTTTGACAATCGTTCTATCTACTTCAACGCTGATTCTCGCCAGCTGGAAACGGTCACCTACAATATTTCGTCTAATGCAGGCTTTTCACCGAATACTGGTATTTTTGCCCTGGATCTAACCGATACGGGAGACCTTAAAGGAAGTTCCACGGAAATTTCTGGCCACAACCCAGCGTTTGGCAGCCCGCACACCATCCCAACATACGACCCGGTAAGCAAGCACTATTTTGCCAAGCAGGAACGTAGCAATGTAGTCTTGATAGCTGAATTGCCAAAGCGCGAAAAAATCGGTGAAATCAATCTGGATTTAGCAGCTGCAGGGGTTAAGTTTGATGATATTGCCGACTACTTTGTGGCCTACACTGGCGTTACGGGTGAAGAGCTGGCTGTGCTGGACGTAGATCACAAAACGATCATCGTATTTGATATCAAGGGTAAATATGTAGCCAAAAGCGCGCTGCCTGCTACTATGAAGTTGCGCGCGCAGAACCATATTAGTGGCTTGGGTTACGCAAATAGCATGTTCTTTGTC
>JBCKUK010000077.1:0-3555 GCA_038924905.1 Methylophilaceae bacterium | reverse complement strand
ACCAACGGTTGTTTTCTTCAATTTCGTGAAATTGCGGAAGGTAGTACGCAAGGCTTATTGGTTTTTTACTTAGGGTCATATTGATGTAGGTTGAGCTGTAGAGATCTTATGGATATTAGTTGTCTAGTGCTGCATTGGCAAGAATGCTTGTTGCATCAATCCCTCGGAGTTTTGATGTGATACGTTTATTACCTTGTTTGCGCATTTTTTCGCTACTGCCAAACTCAGGATTTAGCACCATGGTCGCATGGTTGAGGTGGTCTATGTATTTTCCTAGAAAAACTGGTTCTAGAAATAGCATTCTATAGCCAGCTTTAATCATTTTTTGGTGCATCACTTTCCCTGCGGTTTGTTCTCCATCTGAAAAGCCGGTCTTGAGTGTCTGAATAACATCGGTGCGATACAGCGCACAGTGACTTCTAAGATATTGCGCTTCTACATCAAGGCGGTCTTTATTATAGCCTTGATAGCCAAATAGTGTATGTAAAATATATTTCCATGATTGTTCAAATTGAATACCAAATTTTTGAATAGCTGTTTTTGATTCTAGCTTCCAAGAACCCACCCCTGCTAATGTTGGATCTTTTTTCATTGGTTCAAGTAGCACATCGAGCCAATTGGTATGTTTGATAAATGTATCGGTGTGTATTGATAGCACGTAAGGCGTTTTAACTTGAGCTAATGCCAAGTCTAAAGCACGGGAATGGGAAAGTGGAGCAGTATCATCACTCTCCGGTTTTCTTTCAATCAAGGTGATCCATTTTAGCGTTTTGAGATATTCAAGCGATGCGTCGTTGGAGTTATTGTCAATCACAATCACTTCTACACGATTAAAGTCAGTATAACGACGAATCAAACGCATGCAGATTTTAGTGATTTCTGGTGTTTTGTAATTGGGAATTAAAATAGTGACTTCTTTATTGTTCAATACATACCCCTTGGAACTGCCGATACTTGAATTGTGGCTCTGTTGAATTTCAAGTGGGTTGAGTGCTGACATGTGGATTGAGTTTCGAGAAGTCGAGTCTGCCTGCGAGCAGGAAGATCACGGTACGAATCGTGGAGAGCCTGCCGTAGCCACGCGCCTTGCGCTTGGCGGCTTGGAACAGTCCGTTGAAGGCTTCGAGGAAGCCGTTGGTCTGGCGCGTTTGCGCCCAGGCAATGATCCCTTCCAGATGGTTGCATGTTGGCGCGCAGTTAAAATTGACCAGCTGTGCTAGTTGAATTTTGACCAGGCATTTTAACGATGTAGCTTATCTACACCGATACAGATAGTCAACCAAACTGGCTAGGTTTTTATCTCCTTTCTATTTGTCATTGATTAAAAGTCATCTGTTTCTGGTATTGCAAATCCCTGCCGTTCCGTCTCACGCGCCTTGATCCGATCTTTGGCGGTTTCACTGCTTTGTTTAAAACGATAAGATTCATTGCCAGTTTCAACGATATGACAGTGATGCGTCAGTCGATCCAATAATGCCGTAGTCAGCTTGGCATCAATGAACACATTGCTCCATTCTGAGAAGGTAAGATTAGTGGTAATAATCACGCTGGTGCGCGCATACAGTTTGGACAGTAAATGAAACAGCAAAGCCCCACCTGTCTGCGAGAATGGCAAATAGCCCAGCTCATCGAGAATCACTAAATCTATTTGCATCAAGCTTAAGTGCAAGCCGACCTTGTTTGCCCGCCGCTTTCTCCCGTTCCAGCGTGTTGACGAGCTCTATTGTGGAATAGAATCGCACACGCTTGCCGTGGGTAGCAATACCCGCAACACCGAGGGCAGTGGCTAGATGCGTCTTACCAGTCCCCGTGCCGCCGACTAACACCACATTCTGTGCGGCGTCGGTAAATTCCATCGAGGCCAGCCGCTGAATCAATGGTGCATCTACTTTGGAGTGACTGAAGTCAAACCCTGCCAGATTGCGGTGGATAGGAAACTTGGCGGCATGGATTTGATAACGGATAGAGCGCATCGCACGATCGGTGGCTTCAGCTTCTACTAGATGCCGTAACAACCAGGCCGATGCATCCATCGAAGCCGTGGCGCCACTGGCGCCTTCACTTTCCAATTCCGCATAGCAGTCTGCCATGCCATGCAATTTGAGCGCTTTAAGTTAGCTGATGATATCAGGCATGGGTCACCTCCTCAATTTGCGCGCTAAGACTGTCATAACGTGCCGTATTGGCCAAGGGTTCTTCGGTCAGCTTCAGGCTGGTTTCCACTTGTTCTGGCAGCTTAGTCTGATTAAGTCGCGCCAGTACATTCAGCACGTGCTCAGCACTGTGTACGCCAGATTCCAGCACCACTTCAACAGCGACCAACATCGCCGCTAAGCCATGGCTTGGTACAGCAGCCAGTACCTTGGCCATGACTCGGTCACCTTGTTGCCGCTCACTGCGGCGCAATGCCGTTTGTAGCTTCGCCAAGGGCGGCGGCATCTCTGCGAACGGCGCACCGTTACGCAAGGCACCAGGCTTGACGGCAATGAGCGGAATGTAATGCTGCCAGTCATAGCTGACCTGATCACGCTCAAATAAGCGCGAATGGCAAGCCACAATGCCGTTCTCGGCAGACACTTCAATGCGGTTGGAATACAGATGGATCGACACCTTGTGGTTGGCCCACTGACAAGGTACAGAATAACGGTTACGTTGTACGGTGACCAGGCAAGTGCTGGAAACACGCGCCAGCACTTCAACATAACCATCAAATGAGGTCGGCATTGGCATGAGGTACGCCCGTTCCTGTTCCAGCACCTCGGCCACGGTAATGCCTGGATATTCTGGATGCTGCATTTCTGACCATAAGACACGGCAACGTGCTTCAAGCCAAATGTTGAGTGTATCGAACGAGCTGAAGCGCAGTGTTTTAGCCTCTATCCAGACACGGCGTCTAGCGTCTTGTACATTCTTCTCCACAATGCCTTTCTCCCAGCCTGAGGCGACATTGCAGAAATCAGGATCAAACAGATAGTGTGCCGTCATGGCGAGCCAGTATTTGGCTTCCCCGTAGAATATAGGTGCTTTACCAGTGCTTGGCATCACCGCTCCACTAAGGGCTAAAGCCCTAAGTGGAAGCGCGAAAGCACCTTATTCACACGTGAAAGAAGCGCGTATTAACAATACGCCCATTACCTTTGGTCACCTTGTCGACAGCGGTCTTCATGTTGTCGTAGATGCCGCGTAACGTGACCCCTTCAAATGCTGTAAATGCGCGCGTATGGGCATCAAACAACATCTCGTGCGTTTGCGTAGGATGGCCAGACAGCATAAAGGCGCGACTGGTGCATAGTTTGGTGTGCGCGGCCTGAACCTTGCGATGGATGCCGCCAACCATCAGCCATTCTTCGCTCCAGTCAAACTGAAAGGCTTCACCTAATGCAAACTTGAGTGGCACAAAGGCAGATTTAGTACTGGCTGCGGATCTCTGACTGCGCCAATGCCGTACAAAGGCAGTGACACGTGCATAGCAGCCTGTGAAGCCATCCTTCTGGATGGTTTGGAATAGCATTAATGCAGTACGCCGATCTCGTTTGGGACGGTGCGCATCAGCTT
>JBCKUK010000076.1:0-3753 GCA_038924905.1 Methylophilaceae bacterium | reverse complement strand
ATTTTCCTTAGTTTACTATAGCCGGGCTGAGGTTTGAGTGGGTGCAGGTAAGCCAGGAGTGACCCGGTCCAGCGCTCCAGCTTATCAACAGTGCTGATAATGTCCTGCAACGATTCCCGGGTTTCGGCATCAAGTGCAGTAGTATCCGTTACTTGTGCAATAGCACGGATGCTAGCCAGTGGATTGCGGATGTTATGTGCCAGCATGGGCACGAGCCAGGGCCCTGAGCTGCCTGTTTTTCGGTGCGAATGAGTGCTTCCTGGCTGCGTGCGAGCTCGTTTGCCATCTGATTGACAGCACGGGAAAGTGTAGCCAACTCAGCAGCTCCGATTTCAGGGGCTTTATGATCCAGCCGGCCTGCGCTGATTTCGCTCGTAGCTTTGAGCACACCTTCAATGGGGTTAACGATGGCACGCTTGAGAAAAAGGCGTGAGAACAGTAGCAGCAGCGAGGCAAATAGAATTGGGATAATAAAAAGTATCATTGAAGTATGCTTAACGTTTTCCAGCTGCTGCTCAAGATCGCGCTGCTTTAGTGTCAACAAGTGTTCGGCACGGGCAGATACAATCTCATAGCGCTTGAATACCCCTGACTCCAAACCTGTATCCAGTGTCTTTCTGAGTGATTCGTCAGAGAGCTCAGGGCGACTATTAAAAATAGAGCTGGTTTCCAGCACAAAGGCCGAATAACTGTCTTTCAAATTTTTAATCGCGGCTCGTTCTTCTTGCCCGATAGCCAATTTGTTTAACTGCAGGAAGTGCTTTTCTATTGATGTTGTAAAAGCATCGTACTCATTTCGTGCATCAAGATCGGCAAGAAAAAAGGCATCAAATAACTCTTTCATTTGGCGGTAAAGATCGCCACGTGTTTGCTGAATTTCTTGTATCAAGAGATTGATGCGTTGTGATTCTCGGGATGATTGATCCCACAAATGAATGCCGATGGCACCAGCAGCCCCCGTTAGTACAATCAGAAAAATGAAGGCCAGTTCGTGGATCAGTAGAAGCTGCTTGAGCGATTTTGGCTGGCGCATCAGAGGTTCCTAGTCTATTCGAGTCGGAAAGACACCGGTACCAAAATATTGAATGAACGTCCTCGTAATGCGTCCGGCGGTGATGGGAATGGCGAAGCTTTTTTTACCATTTCCAGTGCTTGTTTATCTAGCACCTCATAGCCGCTTGATGTGTTGATTTTGCTGGATAACACATTACCGCCACCATCCAGGTGTAAATCTATTTGCGCTTCACCTTGCCAGCCGCGCATTTGAGCGATTTTAGGATATTGCTTGTGTTTAGCGATTGCGCCTGCGAGCCGGCTACCGTAAAAATTACGGGCTGCATTTAAATCTTCATCGCTAGGTTTGGGCGGTTCAGGCGGCGGCGCTGTAAAGACGGGTGGCGTGTCAGCTCTGGGATCAGCGGTCATCACCGCTGGTGGCGATGGATTGGTTGCTGGCTCAGGAGTAATGCTAGGCGGCGGCTCAGTGATTGGCGCATGTTCAAGCTTGGCTACAGGTTTGGGTGTAATTTTAGGTTCAGTTATTGGTTTTGGCGGACTAGGTTCTGCAATCGGCATTGGCTCAGGTGTTTTTGGCGCGGCAAGTTCTACATTAAGGATTTCAGGTGTCTTGATTGAATCGAATTTGAAACTCGGTAACCAGATGACGGCAAATATGTGCAAAGCGATCGAAAGCGCCAAAGTCCAAGGAAGAGTGTGGTCATGGAAACCAGAAGGATGGGGTGCTGTATTCAAGGTTGGAGTGGCTTAGGTAGATTGCAATGTCGTACGATTAAGGGTTAGAGAATAAATGTAGAGCAAGAATTATACAGCAATAAAAAATTGCGCACGAGAGGCGTTATAGGCTGATGTAGCCCTTAACAGAACCTGTTTAATGGCGGCTGTAATCAACCATATTGGTTGTATATAACCAGTTATTGCCATTCAAGAGAAGGGTACACATTATTCACGTTGCGCCTGTTTAACAATATCAAATAGTACCCATTTGTCTTTTTCGCTGGCAGCAGCCGTATCCATGGCTTTTTCCATGGTGCCACCTTTTTTGATAATGGCACGCATATCATTAAGTAGTGTGGAAAGATAGCGCTGCTCATTATCCCATGCGGTTTTGCTGTCCTTTACCACCGGCCCGTGGCCAGGAACCATTTGTTGCGCTGGTGTTGTCTTAAGCTGGCTAATCACCGCAAGCCAGCCTTTGAGGTCACCATCTATCGAAGGCGTGCGCTCAACAAACAACAAGTCCCCTGTCCATAAGGTGGATGTTTTGCTATCAAACACGGTGACATCGGTATTAGTGTGGGCTGGTGGAAAGGCTGCCAGCTGTAGTTTGCGATCGCCCAAATCCAGTTCAAGCACATCTTTTACAGCCACAGTGGGCTTGATGATTTCACTACCCGCAAACTCTGCGCCCAGCCAAATGTTATTAGTGCGCAGATAAGTTTCTTTGCGTAGTTCCATTGCATCGGCCAGTTTGCTGTGGCCGACAAACGTGGCTTTGTCTTCGACAAAAGCAGCGTTACCAAAGATATGGTCTGGATGTACATGGGTGTTAATCACGTAAAGAATAGGCAGGGCGGTAACTTTACGGACAGCTTCATGCAATTTCTTGCCGATTTTCAGGCTACCACCGGTATCAATCACCGCAACGCCTTTGCTGCCCACTATAAAGCTCACATTGCAAATATCGCCGTGATAGCCTTCAGACAGGTCTTCGTGAACACCGTGATGCACATAGATATCAGCGCCAATTTCTTGCATCGCAAGTGGTTCGGCCTGTGCATACGATATGGTAAGTAGCACTGCAAAAACGCTAATCAATAATCGCTGCATTTTGTTTCCTTGAGTATGGCATATTATTTTCCCTAGGATTAAATTAGGATCAATTTAGGTCATCAATATGCCACATATTATGGCAATGTGGATTGGATGTTCAAAAGTGCTGCAAGTTGCAGATGAGATGAACTTGGGCAAATTGGCTTCGTCTGAGATAATATAGACGTAGCTTCAGCACGGCAAATTTTGCACAATTAAATTCAAGCGAGGGCAAGCAATGAATGACAGTAAATACACCAAAACGGCCATCATGCTGCACTGGCTCATTGCCCTTGGCATCGTTGCCATGTTCGGACTGGGTTGGTATATGAGTGAATTACCCAAGGAAGGCCCCAAAGCCATGACTTATGACCTTTTCGACTTGGGAATCTATACTTGGCAATTATCTGAAGAAGTTTCACCCAGAACTTTTTACTTCAACCTGCACAAATCGATAGGCGTGACACTGCTGGCGTTGATCGTATTTCGTGTCTATTGGCGTTTAACGCACCAGCCACCCGCCTTATTGGCCAGTATGCAGGCTTGGGAAAAGCATCTGGCGACATTGGGTCATAAGGCCTTGTACGTGCTGATGCTTGCCGTACCGGTGAGTGGTTTGATTATGGCTACCTACAGCAAATACGGGGTTAAATGGTTTGGCGTTCCATTAATCCCTGGCCTGGATGACAAGGCAATGCGTGAGAATTTTGTTGAAGTGCATGAGATTGCAGGCATTATCTTGCTGGTGATCATTATTGTGCATTCGTTGGCTGCGCTAAAACACAAGTTCATTGATAAGGATGGGACCTTAAAACGCATGTCATTACACTAAAAATTAAAACTACGTCACGATACTTCGTTGCTCGAAAAATTTAATCACTAACATATAACCCATATGCGACGCTCTAAATTTAATCTCGCGCC
>JBCKUK010000075.1:0-3816 GCA_038924905.1 Methylophilaceae bacterium | reverse complement strand
TAGCGGAAAATAAACCTATTGTTCACTTGTTTGTCCTAATTACAACTTTAATCCCGTCAAGGAATCGTTTTACATGCGCACTAAATTTGAAAAGTTTGGCTTAATCGCTGTTGGCCTGGTGATGGGCATTATGCTCAGCCTGAATTTCTCGGCCATTGCCGACAAAGATATCAAGCCCCAACTCCCATTAGATGACTTGCGCGCTTTTGCCGATGTGTTTGGCAAAATAAAAACTGATTACGTAGAGCCCGTAGAAGATAAAAAGCTCATCAGTGAGGCTATCAACGGCATGCTCACGGGACTGGATCCACATTCCAGCTATCTGGATGTTGATAGCTTTAAAGACTTGCAGGCAGGCACTCAGGGTGAATTCGGCGGGTTGGGCATTGAAGTGAGCATGGAAAATGGCCTGGTTAAAGTGATATCGCCGATTGAAGATACACCTGCTTATAAAGCGGGCGTTAAACCTGGCGACTTGATTTTCAAATTGGATGATGTTCAGGTAAAAGGCATGTCGCTTAACGATGCGGTGAAGCGCATGCGCGGCAAGCCAGATACTCCTATTATGCTGACCATTTTGCGCAAAAGCGAAGCTAATCCTCTGGTGATCAAGCTGGTGCGCGCCATTATCAAAACCAAGAGCGTGAAACCAAAACTGATTGAGCCTGGCTACGGCTATGTGCGCATCACACAGTTTCAGGAACATACTGGCGAAGATTTAGCCGCAGCATTAAAAAGTATGTATGTCGAGAACAAAGGCAACTTTAAAGGCTTTGTTCTGGATTTACGTAATGACCCGGGTGGCCTGTTAAATGCAGCCGTCGGCGTTTCGGCAGTGTTTTTACCTAAAGATGAATTGGTGGTTTACACCGAAGGCCGTGCCACAGACGCCAAAATGCGCCTGACAGCGAATGCTGACAACTACGTTCGCGGTGGTGCCAAGAATGACTACTTGCGCGGCTTGCCCGCCGACTTCAAGAAAGTGCCTATGGTAGTGCTTATCAACGGCGGCTCCGCATCGGCTTCTGAGATTGTCGCTGGCGCTTTACAGGACCACAAACGCGCCACCATCATGGGTACGCAAAGTTTCGGCAAAGGCTCGGTGCAAACCATATTACCGATGAATAACGGCACGGCAATCAAACTCACTACTGCGCGCTATTTCACGCCCAATGGCCGCTCTATTCAGGCTAAGGGTATAGTGCCGGACATTCTTATTGAAGATAGCTCGGAGGCTGGCCTGAATTTACGGGAGGCCGATTTAACACGCCACCTTTCCAACCCCAAGGAGAGCGAAGCACCTGCCATTAAACCAGTAGAGTCTGTAAAAGAGGATGGCAAAGAAAAACTTGCCGCCAAAGCCGGACCTATCGAGTTTGGCACCAAGGATGATGTGCAGCTCAACCAGGCGTTGAATTTGCTTAAAGGGCTGAAAGTGACACCAAGCAAACCAAGCGTCGCAGATAGCACTGCTACCAACCCAGCATCGGGCAAGTAATAGAGCGAGAATAACCTGGCCGTCGCGGAGGTTTAGCGGCGGCTTTTTGTTGTCTAACACCCATCGAGGGGCATCCACTATGTTGGATCGATTAATCATTGAATTTGACAGGGGTTTACGCACCCTGCTGGCTGAGTCTTATAGCGCCCGCCCGTATCCTGCTCATGACCAGATTGACAATCCGCTTGAGGCGAAAGAGAAACGCCATGCGGCGGCACTCATGCGCGTTAATCATTGTGGCGAGGTATGTGCCCAAGCCCTGTATAACGGCCAGGCAGCCACAGCACAAAACCCACATACTGCAAGCGCCTTGCACCAAGCCAGCATTGAAGAAACCGAGCATCTCGCATGGTGTGAAAGCCGCATCAAGGAATTAGGCAGCCACAAAAGTTTGCTGACACCACTTTTTTATACCGGCTCATTTGCGCTCGGCGCAGTCGCCGGCGCTCTGGGCGACAAGTGGAATTTAGGGTTTTTAGCGGAGACCGAGCGACAGGTTGGCAAACACCTGACAGAGCACCTGTCAAAATTGCCTGAGCAGGATGCCAGAAGCCGCGCAATATTGCAGCAAATGCAACTGGATGAAGCCAGACACGCCGAAAGTGCCATCCGGCTCGGCGGCGAGGAATTACCAAAACCGGTAAAAGTTGTGATGCGAGCCATCTCGAAAATAATGACTAGAACTACGTATTACCTATAACAAAATCCATGAAGAGATTTAGCGACATCCTGCCCACGCTCGAAAATACCGGCCATGTGCAACGCATTGAGTTATTTAACGGGGACGGCAGCTTGGCCGGTGTCATTGAAAATAAACCCGGCAGTCAGGGATCGGTCAGGGTTTACCATCATCTGTTTAAAAAATGGGGCAGCCTGAGTGTTAATGCCGCCAAAGAAGGCTTGAAACTGTACGCGGAACATACTGAAGATGCAGAAGTTAACCCGGGCAAACATCCGAATATTGATCGCTTGTTCAGTGTGGTTGAAGACAGCAAGCCGCTTTCGATAAAAGTTTATTAAGCTTTAGGGAACCTCTGATTAAGTCCGCCATGAACCGCGTTGCTGTCAAAAATGAGATGATCGCAAGACGCGCGACGAAGGTTGTGGGGGCGCACGGACACGTTACTGGCGTAGCCAGGCCGTTTGCGGGAAGTACGCCCCAGCCACCTCTCCCGCACCTGCGCTTCGCGATACCGTGTCGAGGTGGCTACTCTACAACACCCAGGAGCGCAACGCAGCGAGTACTCATTTTTGACAGCAAACCCATGTGGGACAAGGATTTGCAGGCGATCTGCTGCGTCAAGTTCCTCATGAAGGGAATAACCATTCAATTCGTCACTTTCCTTGCATCTCATCCCGCAAAGCCATTGTCGCGGCTATGTGGGACTTAATCAGAGGTTCCTTAGCTGAAATGGGTGGGTGATAAATCATCTGCACTGTATTCCCAGCCGGGTCAGCGCAGTAGAAGCTTCTGGCGCCATCACGATGTGTCTTTGGTAATTGCAAAATTTTGACACCGCATTCTACAAAATAAGTGTGCCAGGCATCTACGTCGGCAGGATTTTTGATAATGAATCCGATGTGATCCAGCCGCTGCGAGCCGCTTGTATCATGGTTTGCAGCAGCACGATGTAGGGCCAGGTTGTCGGTGCCTGAGGTTAAATAATAGTTATCAGGGTCTGGCTGCCACTCCAGTTTCATCCCCAGAACATCAATATAAAAATGCAGGCAGGCATCAATATCCTGCACAAACAACGCCACATGGTGCATGCCCAGCATGCCCTGTGGGCGCTTTGCTTGCGCGCTCAAATCCCGGCCTCTTTAATCTCAAAATCGTGTGTTACCTCGGCTGCTTTGCCAAGCATGATGGATGCAGAGCAGTATTTTTCCGCGGATAGCTTTATTGCGCGCTCTACCTGCACTGGATTTAATCCTTTGCCCATCACTACAAAATGTACGTGAATTTTGGTAAAGACTTTAGGCACTTCAGTTGCGCGCTCGGCAGTGATTTCAGCTGCACAATCGGTTATCGGCTGACGTGCCTTTTTGAGTATGGTGACCACATCAAACGAGGTACAGGCACCCATGCCTATCAACAACATTTCCATCGGGCGCATACCCAGGTTGCGGCCACCCATCTCTGGCGCGCCATCCAGGATGACAGCATGGCCGGTCTCGGATTCGCCCATGAAGCAGACATTTTCAATCCATTTGATACGCGCTTTCATTACTTGATCCCGAGCAACTCAACATCAAAAATCAACGTGGCATTGGGCGGAATGACACCGCCTGCGCCGCGCGCACCATAGCCCATTTCA
>JBCKUK010000074.1:0-3891 GCA_038924905.1 Methylophilaceae bacterium | reverse complement strand
GCGGCTGATAAAGCCGGGACTGATGGTGGAGTGGTGGTCAGCCCGTTAAAAACTGATTCGGCAGTACCCTCTCCGACCCCTGTTTCTGCTGCTGCAAGTGAGACAGCTGCGGTCAGTGAAATCCCTTTACTCAGCGAGCCTAAAGCGCTGCGCGAACCCTACAGCGAACAAGCCCTGGCCGCACCAGTAGCGCCGCCCAAGCCAGTAAAAATTGCTGAGGCAGTAAAACCTTCTGACGTTACAAAGCCAGCAGACACGACAAAAATAGAAATGTCAAAAGCTGATGCCGTTGCGGGCGATGATGAGGCGATAGAATGGGCGTGGCCGGTGCAGGGAAAAATCCTCGCTGGCTTTAACGAATCTACTAACGCAAAAGGCATTGATATCGAGGGCACACAAGGGCAGGCAGTCACAGTCTCTGCGCCGGGTAAGGTGATTTATAGTGGCTCGGATTTACGTGGCTACGGCAAATTGGTCATTGTTAAGCACAACAAAACCTATCTTTCCGTTTATGCACACAATAGCAAAATTCTAGTTAAGGAAGGCCAGCAAATAAGCAAAGGGCAAAAGATTGCCGAGATGGGTAGTACCGACAGCGATCGTGTTAAGCTGCATTTTGAGATTCGCCGGCAAGGAAAATCGGTGGATCCAGCGAAATATCTTGCAAGCTCGCCCAATTGAATTGCTTGACTGATCACAGAGTCGTCGTTAAGTTACAGCAATAGCGTCGTCAACACTATAGGAAAAAGCAGAGCTATGGATAAGCAAAACAAGTCGGATAACTTATTAAGCACTTTAGCAGCAGTCGGCCGTATCGGCCTTATGTTGATAGGTTTGGTTGGTATCGCGGTAGAGATTTTTCGTGATAACGGCTTGCTGAAACAGTTTCTTGGCAAAATGTTTGATTCATCTTACTGGTGGCTTTATATCTTGATAACCGTAGGTGTGCTTTATTTTCTGAATCGCTTGACGACGACCTCAGATGGTAAAACCAGCTCCGGCAAAGGCGATTTTCCGCTTTACATCATGATGGCAATCGGTGCCTACTTTCTATACAGAATAATCTCCACAGGCTCATTGTAATGGGCTTGGCAGCTTAATTTAACTATCCTAGAATTGCGGATTAGCTCACCCCCCCTGATTCTCATCTGCTGTATTTCGCTACAAAAACAATATTCTCCTACCTAATCCGTCTTCACCTGTATGAACGCAACTTTGACGCATAATGCAGTAATGGCCGAACAGAACAAATTGATTACTGCCATCATCGCCCGCGAGCGTAGCCGGTTACGCAACTTCATCCGCCAGCGGGTGTCCAATCCGGGCGATGCCGAAGATATTCTGCAGGATGTGTTGTTCGAGCTGACGGAAGTCTATCGTCTGCCGGAACCGATTGAGCAGGTTGGAGCTTGGCTGTTCCGTGTAGCCCGCAACCGCATCATTGATTTGTTCCGCAAACACAAAACCGAACCGCTGCCTGCGGGTGAAGACGACGATGTTGGGTTGGACAGTCTGTTGCCGTCACTGCATGCCGGGCCTGAAGACGCTTATGTCCGCAGCATGTTGATGAAAGAGTTGCATGCCGCGCTGGAAGAGCTCCCGGATGAACAACGCGAAGTATTCGTCGCTCATGAGCTGGAAGGACGCAGCTTCGAGGATATGTCGCTGGAAAGCGGCGTCAGCGTCAACACGCTATTACCGCGCAAACGTTATGCGGTACTTCAGTTGCGCAGCCGGTTAAAAGAAATGCACGAGATGTTTCGTGCTTAATAATTATTTCAACGTGAGGGGAGTTACACCGTGAACAAATGCTGCAAACTAAATGGGTCCAATTGCAAAGCCCGCTGCATGAAATATATAGCGCTGGGAGTCGTCGGCATTGCCGTTGCGGGATGGGTGGTGATGTGGCTGTGGAACTGGCTGCTACCTGAAATTGCCGGATTGAAGCCCATTGGGTTCATGCAGGGTGCAGGTCTGGTGGTTCTGTGCAAAATCTTATTCGGCAATTTCCATGGCTGTTGCTGCAGACACTGCCACAAACCGGAAATCAAAGATACAGAGAACTTGCCGCAAGATACGCACTAGCCTCTAGCTGCACCCCTCATTCGAATCAAAGGAGTCAGCAGCTCCTTTGATTCGTTTATTTCGCATCCTGCTGTGCGTAATATTCGCGTATCTGCTTGGCGTCAAAATCACGCGCCCATTCAATAATCTTATCCAGGGCTGGCGCGCCTATCTCACCTGCTTGCGCATGGATACCAGCCTGCTCGCGGATGACTAAAATCCCGGGGATTTTTTCCACTTCAAAATATTCACTGATTTCAGGGTCGGCCTCAGTATTTACCATGCCGAATACGATATCCGGATTTTTCTCTGCTGCTGCCTCAAACACTGGCGTAAAAGTAATGCAAGGTTCGCACCACGGCGCCCAGAAATCAACAATGACAAAGTGATTACTCTCAATAGTATGTTTAAAATTGGCTTTGGTAAGGGTGACAACGGCCATGATGCTGTCCTGTTAAGTGAAAGGCGGTATTCTAGCAGATGTTAAATAACGGGCGCGCCCCAGCTGCCTGCAAAAAACAATTCGCCTAATTCACGCCGTCTGCGCGGCGCTGTTTCACGCTCCAGTACTTCACCGCTTAAACTTGCAACATCGGCCGGATGGCCAACCGAAAGCATGGCCATCAGCGCGTATTGCTCCGGTACGGCAAACGCCTCACGCGCCTTGTCGCTGTCAAATCCGCCCATCTGGTGCGCCATCAAACCCATGCTCGATGCCTGCAGGCAAAGGTTTTCAGCAGCCGCTCCCGTATCATATTGCCCCCAGCGGTTTTCTTTGCCATTGTGGTTAAACAAGCTATCCGCCGCTATTAAGAACAATAAAGGCGCATCCTTAACCCATCCCTGATTCCCAGGTACAACACAATCAAAGGCTTTTTGCCAGCCAGCAGCATCGCTATTTTTGTCCCAAACAATAAAACGCCAGGGCTGATTGCCATAGCAAGATGGTGCCCAGCGCGCAGCCTCCAGCAAGGCAATGAGTTGGTCATGGCTAACCGCTTTGCTGGCATCATAGGCGCGGCCACTCCAACGCTGGGCAATGGTTTTATTAATAGCTACTTGGGTGACGGCTGGTTTTCTCATCTTGTTTCCTGTAGTTCTGCTTGTAGTGTCGAATAATCGGTATATCTTTTTTCATCGCCACCATCATTTTAGTCTGTCAGGCTTTTTAATTGTAAGGCTTGGGTACGGCGTTTATTTTTACACCCTCAATCAACAGCGTAATTTCAATGTCGTCCCCCACCGGCGCGTTAGCTTTAAGTGGCCAGGTAAAGCCGAAATCAGAAGCTTTAAGTGAAGTGCTTGCCTCGACCACCATACGGTAACCGCCCCAAGGGTCAATGCCAAAACCCAGCACTTTGAATGGGAAAGTCATCTCCTTGGTCACGCCATGCATAGTGAACTTGCCGGTAATCACGCCATCAGTTTCGCTGCTAGCTTCAATTTTGGTGCTGACAAAAGTCATCTCGGCAAAATGGCCGACATCCAAATACTCTTCTTTTTTAATGTGGTCATCGCGTTTGGCGTGGCTGCTATTCACGCTAAGCATATTAATTTTAGCTTCCACACTGGAGTTAGCGAGACTCTTGCGGTCTATCTCTATCTTGCCTTTGATGTCAGTAAACGTACCCGAGGTCTTGGAGGCTACGTGGCGAATGCTCCAGTTGGCAAAACTATGTGAATCGTCAATCCTGTAAGATTCCTGGTCGGCAAATACCGCACTGGATAACGCCAGAATGCAAATCGCTAACCCTGTTTTTTCATCACAAACACCTTCCCTTGTTAAAGTAGAATGCGCGGCAAACACTACGCGTTGACCATGACAAC
>JBCKUK010000073.1:0-3958 GCA_038924905.1 Methylophilaceae bacterium | reverse complement strand
CCCTATTCCGCAGCACCCCCAACAAATAGGCATAGTCACTTCACCAGACGCAGCCGCCTTGCGCGATGTATTAACCACACTTAAACGGCGCATGCCTTCAATCCCTGTTGTTATCTACCCAACACCAGTGCAAGGCAAAGGGGCGGCGGAAACTATAGCCGCAGCTATCAGGCAGGCTAATGAACGCGCCGAATGTGACGTGCTGATTATCTGTCGCGGCGGTGGTAGTATTGAAGATTTATGGCAGTTTAACGAAGAGGTTGTGGCGCGTGCGATTGCCGCCAGCACTATCCCTACCATTTGCGGGGTGGGGCATGAAACTGATTTTACCATCGCTGACTTTGCCGCTGACCAACGCGCGCCTACGCCCACCGCCGCCGCAGAAATGGCAACACCGGATCGCGCAACGCTGCTCGGCAATTTACAGCAACTGCAGCAAAGCCTGCAGCGACAAATAAGCCACTTATTGAGCCGGCACATGCAGCAGCTTGATTTCCTGGCACGCCGTCTGCTCTCACCCACGCAGCAAGTTGCACACAAACTCAGCCATCTGGAACAATTGGAGTTTAGGCTAAAGGCCAGCATCTCAAAGCACCTGCAAAACCAGAATCAACAATTGCTGCGTCTGGCCCAAAACCTGAGCCACCTTAATCCGCACGCCGTGCTTAACCGTGGCTATGCGTTGGTGCATACAGCTGAAGGCAGCCTGGTTCGTTCAAGCAGGGAGCTGTTTGCCGGGCAAAATGTACAGCTCACCTTGGCCGACGGCAAGGTCGGTGCAAAAATCATCAAAGCTGACTCTTAAAATCATGTACCTAAAATTCATGGCTAAAACCGCAAATTTATCTATCGTTAACTGATAAAATGCACCAACGTTTCATCTAAGCTTATCTAAATGGATTCTTCCAGCACCGGCAAAACCCACCTTCCTGCGCTTACCCTGGCCGCACTCGGTGTAGTATTCGGAGACATTGGCACCAGCCCGCTCTACACACTGAATGTAGTTTTTTCCAGCCACCATGCAGTACCCGTCACGCCAGAAAATGTCATGGGCATCCTGTCGCTGATCCTGTGGGCACTCATTTTAGTCGTCGCCGTAAAATATGTCACATTCGTCATGCGTGCTGACAACAATGGTGAAGGCGGCATTATGGCACTAATTGCCCTGGCAGGACGACAGGCAGAGGGTAACAAGCGCTTGCAGGGTTTCATCATGTATGCCGGCATTATCGGCGCCTGCATGTTCTTTGCCGACGGCATCATTACACCCGCCATTTCTGTTTTATCTGCCGTGGAAGGACTTGGAGTTGCTTCGCCGCATCTACATCACTTAATTATCCCCATTACCCTGGCAGTGCTGTTTGGCTTATTCTGGATGCAACAGTACGGCACGGCAGCAGTAGGCAAGGTGTTTGGGCCGGTAATGGTGCTATGGTTCGGCACACTAACAATACTAGGCGTAATCAATATTCTGCATAACCCCGACGTACTACAGGCAGTAAATCCCATCTATGCCGTGCATTTCTTTACTGGTAATTCTTGGCTGGCCTTTACTGCACTGGGTGCAGTAGTGCTGGCAGTAACCGGCGGTGAGGCGCTCTACGCCGACATGGGACATTTCGGCCGTCGGCCAATCCGACTAGCATGGTTCGGCTTTGTACTGCCTGCGCTGATACTTAATTACTTTGGCCAGGGCGCACTCATTTTGCATGACCCCACGGCCATCAAAAATCCGTTCTATCTGCTTGCGCCCGAATGGGCGTTGTATCCTTTGGTGGCACTGGCTACCCTCTCCGCTGTCATCGCCTCACAAGCGGTAATTTCCGGCGCTTTTTCAGTTTCGCGTCAAGCGTTACAACTAGGTTATATGCCGCGCATGCTGGTACTGCATACTTCGGAAAAAGAAAGGGGTCAGGTATTCCTACCCCGCGTTAACTGGATTTTAATGACTGCAGTTATGGCACTGGTTATTGGTTTCGGCTCGTCTTCCAAGCTGGCAGCCGCTTACGGCATTGCCGTTACCGGTGACATGGTAATCACCACGCTGCTTGCCACGCTGGTATTTCGTCGCGTATGGGGTTGGAGTTGGGCGCGTACGCTGACACTGGTAACGTTGTTTCTTGTCGTGGATCTAGCCTTTTTCAGCGCGAATATACTTAAAGTCCCTGACGGCGGCTGGGTGCCCTTGCTAATTGGCGTGGTCATTTTTACCCTGATGAGCACCTGGAAAACAGGCCGCAATTTACTGTTCAATCGCCTGAAAAGCGAAGCGATGGCATTGGAACCTTTTATTGAAGCCGTCGCTGGCCACCCACCGATGCGCGTTCCTGGCAATGCCGTATTCCTGACACAAAATCCGCAGGGCGTACCGCACGCCATGCTACACAACCTCAAACACAACAAAGTGCTACACGAAAAGGTGGTGCTAGCTACCATCAGGATCGAGGACATTCCCCATGTAGAGCAGGAAGAACGCATATCCATAGAAAAACTGCCGCAAGAGTTTTATCGCATTATCATTCGTTATGGCTTTAAGGATGATCCAGACTTGCCGCGCGAACTGGCGCTGTGCGCTGCTCAGGGGTTAACACTGGATGCACTGGAAACCTCTTATTTCATCGGCAAAGAAACGCTGATCAGCACGCATAATGCCGAGATGGCCTATTGGCGTACAAAATTGTTTGTAGGCATGTTCCGCAACGCAGATAGCGCCACCAATTACTTCAAGCTACCGCCTAACCGTGTGGTTGAGCTGGGCGCACAAGTAACTTTATAGGCAAGTGGCCTTATAAAAACTTGAATGGCGTTGCCCTTAACCAATCAGGCAGCCAAGGCAAAACGACGAGCCTGAGTCGTAAACCTTGGGCCGTCAAACGCTGCTTTCGGGTAAAATACCGCTTTTAGTTTATTTATCCGAAAGTCATCATGAGTCAATTGCAAGCCATTATTGAAGAAGCGTTTGAACGCCGCGCTGATATCAACCCCACCAACGCAGATAAAACCACTAAGGATGCAGTTTTTAGCGTACTGGCCGATTTGGACGCCGGTAAGCTGCGTGTTGCCACGCGTAAAGCTGGTACCCAGGAATGGGAGACTCACCAGTGGCTCAAAAAAGCCGTATTGCTTTCTTTCCGGCTGGAAGATAACAAATTGCTGGATGGCGGCAGTACCCGATATTTCGATAAAGTCCCGCCAAAATTTGCCGATTACAGCGAGGCTGATTTCAAGGCCGGCGGCTTCCGTGTGGTGCCCAACGCCATCGTGCGTCGCGGTTCTTTTATCGGCAAAAATGTGGTACTCATGCCTTCTTACGTCAATATCGGCGCCTATGTCGATGAAAATACCATGGTCGACACCTGGGCCACGGTCGGCTCCTGCGCACAGATTGGCAAGAATGTGCACCTGTCTGGCGGCGTTGGCATCGGTGGCGTATTGGAACCAGTGCAGGCTGGTCCTACCATCATCGGCGACAACTGCTTTATTGGTGCGCGCTCTGAAGTGGTGGAAGGCGTAGTGGTTGAAGACAATTGCGTGATTTCCATGGGCGTTTACATCGGTCAATCCACCAAGATTTATGACCGCGAAACCGGCGAAGTGTTTTATGGCCGCGTGCCGTCAGGCTCGGTAGTTGTAAGCGGAAACCTACCCTCCAAAGACGGTAGTTACAGCCTTTATTGCGCAGTCATCGTCAAAAAGGTTGATGCCAAAACGCTGGGTAAGGTCGGCATTAACGAATTGCTACGCGGTATTTAGCTTAAATAACTGACTTCCACCGACTGTCGAAATTTAGACAGCCTCGTCAAAACCTAAACAACACCCGCCAACGTGGGTGTTTTTACTTCCACCCCACTCATCTATCAATAACTACCGCCAGTCTGTGATACAGGTAGCTTTTCAAGTTCAGAGAAATAACGCAAAAGCCTTACTACTAGCACACCCCGGCCATATATCTGCAGCC
>JBCKUK010000072.1:0-4104 GCA_038924905.1 Methylophilaceae bacterium | reverse complement strand
AAACTATTAACAATTAGCAGTCGGCAGAGGAAAACTTACAAGCGTTGAATAGTCACCTGCAAGAAAATCGCAGGGATACTCAAAATATGAGAGGAAGTAAAAATGCGTAAAGCAACTAAAGCCAAAGTAACCAAGGTAGGCTTGGCAATTTCCGCCTTGATGGCAGCAAGCTTGTCGTTGCCAGTGATGGCGAATGACCAGTACTACGATACGGCACAGGTAATTTCTGTTACGCCACAGGTCGAGCGGGTCAATAATCCGCAACAAAGCTGCCAAGTCGAATATATACAACAAAACTACAGCAACGAGCGTTCACCTGCTGGCGCCATTATCGGCGGTATTGCCGGCGGATTGCTGGGCAGCCAGATTGGCCGCGGTAACGGCCGTGTGGCTGGCGCTGCGGTAGGCGCAGGTGTCGGCGCTATTGTGGGTGACCGTTTAGGCAACAACCAAACCACTACCACTACCCGACCAATAGAACGCTGTGTGTCTATGGACAACTGGCAAACCGTGAATCGTGGTTATTTAGTGACTTATCGTTATAACGGGCGTGACTATACGACAGTAACGGATAGCCCTCCAGGCGATACTATTCGCGTGAATGTGGCAGTGAATGCCGGTGAACCTGTGCAATATGTGGAGCGTAGCGTTTACAACCCGCCGGTGATTATCCAGCGCAATGTCTATAGTCCACCCGTGATTATTGAGCGCAGCGGTTACTATCCGCCGCCGTTTTATGGCTTACTTGTGATTAACAGCCGCTCAGGCGGCCATCACGGTGGCTGGGGTGGAAATGGCGGCCACTGGCACAACAACCATGGGCATAACAGCCGTGGTCATGACCGCCATTAACGACAAGTATTAAGCTCCATGCAGGGCAAAGGCCGCTACGAAAGTAGCGGCCTTTTATTGGGCGCTTTTTATGGGGTTTTAAGCAAATCTGGCGACATCACTGAACGCAAAAACGATTGCTGCATATCGCCGTGCAAGTCGCTCGAAATCCACCATACCGCAGCTTGCTTCACGTGCCAACTCTGCGCTTCACCTGTCATGGCGTACGCCGCGACCATGCCCAGGGTGGGCTGGTGGCCGACAATGAGTACCACGCCCGCAGCGTTTGGCCAGCCAGCTGCCTGTAGCAGAGCTTGAGGATATGCGCCCGGGCCAAGCGACTCCAGCGTGTTAAAATCCAAACCTAATGCGCTGGCAGTTTGTTGGGTGCGTTTGGCGGGGCTCACCAGAATGCGCGTGCTGACGGGCAGCCTGGTTTTAAGCCAGGCAGCCATTGTTTCAGCCTGTTCGTGACCTTTGGCAGTTAACGCGCGGTTCATATCAGGCTGCGTATCTTCTGCTTCGGCGTGGCGCCAAAGAATGAGTTCCATAAATGACAGTTATAGTGATGGAATGGTGTTCAGCTATTTTAATCCTTGAGTTTCATCCTGATAAAGGGACATCCGTGTGAATTTACAAATTTTTATTTCGCAAGCGGCGCGCTTAATCAGCGATGGAAAGCCACTTTATCCAGCCTTGGCGAGGCTGCTGGTAGCGGGAAAACATATTCAATACCCTGATCCGCTGGAAGTGATACTTTGCCAAATGGTGGGGATTAAAAAGCAGGCTGATTGGCCGCTGGCGCCGCTTGCCTGGCTGGGTGAAGGCGGCCAGCCTAGAGCGGCTTATTGGCTGCGCGCTGACCCTGCGCATTTTGTTTTGCAGCGCGATTATTTTTTGTTAAGTAGCGCTGGGGCTTTGTCGCAGCAGGACGCCCAAACGCTGACAGTTGCGCTAAATGAGCATTTTGCAGCGGATGGTTTGGAGTTCTTTGCCAATAATTCCGGTGGCTGGTATCTGCGTCTGGATGCAAACCCAGAAATTAGCACTACATTACCTGAAACAGCCACAGGCCACGACGTCACTCCCTATCTGCCGCAGGGCGCAGGCGCAGCAAAATGGAACCGCTTGCTCAATGAAATGCAGATGTTGCTGCACGAGCATCCAGTGAATCAGGCGCGGGAAGCGGCTGGCGAACTGGCGGTGAACAGTCTTTGGCTCTCCGGCGGCGGCGTGCTGCCGGCAAAGTTTGAAGGCTACCCCAAGACCATTTTTGCCAATAACTCTTTGGCTAAGGGTTTAGCTTTAACGGCTAACCGCTCATGTTTGGCTGTGCCGGAGAATTTAGAAGGTGTTATCAGCCAAGCTGACAAAAATCCAGCTTGCAAAGATACCTGGCTGGTGCTGGATACTGCAGAAGAGGCTGAATCAAAATGGTTTGCACCTGCGCTCGCTGGGTTGCGGGTAGGAAAAATCAGACAATTAACATTGCACTTTGCCAAGCGTGATCAAGCACTGAGTGTTGATATAAAACCGCAAGATTTATGGAAATTCTGGCGTAAGGCCAAGCCCTTGCAGGCTTATCTAGCATGATGAATATTGTAAAGCGCGAGTTTAATGAAGCCTCTGCAGCCGCACTTGCAGACAGCGGTATACCGCCAGCATTGGCTAGGGTGCTGGCCGCGCGCGGTATTGAGAAGCCATCCCAGCTGGGGAGCTCACTTGAGGGTTTGATCCCGCCTGAAAAGCTCACCAATAACGGCGCTATGGCCAAATTGCTGGCCGATGCCATTGAAAACAAAAAGCACCTGCTGGTCATCGGCGATTACGATGCAGATGGCGCTACAGCTACGGCAGTGGCGGTGCGTGGCCTGCGCAGCATGGGCGCACAAGTGGATTATCTGGTACCTAACCGCTTTGAATATGGCTATGGCTTGACGCCGGAAATCGTCGTGCTCGCGGCAAAAAGCAAACCAGACATTATCATCACAGTGGATAACGGCATTGCCAGTGTCGAAGGCGTGCAGACGGCGAATGCGCTGGGTATTGCGGTGCTGGTGACAGACCACCACCTGCCTGGCGATGAAACCCCGCAAGCCGCTTGTATATTGAACCCTAACCAGCATGGCTGCGATTTCCACAGTAAAAACCTGGCCGGTGTCGGCGTGATTTTTTATGCCATGCTGGCCCTGCGTGCCGAGCTGCGCCAGCGCGGCGCTTTTGCAGACAAGCCGGAGCCCAACCTGACCGAACTGCTGGATTTGGTCGCGCTTGGCACTGTGGCCGATCTGGTGAAGCTGGATGACAACAACCGCATATTGGTAGAGCAGGGCTTGTGCCGCATCCGTTCCGGTAAAGGCTGCGCCGGTATCCAGGCATTGCTCAAGCTGGCCGGGCGCGATGCCAGTCGTGTCCACGCGCAGGATTTGGGCTTTAGCGTGGGGCCAAGACTGAATGCGGCTGGCAGGCTGGACGATATGTCACTTGGCATTGCCTGCTTGTTGGCGGATGACCCGGCAGAAGCGCGGCGTATGGCGCAGCAGCTGCACGAACTGAATCTTGCGCGGCGCAGTATCGAGGCGGATATGCAAGACGCCGCCAATATTGCGCTGGAAGACATGGATACCGCAGGCCGCTATAGCTTGAGCCTGTATAACCCTGAATGGCACCAGGGGGTGATTGGCATCCTGGCCTCGCGCATCAAGGAGCGCTATCACCGCCCGGTGATTGCTTTCGCCCAGGCCGGCAACGGTCAACTCAAAGGTTCTGGCCGTTCGATCTCAAGCCTGCATTTGCGTGATGCGCTGGATTTACTCTCCAAACGTCAGCCAGATTTGATATTGAAATTTGGTGGCCACGCTATGGCAGCGGGTTTAAGCATACTTGAAGCCGATTTCGAGCGCTTCAATGAGTCATTTGAAAAAGTTGTCACTGGCCTGTTAACCCCGGCCGACCTGGAGTCAGTGATTGAAGTGGATGGCGAGCTGGATAGCGCTGAAATACATTGGGATATGGCCGTCGCCATGGAGCGCCAGGTTTGGGGGCAGGGCTTTCCGCAACCTACTTTTTGCGATGCGTTTCAAGTCATGGATCAACGCATCGTCGGTGAGCGTCACCTGAAACTGAGTTTAGTCAAACAGGGTAAACGTTTTGATGCCATCTTCTTTGGGCAACAGGAATTTTTACCCAAGGATATTGTTGCGGTTTACCAGCTACAGACCAATCAATACAACGGCGCACAGGCTGTGCAGCTTAGTTTGAAGCATTGGCAAG
>JBCKUK010000071.1:0-4138 GCA_038924905.1 Methylophilaceae bacterium | reverse complement strand
TCAAAAACTGCTCCTTTTGCTATTTTTGTTGCCACTTCACTTTTTTGCTTATTTATCTTGCTACACACGATATTACACGCGATTTTTTTCAAAAAGAAGCCGTAGCCATGATTTAGCACACGAAAAGGCTGTTATACCTGACTAGCGCTTGAATTCATTCGGCCGCACTTCCGCTGCAAGCTTATCCAGCACGCCATTCACATATTTATGGCCGTCAGTGCCACCATATAGCTTCGCCAGTTCCACACCTTCATTGATTGCGACACGATATGGAATGCTCGGGTCGTGAATAAGCTCATAGGCCGAAATACATAAAATAGCATGTTCAATCGGGCTAAGCTCCGCCACCTTACGATCCACAAAAGCCGCAATGCGCTCATTCAGTGCTGTCATATTCGCGCTTACGCCTTCCAACAGACTGCAAAAATAATCTTCGTCAGCGCGACCAAAGTCCGGGTCTTCTGCCATATCGCGGCGAATTTGATCCAGCTCGGATTGATTCATAAAGCTGCGGTATACGGCCTTCATGGCTAACTCGCGTGACTTGCGCCGATTTTTTCCGGTTTTCACAGAGCTGCTGGCCTTGGCTGGTTTTACCGATTTATTTTCGCCTTCCAACTTCTTCTCGGCAGCCTGTGTTTTTCCTGCGACGCTCATAACTGTTTCAACAAGTTGGCCATCTCAATCGCCACCGCTGCCGCTTCGGCACCCTTGATAGCCATGCGCGCGATCGCCTGGTCATCATCTTCCGTCGTCAATACCGCATTGGCGACAGGAATCCCGCTATTGAGCTGAACATCGGAGATTCCACGCGCAGATTCGTTGGCCACCACTTCAAAATGATAAGTTTCACCACTGATAATTGCGCCGAGCGCTATTAACGCGTCATATTTCTGGCTATTTGCCATGTGCTGCAATACCAATGGCGTCTCCAGCGCGCCTGGTACGGTGGCCACGGTAATTGCGCTATCTGTCACGCCCAGCTTGATTAGCTCAGCTCTACAGGCCGAAAGTAAACCATCGCCAACATCCTTGTTAAAGCGCGACAGCACAATGCCAATGCGCATACCTTTGCCATTCAGGTCTGCTTCAAGTTCTTTCATCTCAGCTCCTCTTATCCAATTCTTTACTATTGACTACAAAAGGCTTGGCATGCAGCAAATGACGGCGCCAATTGGCTTCGTATGCTTCTGCCAGCGCTCGATTACCATGTATGACCAGTACATTCTCAGCATTTTTATATTCCGCTGCTTTGGTAAAATTGTAACTACCGGTCACCAACGTCGCGTCCGCGCTATCGGCATCAATCACCATCACCTTGTTATGAGCGCTTTGGTGCTCACCATCCAGCCACACCTGCACCCCCGCCGCCGCCATCACAGGCACCTGTCCGTGCTGCATACTTTCAGTCTGCTCGCGATCCGCAATCAGTTTCACCTCAACTCCACGATGATGCGCGGCAATCAGTGCCTGCGCAATACCGTCATGGGTAAAAGAAAACGCCTGCACCAGAATCTGCTTACGTGCTTTTTGAATAGCACGAATAATCAAACCAGCGCCATCCTGCCCTGGAGTGAAAGCAAGCTCCACCGTGCCAACTGCCACTATTGGTTTGACCACCGGCTCGCCTGTGGCAAGCTGAAGCGCAAGCACCGGGCAGCTTAAGCCAAATAACAACAATGCAACCCAGCGCCCAGATTTGCAGAATAGTTTGTAGCTTGGCGACATGAGCAGAATTTTAACAGGGATGCACCCATTCAGGGTTTCCGCTTATAAACAGCCCCAGCCTTTATAATGCTGCCTTACATATAAGCATTTGCGCTGTATTGGATAATAAAATTGGTTAACGAAGTAATTACTTGGGTAGAAAAAGACGAAACTCGCTTCACCCGCTGGCATTCGGAGAGCGGGGTGTTGGCACCCAAGCGCGTGGTGATTGCCGATGACGGCACCAACGCCGACGCCGCGTATCGCTTGGCCAGCGAGGGCACTGCCTTGTTGTGGCAAGGCGATTTTCAAAACGCGCGCCAATTATTGCAGGCTTTATCCAGGCGCATAGACCGTAAGCCAAGACGTGCCAAACGTAGACCGCCCAAATCAAATATCTCGCCGAGCGAAGTTTTTCATCTTCACCGTCAGGCACAGTCGCAGCGGGCGCGTACGCTGGGGATGTTACTGTTGCCTCTGGCTGCCGATTACAGCATTTCTCTGCGTCGTGCGCCAGACGTGCGGCAAGCCTGCATGGAAGCCTATGGCGAGGGCAAAGAACCTTGCATCGTCTCGCTGCGCGAAGTTCTGGGCTTAATCGGCGCACATGAGTGGCGCAAAAAAGGTGTTGTTATTCCTGCGCTTGGTGGTCGCATCCATCCGCATTACGGTGTGTTTTCGCCAGTTCGTGGCGAATATGTCAATCTGGTGGCCGAAGCGCCGTTGCTTTCTACAGAACTGGCCTTTGACATTGGCACCGGCACCGGCGTGCTGGCGGCCGTGTTAGCCAAGCGCGGCGTCAAGCGCATCGTGGCCACTGATCAGGACAGCAGGGCCTTACTATGTGCCAGCGAAAACATCGAACGCCTCAAGCTAAGCCAGCAGGTAGAAATCCTGCAAGCGAATCTCTTTCCTCAGGGCAAGGCTGCACTTATCGTGTGCAATCCGCCGTGGGTCCCGGCGCGTCCCAGCTCACCGCTGGAGCATGCAATTTACGACCCTGAAAGTAAAATGTTGCGCGGCTTTTTGCGTAGTTTAGCCGAACATCTGGAACCCAAAGGTGAGGGCTGGCTGATATTGTCAGACCTTGCTGAACACCTGGGATTAAGGGCCAGAGACGAGTTGCTTGTGGCCATCGCCGCAGCTGGATTAAAAGTCGTGGCAAGGATAGATGCCAAGCCCGATCACCCCAAAGCTGCCGATGCAACTGACCCGCTGCACGCTGCACGCGCTGCTGAGGTGACATCACTATGGCGGCTCACGGCTGGTTAAAGTATCAGGCATCTTCGCCCAGGAATCCACCACTTTGGTGTGCCCATAAGCGCGCGTAGAGGCCGCCAAGCGCCAGCAGGCTTTGGTGATTGCCTTCTTCCACAATAGCACCCTTATCAATCACAATCAGGCGGTCCATCGCGGCAATGGTGGATAAACGGTGGGCTATCGCCACCACCGTTTTGCCTTCCATCAGCCGATACAGGCTGGACTGGATTGCCGCTTCCACTTCGGAATCCAGCGCGCTGGTAGCTTCATCCAGCAAAAGAATAGGCGCATCTTTCAACATCACGCGCGCTATGGCTATGCGCTGGCGCTGCCCACCGGACAACTTCACCCCGCGCTCACCGACATGTGCGTCATAACCGGTACGCCCCGTGGGATCGGATAATGCCCATATAAAGTCGTGTGCTTCAGCGCGCTTGGCAGCGGCAATCATGTTGACGTCGGTAGCATCCGGCCGACCATAGAGGATGTTGTCCCTGACAGAGCGATGCAGCAGTGAAGTGTCCTGGGTAACCATACCGATATTGGCACGCAAGCTGTTTTGCGTGACCTGTTTGATATCCTGCCCATCAATCAGTATGCGGCCTTGCTCCACATCATAAAACCTGAGCAACAGGTTAACGATAGTAGATTTTCCAGCGCCAGAACGGCCAACCAACCCGATTTTTTCACCGGGGCGAATATGTAATGAAAAACCGTCGATAATGGCCACACTGCCGCCATAGCCAAAGCTTACCTGTTCAAACTTGATATCCGCATGCTTGACCTGTAGCGGTTTTGCATCCGGCACATCCGTGACCAGATGCCTGCGCGATAAGGTATTGATACCATCTCGCACCGTGCCCACCTGCTCAAACAAGGTGGTCATTTCCCACATGATCCAGTACGACATGCCAGTCAATCGTAGCGCCATGGCAGTAACCGCGGCCACTCCTCCTATCCCCAATTGCCCTTTTGTCCATAACAGCAGCGCCATACCAACGCTACCGATAATAAGCAGCATCCCCATCACTTGATTGGTGACTTCGACACTGGTGACCAATCGCATCTGGCCATGCACTGTTTTCAGAAAATCCTGCATCACTGCCCGCGCATAACCAGCCTCGCGCCCGGCATGGGAGAACAGCTTTACCGTGGCAATATTGGTGTAGGC
>JBCKUK010000070.1:0-4191 GCA_038924905.1 Methylophilaceae bacterium | reverse complement strand
CATCTTTCAAAGACAGCGTTACAAAATATTGAGCAGGCAATCAATAAAAATGAAAATATGCATTCGGGCGAGATTCGTTTTGTGGTGGAGGCTGATTTGCATCCGCTGGAAATTTTCAAAGGAAAGCTACCAAGAACACGCGCGATCGAGCTGTTTTCACAATTGCATATTTGGGATACCGCGCAGGATAATGGGGTTCTGATTTACTTGCTGCTGGCTGACCGCGACGTGGAAATTGTCGCAGACCGCGGCATTCATCGTCTTGTTGGCGCACAAGGCTGGGAGGCAATCTGCAGGCAGATGGAAGCTGAATTTCGCCGTGGTGAGTTTGAGAGTGGCGTTTTGCTGGGCATTGAGCAAATTGGCACAGCACTTAAACAACACTTTCCTGTGAGTGCAAAAAAAGAAAATGAATTACCTGACAAACCGCTGGTTATTTAGTCTGGTTATATTGTTTGCGACTGCACCAGCTTTTGCGGATGGCGATACGATTACGCGCATTCAACATCAGCAGCCTAAGTTAGCCAGTTTTGATATGTGCCATGGAGGTGGTTGCGCTGACATAAGCCATATGTCGATAACGCAAGCTGAATGGCAGAAAGTTCAGCGATTTTTGACCCAAAGCCACAAGATGCTGAGCAGGAACGCAGCAAAATCGCGCAAGCCATAGGCGTTATTGAAGGTATAGTTGGGGACAAAACCGGCACCAGTACTGACCGTGGGGGAACGTTTGGCAATAACGCTTATCGCGGCCAGCTGGATTGCAATGATGAAGCGACAAATTCCACTACCTATATGAAGTTGATGGCGCAGGCTGGCTTGTTTCAATTTCACGAGATTTTGGATACTAAAACGCGAGGTTTCTTTTTTAACGGTTGGCCACACAGCACGGCAGTTATTAGAGAAAAACAGGCCAGCTCATCAGGCGACAAAAGCTATGCAGTCGATTCCTGGTTTTACGATAACGGCAAGCCCGCCGTCATAATTCCGCTGGCATTATGGCAATCTGGTTGGAAGCCCACCAATACTGCCGCCCATTAGTCTGTATTAAGTGGTTGCCGATTTCGTTATTTATTGATTTCGCTATAAAATCCGCCCTTAACGATGTTTTAAAAAGAAGTGTTCATGCGTGCATCCCAGTTTTTTCTAGCGACTCAAAAAGAGGCTCCGCAAGAGGCAGAGCTGGTGAGCCATCGCTTGATGTTGCGCGCCGGCTTGATTAAACGCCTGGGCTCAGGGCTTTATAGCTGGATGCCGCTGGGTTTGCGTGTGCTACGCAAAGTTGAAGCGATTGTGCGTGATGAGATGAATAAAGCGGGTGCGCTGGAGCTGCTGATGCCAGCCGTGCAGCCCAAAGAATTGTGGGAAGAGACCGGGCGCTGGGCAGCATTTGGCCCGCAGATGCTTAAAATTAAAGATCGCCATGAGCGCGACTTTTGTTTTGGACCTACACACGAGGAAGTCATCACCGACATCGCTCGTAAAGAAATACGTTCTTACAAGCAGCTTCCGCTAAATTTTTACCAGATTCAAACTAAATTCCGTGATGAAATCCGTCCGCGTTTTGGCGTGATGCGTGCACGCGAGTTTGTGATGAAAGACGCCTATTCTTTCCACACCAATCTTGCCTCTCTGGAAGAAACTTATGCCATCATGCATCAGTCCTACAGCACTATATTCAATCGCTTAGGGCTCAAGTTCCGTGCTGTACGTGCGGATACTGGCGCAATAGGCGGCGAAGGCTCACATGAATTTCATGTGCTGGCGGGCGAAGGTGAAGATGCCTTGGCCTACTGCCCAAGTTCTGATTACGCGGCGAACATAGAATTGGCCGAGGCTGTAGCACCAAATCACAGCCGTGCTTCGCCAACCGAAACCATGCATGAGGTAGAAACGCCTAAGCAAACCACTTGTGAAGATGTGGCCGCTTTACTGGGTATCGGGCTAGAGCACACCGTAAAAGCGATTGCCTTGATGGCAAAAGACGAGCCTGCCAATGAAAAGTTTTATCTGGCTTTGTTGCGTGGCGATCACAATCTAAACGAAGTGAAGTTAAGCAAGCTGGAAGGGTTGAGTGGTTTTAGATTTGCCACAGAAGAAGAAATTCGCGCCAACCTTAATTGCCCGCCCGGCTTTATCGGGCCTGTAGGTGTGAGCAAACAGGTGACGGTGATTGCAGATAGAACGGTGGCTACCATGAGCGATTTTGTTTGTGGCGCAAATAAGCCTAAATATCACTTGGCAGGCGTGAATTTTGGCCGTGATTTGCCAGAACCTGTGTTGGTTGCCGATATTCGCAATGTGGCGGCGGGCGATGCCAGCCCGGATGGCAAAGGTCCGCTGGAATTGTGTCGTGGTATTGAAGTTGGACATATTTTTCAATTACGTACAAAATATTCGCAAGCCATGAATGCAACCTATCTGGACGAAAATGGCCAAACGCAAATGATGGAAATGGGTTGTTATGGCATAGGCGTGTCGCGCATTGTTGCTGCGGCCATTGAGCAAAACAACGATGCGCGCGGCATTGTTTTCCCTGTCAGTATTGCGCCATTTGAAGTAGCGGTAGCGCCCATAGGTATGGATAAGAGCGAAGTCGTGAAAGCCGCCGCACTTGACTTGTATGCAAAATTGCAGGGTGTCGGTGTTGATGTCTTGCTGGATGACCGTGGTGAACGGCCAGGCGTCATGTTTGCAGATTTGGAGCTGATTGGCATCCCACACCGTATTGTCATAGGTGAGCGTAGTCTGAAAGAAGGACAGGTTGAATACCAGGCGCGCACTGCCATTGAAGCGCAGGCGGTCGCCCTGGGTGATATTGTGGATTTAGTCCGAAAAGTATTATGCGAAAAAGTAATTTGAGCCGATTAATTGCATGGCTATCGTTGTTGTTTGTGGCGAATGTGCTGGCCGGCAACCAGGCAGAAGAGCCGCTATCCAATAGCGTCAAGGCGCAGATGCAAAAATCCATTAGTGATAGCGCCGCGCCGCGATTGGCGTTTGCAAGTGAAATTGAAGGCAGGTTGTGGCTGGCAGAAATGTCCAGCCGTCTGAAACAACGCATGCCTGACCAAGCCATGCGCGAGGATTTTCTGCGTACAGTGGGGTATGAAGCGACACGCGCAGGACTGGATCCGCAGATGGTTCTGGGGCTGATCCAGGTAGAAAGTGGCTTTAAGAAATATGCGGTTTCGTCAGCGGGCGCCCGCGGTTTTATGCAGGTCATGCCGTTTTGGGTGCGAAGCATAGGCACAAAAGACCACAATCTATTTCATTTGCGGCTTAATTTGCGCTATGGCTGTACCATTTTGCGTCACTACATAGATATAGAACGCGGGGGTTTGTACCGCGCATTAGGGCGTTATAACGGCAGCTTGGGCCAGCCTCAATATCCAAACATGGTGCTCGGTGCATGGCGTAAACACTGGAGCTATCGCCCAATTGGGTTGTAACGGCGCGCGGCTATTCGCCTTTGCTGCTATTCGCAATTTACCAGATACGGAACCAGTGCAAAAGTTTACATTTTATTCCATTTTCATACTACTATCTGCTTTAGCGGATTTGATGCAGGGAAAGCATCAAATGGACTAAAAATTATTAGATATATTCAATCCATCCGCTGCAATTCCATTTAACCTGTAAGGGAGGAATGTATGTCTAAGTTACTTGCATTAGCATTAAGTATTGCTGTACTTGGTGGTGTCTGGGCTTTTCTGGCACTAGGTCCGCTCGCCGGCTATGTTCTGGTTTGGGCTGGTTTTATTGCCTGGGGATGTTACTTTCATACTGGTGGAGATACAGCAGCGTTGCAAAAAACCATTGCTGGTATAATTTTCGGGGCAGTAATCGCTGGCATCGCCTTGTGGCTGGTCGGAAGCAATCCTGTCGGCCTGCCTGAAGGCGCAGTTGCAGCAGCAGTATATGTCGGTGTTACGGTTTTCTTCCTGGTGATTGTGTCAGGCAATACTTTGCTTTCTGTCGTACCGGCAAACGTATATGGCTATGCGGCAACCGCCGGTTATGTACTGCAATCTGGCGATGCTGCTGGTAGTGTGACCGCGATGGACATGACAAACCCAGTACTTGTGATTGCCTTGTCTACAGTGCTAGGCGCAGCGTTTGGCATGCTTTCTGGCAAACTGTCAGGCATGCTAGCCAAATAAGCTATTTGTTTTATTGAGGTAACTTAAA
>JBCKUK010000069.1:0-4293 GCA_038924905.1 Methylophilaceae bacterium | reverse complement strand
GGGCGACCGCGTACTGCCCTTCATTGTCGGCCTGCAGACCATGCTTATCAAGGCACACGGCGGCAAGAGCGAATTTTATCTAACTGATAGTCTGGACCCG
Organism: Methylophilaceae bacterium; assembly: GCA_038924905.1. Taxonomy (GTDB): domain Bacteria; phylum Pseudomonadota; class Gammaproteobacteria; order Burkholderiales; family Methylophilaceae; genus JBCKUK01. The sequence continues at coordinate 4,193 of JBCKUK010000069.1, read as the reverse complement.
CAAAATATCTACAACGCTTCGCGCAATGTTGAAATCGCCGTCTGGAAGCTCTCCAATGCACACGACGAACAGGGCCAGCTCTATCTGCTCACCAACGAAATCAATGACGTTGATCGTAACCTCAGTTTTGAACGCGAGTTTGGAAAGATTATTGGTCGCACCGATCTTTACGCCATCGGCCTTGCGGAGAAATCGCAGCGGTTGATTTCAAGAGTGATGCAAAATCTGGCCACCGCACTTTTTCTGCCATTTTAAACTGCTACCCATCGCACCTGGCTAGCTATTGTCTTTCATTTGCCATTTGGGTGAAAATAGCGTATTGATAATTCATAATCGATAATTCTTAAGGAGATTTATAACATGCCAACAGACCTGAAAAACAAGCATCAGAAACTCATTCTGGACAAGCTGGAAAGCGTACTGCAAGTCACTGACACCAGCCTTGAAGGAAAACTGATTGATATTGTCGAAAAAGCAAAACGCATATTCGTCACTGGCGCTGGCCGTTCCGGCCTGGTTTCCAGATTCTTTGCAATGCGGCTTACACATTCCGGTTACCACGTTTCCATGGTCGGTGAAATTGTGACCCCCAGCATCCAGAGTGGCGACCTGCTCATTGTTATCTCCGGCTCCGGCGGTACAGAAACCCTGATGCCCCTGCTCAAAAAAACAAAATCAGTAGGCGCACAAATTGCCGTGATTTCAATGAAAAAGCAATCAGCAATGGCAGAGCTGGCTGATTTGGTCTGTCAGGTTGGCAATGATGATAGCTTCGGCAAAGTGTTTGGTATGCCGATGGGCAGCGTGTTTGAGCTTTCTACCCTGATGTTCCTGGAAGCTGTGATTTCGCGCATTGTGCACGACAAGAACCTTACTGAAGATGGTATGAGGGCAATTCACGCAAATCTCGAATAGATTTGCTGTTCTAGTTAAAAAGGCGACCGAGGTCGCCTTTTTATTTGCTGTCGCAAATAAAAACAAGTTCGTCGGGGGTAGCCTGACAGCTAGTTACCTTCTTTTAACTGCCTGAAAAGAAGGTAACCCAAGCGCGTAATGCGACCAAGTTTTGCCAGCGCTTTTTTGCGCAGATTCTCGGTAAAACGAAATTCGTTTTCAAATGCGGCAACGGCCTGACGTGCTGCAACCACCAGCTTAAGCACCAGCGGGTTGCCGCCGCTACGCTCCTCGATAGCCTTGATGCGATGATGCAGCGCATCAATCAGCGCCTTGCGGCGCTTGGCATTTGCCAGCAAATCATCCTGCAGATAGGGATTGCGTGTTACCACCCACAAATCGCCCAACACCTCGAACAGCATGCGAGCAGAACGACCAGTTTTGCGCTCATCCCTGAGTGTATTTAATACATTCCAGATTTCCTCGCCGAGAAACCGAATCACAATTTCGCGGTCGGAGAAGGAGGTGTAGTTATAAGGGATTTTGCGTAAGCGGGCAGTCATGGATAGTATAAGACGAACTAAAGCGCGATTATATCATGGCAAGACACAGCAACAAGGCGGCTCGGTGTGCCGGCCAAAGGTGGTAAAATCGTGCAAACAACGTTGATAATTCTGGACGGAAGGCTCTAAACAAACTGCCATGAAACAATTTTTTGCCTCACCTCGCAAGTTTATTATTCCGCTTGTCGCCATTTTCCTGCTGGCCTTTTTGGTGTTTTCGCTCACCAAAAAAACGCTGGCGCCTGACGTCACCTTCATCACGATAGAGGGTAAGGCTATCAAGATGTCTGCGCTGAAAGGCAAAGTCGTATTGGTGAATTTCTGGGCAACAGATTGCCCCGGCTGCATCGCCGAAATGCCGCAACTGATTGAAACCTACAAGCAATATCAGCCCCATGGCTTTGAGGTCATAGCAGTAGCCATGTACTACGACCCGCCCAGCCATGTACTGAACTACACGCAGAAAAATGCCCTTCCCTTTCCGGTGATGCATGACGGATATGGCGAGATTGCAGGCCGCTTTGAAGATGTGCGCCTGACACCCACCAGCTTTATTGTGGATAAGCAAGGCCGAATTATTCAGCGTGTCATCGGCGAACTCGACTTTACTGCGCTGCATCACTCGCTGGATGAGCAACTGGCAAAACCGGGCAGTACAGGAAAGCCCGGCTAATGCTCTGGATTAAAGCCTGGCACATCATTTTTATGGTGACCTGGTTCGCCGGCCTGTTCTATCTGCCCAGACTGTTTGTTTACCATGCAATGAGCAGCGATGCTGCCAGCAATGAGCGCTTCAAAATTATGGAGCGTAAGCTGTTCTACGGCATCATGACGCCGGGTGGTGTTCTGACAATAGCCTCCGGATTATGGCTATGGCTGGACTATGGCATTAGTGGCAGCTGGCTACATGCCAAACTGGCACTGGTTGCTGTGCTGGTGGCTTACCATGTTTATTGCGGAAAATTATTGCTGGATTTTAAACATGATCGCAATCAACACAGCCATATTTACTACCGATGGTTTAATGAAGTGCCCATGATTGTGCTGATTGCAATTATAATATTGGTGGAAGTTAAACCCTTCTAACTGATTGCCTAACATGGATATTCTCAACTCTTCCTGGTTTTTAAGAATGCTGAAAAAGGCAGGTGCCACACCGCGTGAGCGCCTGCTCGCCTTGTTTGATATTCTTGCTGATTGGATAGATGCTCCCCACATGCGCGAGAAAATCGAACTTGGAGAAGTCAATGGAGAAATCCATAGCGACCACCCACAGGCTTTTCTCGAATACCTGATAGCGCAGGCCACTGCCAGCGGTGCACAGGAGCCTGACTCGCTTGCCCAGCAACTTTATTTTCTGGCCATGAGCATGCTGCAAGAAGAGTTGCGCTCACCCGGCTGTGCTGCCAGTCAGCATGCAAAACAGGTTGCCCAGGCGCTAATTCAGGCGCAAACAGAAAAACGCCGTTTTACCAGCAAACGTTCAGCCTACGCCATGGTAGCCAGCCTGTTTTTTGTAGCTGGCATTGCCAGCATGCAACTATTTAATACGGTTGATTCATTTAGCAATAAAGCCAGCACCCCAACCCATATGGTTGCGGTTACGCCTGCCGACCTTGTGTCTGCTGCCAAGGCCAAATCTGTGGAAGCAAGTCCGGAGCAAACTGCAGCACTGTTTGCCGTTATCGAGCAAATGCGTAAAGGGGAGTGTCAGTATCCTGAGGCGCTGCAGCTGCCCGACTCCCAAAAGGCGGTTTATCTGACCAGTGTAGTCGGGGCGGGCAGATATCTACTAATGCCGCCGATCAAGCCCTGGTTGCGCAACTTTTGAAAAAAGTGCGCTGCAATTACACGCCCATGCTGATGAAAAACTCCGTCGGTTAGTGACCAGTCTGGCAGCCAGGTATCTACAATAAATCAGGTTTGCTCTATACAGACCTGTAAATATACCCCATACTTATTTCATAATTACGTTCAATCAGGGTTGCTCACATAGAATATGTCTGTCCTACGCGAAAAAATATTGCATGTGGCGTCTGATCTTTTTCAGACCCGTGGCATCAATTCAACCGGCGTGAATACCATCGTTGCCGTCGCTGGCACCACCAAAATGACGCTGTATAAATACTTCCACTCTAAAGAAAATTTGATTCTGGAAGTTTTGCAAAAAAATCATCAGGATTTTGAAAACTGGCTCAGTGACAAACTCACAAAAAACACCAAGAAACCTGCCGAGAAACTGCAAAAACTGTTCGATTTCATCGAAGAGTGGGTGGTAGCGCCAGACTTTCGCGGTATGGCGTTTATTAAAGCTTCTGCCGAATTCCCGGATGAAGAAAATGCCGTGCATCGTTTGTCCGCCGAACAATCGCGCCAATTCAGACAATATCTGGCTGGGCTGGCCGTAGAAGCCGGGGTAAGGGATGCCGACGGCCTGGCCTTACAGTTATCCCTGCTGATAGAAGGCGCGATGCAAGCCGAGCAAATGAAACGCGGCTGCGGTGCAATTAAATACGCAAAAAAAGCAGCTACGATCCTGATCAATAGCGCGCTTAAGAATTAAGCCTTCATTTCCAGCTTGCTTGTATGAGCTTGCCTACGAATAATATGTTTTATTTCTAAAACACATCCCAAGCTTTCTATGAATACTCTTATTTGCGGCTCGCTCGCCTTTGACACCATCATGGTGTTTGAAGACAAATTCAAAAATCACATTCTGCCCGAGAAAATTCATAT
>JBCKUK010000068.1:0-4346 GCA_038924905.1 Methylophilaceae bacterium | reverse complement strand
ATTAGCCATTTCCTTGAAAGACTCGCGTTCGTGCCCTTCGGCAATATTGGAGGGAACAGAGAGGCCTGCGCGGGTAATCTGGTCACGAAAACCAAAATCACGAAGATCGGCAAGGGTTTTGTATAGCTCGGCACTGAGCCGCGCCGCTCGCTTCCATACATCCAACTCTTCAAATCGCGCCATTTTTCTACCAAGGTTCAAGGCAAAAGACAGGTTCAAGGTTCAAGGTTCAAGTTAAAGCAAAGGCAAAAATAGGGGCGAGGGGCGATGTCGCCATCATCTTGCATCTTGCATCTTGCATCTTGTTGCATCTTGGCCACATCGCACGCGAGGAAATCCGGGCAAAACGGGCGCTTAAACTTGTGGCATGAGGGTCCGCCCCCCATATTCGCCACTTAGACATGAGCCACAAATTCGTTCGTGGTCAGATTTGCTGATCTCAGCAGGCTGCGCAGTGTTCCACGAGCTACTTCTTTATGATCTGGTACAGACAACGTCGCTGGCTCGCCCGGCTTGGTCAAAATGATATGGCTGCCCCGCTGCCGGGTAACTGTCCAGCCCATTGAAACCAGCACCCTCACCACTTCGCGCCCGCTCAGAACCGGAAGCGTTGGCATCAGAGTGCCACTTCAACTTCGCATGTCTCCACAGTCAGCGGCAGACCCTGTTCAGCCCTGACCTCCAAACACATCTGGATGGCCTCCCGAATGTTGCCCATTGCCTCCTCGCGCGTCATTCCCTGGCTGACACACCCTGGGATGGCCGGACATTCCACAATCCATATACCATCTTCGTCACGATCCAATGTCACCTTGAAATTCATGGCTTCCTCCTACAGTTCAATCAACTCAAACCTAACTGAGTCCCCCGGAAAAGCAGGGGGCTTACCCCAATAAATTATACAGTTACCTTGCCAAAAATAATAGGGGCGGCGCGTGCTGTTTGGCTTGGGCCAGGTCATGGGCGACCATCTGAACCCCATGGTTCCGCCATACGATGCGTAGTCGCGCTTGATGTAGCCGTGCGCCCCACGGAAAAGTAGGTCCACCCTTCCGCCTGAAGCTTATGTGGCTGATACAAGTTTCGCCCGTCCACAATGACTTTGCTGCGCATGCGCGTCGCCATTTCAGCAAAGTCAGGCACGCGAAACTGCTGCCACTCGGTGCAAATAACCAGTGCGTCTGCACCCTGCAACGCGGCATATTTGTCGCCACACAGGGTCAGGCCAGCGTGCTTGCCATAGATACGCTCAGCCTCTTCCATGGCTACGGGGTCATACGCCTGAACGATGGCCCCGGATTGCCACAGTGCCTCCATCAGGGTGCGGCTCGGTGCCTCGCGCATGTCGTCGGTATTGGGTTTGAAGGCCAGTCCCCAGACAGCAATAGTTTTGCCGCCCAGTTGGGCCTCGCCGCCAAAATGCGCCGCTAGCTTGGAAAAAAGTGCGGTCTTCTGGGTGTCGTTGATCGCCTCCACTGCCTGCAGCAACTGGGCGTTGTAGCCAACCTGCTGTGCCGTGTGGACTAGCGCCTTGACGTCCTTTGGGAGGCAACTGCCGCCGTAGCCACAGCCGGGGTAGATGAAGTGATAGCCAATGCGTGGGTCTGCGCCGATGCCTTTGCGCACCTCCTCGATATCTGCCCCCAGTCGCTCGGCCAGGTTGGCCATTTCGTTCATGAAGCTGATTTTGGTGGCCAGCATGGCGTTGGCGGCATATTTGGTCAGCTCTGCGCTGCGCACGTCCATGAAGATGGTGCGCTCATGGTTGCGATTGAAGGGCTCGTACAGTTCGCGCATCAGGGTCTGGGCGCGCTCACTTTCAGTGCCGACGATGATGCGGTCAGGCTTCATAAAATCGTTGACGGCGGCGCCTTCTTTCAGGAATTCGGGGTTGGAGACAACATCGAACGAAATCTTCACGCCGCGCGCAGCCAGCACCTGCGCCACCCGGGCCTGCGCCTTGTCGGCGGTGCCAACAGGCACTGTGGATTTGTTGACGATGACCTTGTAATCCTGCATGTAGCGCGCGATGCTCTCGGCAACCGCCAGCACATATTGCAGGTCGGCCGAGCCATCTTCATTCGACGGGGTACCCACGGCAATGAACTGCACTTGTCCATGCTGCACGGCATGAGCAGCATCAGTGGTGAAGTGCAGACGCCCTTCCATCACGTTGCGCTCTACCAGCGCTTCAAGGCTCGGCTCCCAGATGGGGAGAATACCGGTCTTGAGCTTTTCAATTTTGACGGGATCCACATCCATGCACACCACGTGGTGCCCCACCTCGGCCAGGCAAGCGCCGCTGACCAAACCTACATAGCCAGTACCAAAAATAGAAAGATTCATAATTGGCGCTTCAAACCTTGTAGTAGTTGCGATACCAGTCGACAAACCGGGCCACGCCTTGCTGCACAGCCGTGTTGGGCTTGAAGACCACCCACGCGTCCAGTTCGTCGGTATTGGCCACGGTGGCAGGCACATCTCCTGGCTGCATAGGCAAGTAATTTTTCTTCGCGGTTTTGCCTAATGCGGTCTCCAGTGCACTAATGTATTCCATCAATTGCGTTGGCTGGTTGTTGCCAATGTTGAACACACGGTAAGGCGCGTTGCTGGTGGCGGGGTCCGGGTTGGCCGGGTCAAACTGCGGGTTGGGTTCAGCCGGCTTGTCGATGACGCGGATGACGCCTTCCACAATGTCGTCAATGTAGGTGAAGTCCCGCACCATCTTGCCGTGGTTAAACACGTCAATCGGCTTGCCTTCCAGAATAGCCTTGGTGAACAGAAACAGCGCCATGTCCGGTCGCCCCCAGGGGCCATAGACCGTGAAGAAACGCAAGCCTGTGGTGGGCAAGCGAAACAAGTGGCTGTAGGTATGCGCCATGAGTTCATTGGCCTTTTTGGTGGCCGCATACAGGCTGACCGGGTGGTCGATATTGTCATGCTCGCTGAATGGCAGCCTGGTGTTGCCGCCATACACACTGGAACTGCTGGCATAGGCCAGATGCTCGATGCCGTTGTGCCGGCACCCCTCCAGGATGTTGGTGAAGCCCTGCACGTTGGCATCAATATAGGCGTGCGGGTTGGTAAGTGAATAGCGCACCCCGGCCTGGGCCGCCAGGTGGATGACGCGCTGGGGCTTTACGCGGGCAAACAGGTCTGCCATGCCTTGGCGGTCGGCCACGTCCAGCTTATGGAAGGTGAAGTTGGGGTGGCTGGTGAGGCGCGCCAGGCGCGCTTCTTTCAGAGTGACGTCGTAATAGTCGTTTAGATTGTCAACGCCCACCACCTGGTCGCCCCGCGCCAACAGGCGCAGGCTGGTGTGCATGCCGATGAAGCCGGCTGCGCCGGTGACGAGGTAGGTGTGGGGCTCGCTGAGCAGTCGGCTTTGAAGTTGGTCGTAGGCGGACATTTTAGTTTCTATCGAATGGTCGGAAGGAAACACGCCGATAATGGCCACAGTCGTGTGCCGGAGCCGCCACAGAGAATGATCGCATAGCGGTTCACGCTCACGTACGTGCACCTTCTTTTTGTGTGGCATCCTTTTGTGCTGTATCTCGGCGCAACTCTTCAATCTCGAGTTGCAGCGTTTCGTACTCATGCAGCTTGTGCTTGAGAAAACGTAGCGTAATGAGTGCCTTTTCCTCAATACCGGTAGGCGTGAGCAAGTACATGTAGGCCAGCTTGTTTTTGTTATTGCGGAAATTGGTGACCTTGAGCAGGCCTACGTTTACCAAGGCCTTAAGACAGAAATTTACCTTGCCCAAGCTGATGCCGAGTTGCCCGGCAAGCTCGCGCTGGCTGATGGCTGGATTGCTTTCCACCATCTTCAGAATCTTGTAACGATACTCGTCAGTTAGCACTAGTGACCCTGCGTTCATCAATTGAACGCAGTGTATCAATAATGCTTTCTGTTATGCAAGCAAAATATGATTATGGGTAAATTTCAGCGTTTGCCAACAAATGACCCTGCTTGTCCTTTTCTGACAGTTGTGGCTCAATTTTCATTGGCCATTGAATGGCCAGTACGGGGTCGTTCCAAAGAATAGTGCGCTCATATTCAGGAGTGTAATAATCGGTAGTCTTGTAAAGAACTTCAGTATTATCTGCGAGCACCAGAAACCCGTGCGCAAACCCCGCTGGCACCCACAATTGACGGTGGTTTTCTTCTGACAACTCTATCACGGCACACAACCCAAAGGTAGGTGATGATTTGCGGATATCAACCGCTACATCAAACACGGCACCTCTTATCACACGCACCAGCTTGCCCTGCGGTTGCCGGATTTGGTAGTGCAGGCCACGAAGCACACCTTTAGCGGATCGAGAGTGATTATCCTGTATAAAAT
>JBCKUK010000067.1:0-4889 GCA_038924905.1 Methylophilaceae bacterium | reverse complement strand
GGCACTGGTGACTGACGGGCGCATGAGCGGCGCTTCCGGTAAGGTGCCAGCGGCTATTCATGTAAGCCCGGAAGCACTGGCGGATGGGCCTTTGGGCAAAGTAAGAAATGGCGATATCATCCGCTTGGATGCCATAGCTGGGACGTTAAATGTGCTGGTGGATGATGCCACATGGGCGGCTCGCGGTACGCGAGAGGACAAAGGTCCATTCACAGACGCGATGGCAGAGGAGCAACGGCACGCGAATGGCCACGGTACGGGACGTGAGCTTTTTAGCGCTATGCGTCGTAATGTATTGAGTGCCGAAGAGGGCGCCATCACCTGGCTGTAAGCCGTTTGAAAATGTAATTTATGCTGCGTTACTTTCGCTCGTCGTACAAATACGTACTGTCTTCGCTTGAGTGCTTTGCCTAAATTAATTTTTAATCAGAATTAAGCATACTGAAAAATCAATTAATTTATTCTATAGTTAAGTTAGAGAGCGTTATGAACACATTAGATTTAGCCAACTATGGCCCCGTCATCCCTGTCATTGTGATTAATAGGGTTGAAGATGCCGTGCCAATGGCGCAGGCATTGCTGGATGGCGGCATCAGGGTGTTGGAAATTACCTTAAGAACATCGGTAGCATTGCAATGTATGGAAGCAATTGCCGAGGCTGTGCCAGAAGCTATTGTAGGTGCTGGCACAGTGCGCAGTATCGCTGATGCAGTTGCCGCAAAAAATGTAGGATGCCAATTTGCTGTTAGTCCTGGCTATACCAGTGAGATAGGCAAGTTTTGTCTTGAGATAGACCTGCCGCTGCTACCCGGTGTTTCAACCGGTAGTGAAGTGATGCAAGCTAATACAGACGGTTATTTTTTTCTGAAGCTGTTTCCGGCGGTTGCAGTGGGTGGAATCAACCTGCTTAAAGGTTTTGCCGGGCCATTCACCGATGTAAAATTTTGCCCAACCGGCGGTGTCACAGTGGAAACCGCGCCGCAGTTTCTTGCCTTACCTAATGTTCCGGTCTGTGGGGGCACATGGCTTACGCCGGCAGATGCCGTAGCAGCCAAGGATTGGGCGCATATCACCAAACTGGCTAAAGAAGCCAGCGCGATCAGGGCTTAAGGAACCTCTGATTAAGTCCGCCATGAACCGCGTTGCTGTTAAAAATGAGATGATCGCAAGGCGCATGACGAAGGTCGTGGGGGCGCACGGACACGTTACTGGCGTAGCCAGCCGTTTGCGGGAAGTGCGCCCCAACCACCTCTCCCGCACCTGCGCTTCGCGATACCGTGTCGAGGTGGCTACTCTACGATACCTAGGAGTGCAACACAGCGAGCACGCATTTTTAACGCAACCCCCCTTGGGACTAAGGCTTTGCAGGTGATCTGCTGCGTCAGGCTTCTCGCTAAGGGAATAACCATTAGCCTCAAAACCTTCCTTGCATCTCATCCCGCAAAGCCATTGTCGCGGCCATGTGGGACTTAATCAGAGGCTCCCTCATTTGGATATCAGTCGTTACAAGACATTAGTATTTGATTGTGACGGTGTCGTTCTTAATTCCAACCAATTAAAAATCGAGGCCTATTTTGATGTTGCCATGCAATATGGCGCTGATGAAAAAGAAGCTCGAGCTTTGGTGGACCATCATGTAAAGCTTGGCGGCATTTCACGTTATCCAAAGTTCGAGTATTTTCTGCGGGAGATTGTCAAAGCGCCGGTCACGGATGCTGCCATGCAATCTTTGCTTGATGATTTTGGCCGTGAGGTTAAGCGCCGCCTTGCTGATTGTGAGTTGGCTCCTGGTTTATCCGATTTGCGTCTTGCCACTAGGGATGCACGTTGGATGGTTATCTCTGGCGGTGACGAGACCGAATTGCGAGAGATATTTATAGCGCGTGGGCTGGATAGTCTTTTTGACGCAGGTATCTATGGTAGCCCAGCCAATAAAGATGAGATTCTGGTGCGCGAATTGGCGCACGGTAATATCGTGCAACCAGCGCTATTTTTAGGCGACAGCCGCTATGATCATGTTGCTTCAAAGCGCGCAGGGCTGGATTTTATTTTCTTCAGTGATTGGACCGATTTTGAAGGGTGGCAAGCATATTGCGAAGCCAATCAAATTACCGTTCTGGGCAGGGTAGCCATGTTATGTTGATTGAGTGGCCAAGGAGTGAGCGTCTAACGCCTGATGATTTTGAAAAAATGCACATTGGTGCCGTTATTCTTAAAAAAGATCCAAGGGGCATCAAGGTTCTTCAGCTGGCAAATGGCCAAATTCTGAAAATCTTCCAGATTCGCAGTTACATCAGTGGCGCCTATTTTTATTCCTATGCCCGCCGTTTTTGTCGCAATGCTGAACGCTTGCAAAAGCTGAGCGTAGCTACCGTCATTATTAAACAACTGTTTCATTTCGAAGATTCAACCAATACGGCGGTGCTCTATCAGTCCTTGCAGGGAGAGACGCTGTGGCAGCTGGTCTGCTCCAACAAGATAAGTGAAAAACTACTTATTCAGCTGGGCGAATTTGTCGCCAATCTACATCAGCGCGGAATATACTTTCGCTCATTGCATCTGGGCAACATCGTGCTTACACCGGCGGGTGAGCTTGGCCTGATTGATATTTCTGATATGAGTATTTTCCACTGGAAACTAGGTTGCGGGAGGAGGTTGCGCAATTTCAATCAGATGTTGCGCCGTTTGCAGGGTATCAATGCCGTCGGGCCAGCTGGCCGGGATGTTTTTTTTACCAGCTATATCGCCAGTAGCCAAATCTCCCCGCGCTGTTCAAATGCATTAACTGCAAAGTTTGCGAAAGTTAACTCGCGATTATCATGAGCCTCGATTCTTTCACGCCGGTTCGCTTTACCGATAGCACCTTGTTCCTGAAGGAAATTGATGGGCAGAAACTGCTTATCAAGACCTTCATCAATGAACAAAAAGAAGCAAGACGAGAGCTCGAGCTAGAGAAGAATCTGCACTGGAGTGCCTCTGGTTTTCGTGTACCCGGGATTATTGATATCGAGTTCAGGGAGATAACAGAACCTTATGTGGTCATGGAATTTATTGACGGTATCAATTTGAGTGATTATTTAAAGAACCCGGAAGTCTTGCTGGCGGCGAAACTGGAAGTATTAGGTGGGATATTCAAAATCAACTATAGAAGGCATTTGATCGCCCTCGGAAACAATGACTTGCTGCTGATTCATACCGACCCCAATACCGACAATATAATTATTCGTTCCAATCAATTTTTCTTTATAGACTTCGAGCATTTTCCCCGGTCGCTGGAAATTTCCGCGGCAGTCGCAAAAGAGGTTGCTACCTTTGCACGCAGGGTGGTGAGAGACCTCGGTATTGCTGCTATGCAAAATGTCGTGGAAATCATGCTGGTTGCTTATAATAACGATGCCCTCATTCTGGATAAGGTGGAGGAGCTCACCCTTGGCCGATCTTTTCAATGGCTGCATCGGTTAAAGAACAATTTAAAGAAGAGAATGAATGCAAAACTTGTTACACGCTACGATATTATAGAGACCATCAGGCTACTCCGAGCCAAGTCCGCAACCCCTTAACCATTCTGAAAATTAGTATGAAAAATCAACTTAAAAAAATTCCTTTGCTGGGCCCATTAGGCAGAGATCTGATCCATGGCTTGAGGAAATTTGGCCGCATGCTGCGCAATAAACAGGCAAAACAATATCATTTTTCAAGAATGGATGCGATGACCGGCGATCAGCCCACCACGCGCGTAATCAACCTGCTTAATTACACCAAAACCAGTGAAAGCGCCTATAATGGCGATGAGTTTCCGGCGGGCTACCACACGCTGGATTTAAACGGGCTCAAGCTGGCCGGGCAGCGCGATCCTATGGAGCGCATCAACCTGGTGCCGCTGGACTTCAATGGGAAAGTTGTGCTGGATATCGGATCCAATCAAGGCGGCATGCTTTTTTCCATTGCGGGAAAGATTGCGCATGGCGTGGGTATTGATTACGACAGCCGTCTGGTCAATGCAGCCAATAAAATTCGCTCCCATGCAAAAATTTCAAATCTGGATTTCTATGTTTTTGATCTGGAAAAAGAGAATCTGGATCTTATTCTGGACTTCATTCCTGCCGAGAAGGTTGATGTGACGTTCCTGCTGTCGGTATGCATGTGGATTGATAACTGGAAAGAAGTCATCCAGTTTACGAGAAAGGTATCGAAAACCCTTTTATTCGAATCCAATGGGAAAAAAGAACTGCAATTGGAACAACTGGAATATTTGCGCTCGGTATTTAACACGGTTGATTTGATTAGCGAACAGTCCAGGGAAGACAGTACACAAAAGCGGCGCAAGCTATATTTCTGCCAATAAAATGCTAATTCTTTTTGGCGAATATCATGATCTTTTTTCTGGATTTAAACCCCATAAATTCCTTGATCAACTGGTGGTTTTTTAAGGCTTCGGTCAACTTCTTTTCTCGTTCCGGATAGCTGCTATCCATATTGATGACGAGATAATCATATTGCTGGATGGAGCCATTCTTAATAGCCTTGGAAGTGAAACCCCAGAAATCATATTCCTTGCTCAAATAAGGCGCACCAGCGTAGTAGCGCGCCTTTGGGCTGACATAAAAAACGGTGTCATTTTGTGACTGGTGTTGTTTTACAAAAGCAACGGCATCCTGTTCGTAATTATAGTTATCTCTTTTTGGCCATATGTTTTTGATCAGGCAAAGACTCAGTAGCGCCAATGCCACAATCAACATCCATTTTTTGATGTGAGATGTTCTGGTTTCCCCATGCCAGAATTTAAACAGTGACGCCAGGCTGAACGAGGCCAGCAGCAGCAGCAGCAGCATGAAACTTAGCGCGATGACGTAGCGGCTGGACAAAATAAAAGTGTTGAGAATGATCAT
>JBCKUK010000066.1:0-5033 GCA_038924905.1 Methylophilaceae bacterium | reverse complement strand
TAAAAGACGGCGAGTGAATGATAAAAGTGTGTAAGCGGTGTGTAAGCAATTTTAGGCAAAGAAAAATGACTAATTTTTAACGTAACACATTGACTTTAATACAAATTTTGGTAGGGGATGCGAGTTTCGAACTCGCGACAAACGGATTAAGAGTCCGCTGCTCTACCAGCTGAGCTAATCCCCCAATACTGCGTTCCATTACTGCATTCAGGAGCGCGCAATTATCAGGATAAAGGCGCTTTGTGTCAACCTTGGAGAGCAATACGGAATGCCTGTGCAATTAGTCCCCACCCGGCCATTTGACGACCAAAAGCCAGGCACTTCAGGCTTGCGCAAACGTGTGCCGGTATTCCAGCAGCCACACTATCTCGAAAATTTTGTGCAGAGCATTTTCGATACGATCAATGCCCCTCAAGGTGCGACCTTGACGCTGGGTGGCGATGGGCGCTATTACAACCGAGAGGCCATCCAGATTATTTTGAAAATGGCTGCTGCCAATGGCTTTGGCCTTGTGCTGGTGGGTCAGGGTGGCATACTCTCCACCCCTGCGGCTTCCTGTGTTATCCGCAAATACAAAACCTTTGGCGGCATCATCCTTTCTGCCAGCCATAACCCAGGCGGGCCTGATGGCGATTTTGGCATTAAATACAACACTGCCAATGGCGGCCCGGCGCCGGATAAAATCACCGATGCCATCTTTGCCAATAGCAAAAAAATCAGCTAGTACCGACTATTAGAAGCGCCTGATGTAGCCATAGACATCATTGGTGAAACAACCCTGGGCGGCATGACCGTGCAGGTGATTGATTCGGTAGCTGACTACGCGGATTTAATGGCAGCGTTGTTTGATTTCAACGCGATTCGCGGGTTATTGAGCAACGGTTTCCGCATGAAATTTGATGCCATGCATGCGGTGAATGGGCCTTACGCACGCGAGATTTTGCTTAACCGTTTGGGCGCACCGGAGGACAGCATAATGAATGCTGTGCCGCTGGAGGATTTCGGCGGTGGCCACCCCGACCCTAACCTGACTTACGCCCATGAAATGGTCGAGATTTTATACGGAGACAACGCCCCGGATTTTGGCGCCGCATCCGATGGCGACGGCGACCGCAACATGATACTTGGCAACCACTTTTTTGTTACGCCATCAGATAGCCTCGCAGTGATTGCTGCCAATGCCAAGCTAGTACCTGGCTACGCAAAAGGCATAGCTGGCATTGCGCGTTCGATGCCGACTAGCGCCGCGGCTGACCGTGTGGCGGCTGCTCTTGGCATACCGTGTTTTGAAACGCCAACCGGCTGGAAGTTTTTTGGCAACCTGATGGATGCGGGCAAGGTAACGCTGTGTGGCGAGGAGAGCTTTGGTACCGGTTCCAGCCACGTGCGCGAAAAAGATGGCCTGTGGGCGGTGCTGTTCTGGCTGAATATTGTGGCCGCGAATCAGCAATCAGATGCGCAGCAATTAACAGTGAAGCAGTCAGTTAAAGATGTGATGATGGCGCACTGGGCACAATATGGCCGCAACGTATATTCACGCCACGATTATGAATCCTTGCCCATTGAGGAGGCAGATGGTGTTATGCAGCATCTGCATGGAAGCTTTGACGCACTTAGCGGCGCGCAATTTAGGCGTTACACCGTTAAGGCCTGCGATGATTTCAGCTATACCGACCCCATAGACGGCAGTGTGAGCTTGGGCCAGGGCATACGGATTTTATTCACCGATGGCTCGCGCATTGTGTTCCGCCTGTCTGGCACCGGCACAGAAGGCGCGACTTTACGCATTTATCTGGAAGCCTTCGAGCCGGATGTGAGCCAGCATCATCTGGATGCACAGGTGGCGCTGGCAGAGTTGATCGAGATTGCCTTGCAGATTTCGGAGTTAAAACAAAGAACCGGGCGCGACACGCCGACGGTGATTACCTAAAATTCAGGCTACTCCTCTAAAATAATCCTCCTTCCCCTTACCGAGGGGGAAGGGTAGACCGCATGGGTCTTGTCCGCCTTCGCTATGCCACTACGTGGCAAGTCAGGCGCCAAGGACAGGGGTCAAATGTATCAAGACGCTCAATCCTCCCCCTCTGTCGCGCTTCCAGTTTGCGTTTCAGCGCTTACTGGAGCGATGAAGACCTTTACGGTCTAAATGGGGAGGGAATTAATCCTAGGTTGTAAAAGGTTACTTTTCGGTATAAAATGCAACCATTCTTCCAGGAGAGACAACAAAATGTCTATTGCACTTAAATTATCTGAAACGCTTATTGCTTTAGCGAAGCCGCATGCCGCAGCAAAGCATCGTTCTGTGCCCAAGCAGATTGAGTATTGGGCACGGCTGGGCAAAGCTGTTGAAGATAATCCGGATCTGCCGTTGCAGTTTATTCAGGACACTATTTTAGGACTTGAAGAAGCGAAAGCGGGGCAAGTTTCTGAATATGAATTTGGTGCGTAATGGCTTTGAAAGTAAGGGCAACGCCTACATTTATCAAATCCTTAAAAAAGCTGCACGCCAAAGATAAAAAAGAAGTTGATGGTGCTGTGCGCGCGATTTTGGCCGAACCGAATATCGGCGAGGCAAAAAAAGGGGATTTAGCGGGCATCAGGGTTCATAAATTTAAAATCAACAAACAAGAAGTGCTTTTGTCGTATAGCATCAATGCAGCTGAATTATTGCTGATAGCTTTGGGTTCGCATGAGAATTTCTATCGGGATATGAAACGCTAAGTCATCTCGGTCATCTCAGAGTCATTCTTCCACCTGCTTGATGGTCATTTCGCCTTTGTAAAGCCGCACATCCATGCGGCTCAGGAATGACATCCCCAGCAGCACATCCCCATAGAGGCCGGGGGCGATGGTGGCCGCTACATCTTTCGCCTCAATGCTACCTAGTTTGACCGAATCAAGCCGCGTCATATAAGCAACAGTATCGCCATTGGCGGTGCTGGTGCGAATCGCCGAGTGGCTTTTCAGGCCCAGCTTGTTCGCGACTTTTTCCGAGATGGCAACGCCAGTTGCGCCAGTATCTACCAGCACCTCCACCTTGACGCCGTTAATCATGGCTTCGGCGCGGTAATGGCCATCTGCGCCGCGCTGCAAAGTCACTGTCCGGTCATTACCAAGCAGCGCAGCCTTGTTGGGGTTGATGATGCCATCCATCAAGTAGTAGATACCGCCAGCGAGTGCCAGCCAGATGATACTGACAACGATGGTATTTTTAGACATTTAAAAGGGCAGCGTTACTTTAAAAAGGTAGAGTCACTTGCGGCGCAGCAGCCAGGATAATCTGCCTGAATTGGGCTTGTATGCGCTTCAACGCTGCTTCGTTATCCGCCTCGAAGCGCAGCACTATCACCGGTGTGGTGTTGGAAGGGCGCATCAGGCCGAAACCATCCGGATATTCCACGCGCAGGCCGTCGATGGTGATGACTTCTGTCGCGCCTTCAAATTTGGCAGTTTTTTGTAGCGCCGCGATGAGTTTATGCGGCTCGCCCTCGCTCATCTGGATATGCTGCTCCGGCGTGCTGACACTATCCGGCAAGTTGTTTAATACGGCCGATGGGTCATCGGAGCGGTTGAGAATCTCCAATAAGCGTGCTCCGGCATAGAGGCCATCGTCAAAGCCGTACCAGCGGGGTTTTTGTTCTGCGGCGTGGTCATTGAAAAAGGTGTGGCCACTCATTTCGCCAGCTAGTGCTGCGCCGGTTTGTTTTATTTTGGCCTTGATGAGCGAGTGCCCAGTTTTCCACATCAGCGGCACCCCGCCACGCGCCTTGATCCACGGGGCCAGCTTGCGTGTGGATTTCACGTCATAAATAATTGTGGCGCCCTTGTCACGCTTTAATACGTCTTCCGCAAACAGCAATAGCTGGCGATCGGGGTAGATGATGTTGCCGTTTTTGGTGACTACGCCCAACCTGTCGGCATCGCCATCGAAGGCCAAGCCGATTTCAGCGTCACCATTCTTTAGCGCGGCAATCAAGTCAGTTAAATTTTCCGGCGCGGAAGGGTCGGGGTGGTGATTGGGGAAATGACCATCCACTTCGCAAAACAGTTCTTCGACCTTGCAACCCAGCACCCCATAAAGCTTGCCGACAAAAGCCCCACCTACGCCGTTGCCGCAATCCACAGCTATTTTCATGGGCCGTGCCAATTTAACGTCAGCGGCAATTCTGGCGATATATTCCGGCGCGATGTCGTAATCGCTTTGCGTGCCATTGCCATCGAATAGCTGCCCCTGTTCAATGCGTAGCCGCAAGCCTTGTATCGCCTCACCCGAAAGCGTTTCACTGGCCAGCACTATCTTCAGGCCGTTGTAGTCCGGCGGGTTGTGGCTGCCGGTGACCATGACGCCGCAATGGGTGCCGAGATGGTGGGCGGCGAAATAGACCATCGGGGTCGCGACCATGCCGAGATTGATGACATGCACGCCACTTTTGCGGATGCCACGCGACAAGGCTGCTGCAAGCGTCGGGCCGGAAAGACGGCCATCGTAACCAATGCAGATTTGTGTCTGGCGGCGTGCGCTGGCTTCAGAGCCAATAGCGTGGCCGATTGTTTCTACAATTTCTGCGGTGAGGGTTTTGCCGACAATGCCGCGGATGTCATAGGCCTTGAAGATTTCTTTAGGTAGCTGCATGAGGGCGTTCAGGCTTCGTTTATCCAGGCCTGCTGAATTGCTTCCAAAATCTTTTCACCACCCCTATTGGGGTCATCATCAAAGCCGTCCAGCTCCATTACCCAACGGTGCAAGTCGGTAAAACGGACGGTTGGTGGGTCAACCTCTGTGTGCTCGTCGCAAAGCGCTTCTGCAATTTGCTGTATGTCAGTCCATTTCATGGCTTACTCCCTCGCGTATCATGACACTCAGATTATAGCGCGGCATTCTGTGCTGAGCTTGGGCATGTTAAAATCTCGCTCATTATTTAGTTCCCGGAAATCCAGTCATGTTTAGCGCAGCAAAAAATTTGAGTATCGCCGACCCTGAGCTATGGAAGTCCATTGAGAGCGAGCGTCATCGCCAGGACCAGCATATTGAG
>JBCKUK010000065.1:0-5079 GCA_038924905.1 Methylophilaceae bacterium | reverse complement strand
TAAAGTGAGTTTTGTTGTTGCTTGTTTAATCTGTCTAAGTCATTATTGTACTGTCTAAATAATAATGATTGCATCCCACCATGTATACCAGTTTAACGTTAATGGAAGCCACCGGCGTTTCACGTGCCACATTAAATAACTACATTACAATGGGGCTCATCCCACGGCCCGTGATAAAAAAGCCTGATGCACAAAGCAAGTCACAGGCTCGACAAATTGGCTACTTTCCCCCAGAAACGCTTTCACGCATTCAGCAAATTCAGCAGCTTAAAAAAGATGGTAAATCGATGACTGAAATCGCCAGCTTATTACGATTTCAGGTTTCTGGATCGAATACTTCCACAGAATCATCGGGCGCGCCATCTAAGCCCGCTGTAGAATCAGGCAATAGGGCACAAGGCAACACAGAACAGCCTTTCAAAGCTTCATCACCAGCCAGTACAGGAAAATTACAGCTAACAATCGATGAAATCCCTTACCCAGCCTTCATGGTGAATTACAACTTTGAGATTATCTGGCACAACGAAATGGCAAAGCAGGATTTACTTGGTAATTTTGAGCGTCTGCCTGCGGATATCAAGGAACATAACGCGCTGGCTTATTTGTTTAATGGGGAGCTGGGGCATTCGCCGGTAAACAGGGAAACTATTATTCAGTTTCACGTTACGTTAAGTAAAGGGCGTTTAACCAAAAATGACTTGTTGAGCTTGTTACCCGGAAAACTTGGCGGCACTGACGATGTTGCCCAGAGAAAGCCAAAGTTTGCCGAGGCCTATCCTTCAGGGTCAATGATGCAGTTACCGTTATCATTGTTTGGCCTGGATGGTGTCATGATCAATTACTGCGTCTATGCCTCTTACTATCGTGAGGGCATTCTATTTGTCTATGTGCCAGGAACTGCCGGTTGCGATAGTCTGCTAGGGCTGCTGGAAAGACGTGATGAGGTTATCCGTAATCTACTGAAAAAGCGTCTGCCGATATTAACTGATGTCGCAGTTTTGGTGGCCGATTTACAAAGCTCTATACGTATTTGTACCGAACTACCGCCGGAAGAATATTTCGAACTGATTAACCAGATCTGGGTAACGATGGAGCCTATTTTTCGTAAATATTATGGTACACATGGCAAGCATGTGGGCGATGGCATGGTGCACTACTTCTTCCCACAGCCGGATTGCAATTACATATTTAATGTGCTGGTTTGCGCCTATGAGATCAAGGCAGCCATGCGCAGAATCAGTAAAGAATGGCAACTACGCAAAAACTGGTTGAACGAGCTTTACCTCAATACAGCGGTAAATGAAGGTCGGGAATGGTTGGGCTTGTTTCATACGGAGACCAAAGTCGAATTCACCATGCTTGGCGATACTATTAATCATGCGGCGCGCTTATCTGACTATGCGCGTAACGGCAGCATCTGGGCTACCAAGAATTTGCTGGGGAAACTGTCTGCGGATGAGCGCCAAAGCGTCAGCTACGGCATACGTCGAAAAAATCAGGAAGGCCTGGATGTGCTGATAAATTCCAGCTACTCGCGCATTTCTGAATTGCTTGATTTATCCATACCAAAGCATGACAAATTGCGCGATATCTCTGCGCTACCGGTGACCGAAATACTTGATATTCGCCTGGAAGTCTAAGTGGGGAAGCCCTGAACCAGTCCCACATGGCCACGCACCCGGCTTTGCGGGATGGAATGCACGAAAGGCCAACCCCCTTTCTAACTTTCCCCCGCTTGCGGGGGAAAGGACGATCGCCTCCTCTCCCGCAAGCGGGAGAGGATTGAGGTGAGGGCTGATGTTAATGATTATTCCCTTAACGAGAAGCCTGACACAGCAGGCTGCCCGCAAAGCCAGTGCCGCCATTAAATTGTAAACAGCGGGTTGCTAACATAAACGGGCGCTCGCTGCGTCGTGCGCCTTGCGATCACCCGTTTATGTTAGCAACGTGGTTCATGGCGGACTGGTTCAGGGTTTCCTAAGCTGTTGAATGCGTCTTGCGGCTTCCAGACATTCTTCCAGCGATGCCACCAGGGCAAGCCGAATAAAGTCCATGCCCGGATTGATGCCGTGTGCTTCTCTGGATAAAAATCTGCCTGGCAGCACGGTCACATTGAAATCACGATAAAGCTTAATCGCAAACTCGGTATCGGAAATGGGCGTGTGCGCCCAGAGATAGAAGGCCGCATCGGGTATTTCAACTCCAAGTACGTTTTGCAGCATGGGCGTAACCGCCTGAAATTTCTCCGCGTACAAACGCCTGTTCTCAATCACATGCGCCTCATCATTCCACGCGGCAATGCTGGCAGCTTGCACCGCAGGGCTCATAGCACAGCCATGGTAGGTGCGGTATAGCAAAAATTGCTCAAGTATTGCAGCGTCTCCCGCCACAAAGCCGGAGCGCATACCCGGCACGTTGGAGCGCTTGGAAAGTGAGCTGAAAATCACCAGTCGTGCGTACCCATTTTTACCACCCAGACCTAACTCATGAGCAGCCTGCAATGCACCTAGTGGCGGGCTGCCTTCGTCAAAGTAAATCTCTGAGTAACATTCATCAGCGGCAATTACAAAGCCGTAGCGGTCTGATAATTCAAACACCTGTTTCCATTGTTCCAGGCGCATGACCTTGCCGGAAGGATTGCCGGGTGAGCATAGGTAAATAAGCTGTGTACGCTGCCAAACATCTACCGGCACACTGTCGAAATCCATCGCGTAGTCATTATCCGGCATGGTATTCAAAAAATATGGTTCGGCACCGGCCAACAGGGCGGCACCCTCATCTATCTGGTAGAACGGATTAGGGCAGATAACGACAGGCGCAGGTTTGCTGCTGTCAATAACTGCCTGTGCAAAGGCAAACAGCGCTTCACGGCTGCCATTGACAGGCAAAATGGCCTTTTCTGGGTCCAGTGACGGCACGCTGTAACGCCGGCTAATCCACGCAGAAATCGCTTGTCGTAGCTCAAGAACGCCCGCAGTCGTGGGATAATTGGCCAGACCCTTAAGATTATTCGTCAGCGCATCTTTAATCAGTGTCGGGGTAACATGCTTGGGCTCGCCGATTGAGAGATTGATAGGGGTGAGGGCAGCGTTGGGTGTAGTGTCCTTGAGCAGGTCGCGCAGGCGTTGAAATGGGTAAGGCTGGAGTTTATTCAGATCGGGATTCATGCAGGCATTATAGTGACTACAAAAACAACAACAAAATATTTCGCAGTTTTCGGGCTGCTATTCGGCGCCACTGCCTGGGGCATTATTTGGTATCCCTATCGAATCTTGCAAGAGGCGGGTGTGTCCGGCGCGGCTTCAAGCTTCTACACTTATTCTATCGCCCTGATTTTTGGCTGCATCCTGTTCGCCCGTCATGAGGGTGGCTTGCGAGCGCTACCAAAAAGCGTGATCTGGCTGGCCCTAGCTGCGGGCTGGACGAATTTGAGTTATATACTCGCCGTGATTAATGGTGAAGTCATGCGGGTAATGCTGTTATTTTACCTGTCGCCGCTGTGGACGCTGATACTGGCACATTTCTGGCTGCGTGAGCGCACCGGCAGGTACGGCATGATTGCGATTGCAACCTCACTGATTGGCGCTTTCACCATGCTTTGGCAGCCCGATGCCGGATTACCGTTACCGAAAAATGAAGCTGAATGGATGGCGCTATCTTCCGGCGCAGGCTTTGCCCTGACCAATGTGATTACACGCAAATTCAGTCACCTGAGCCTGTACTCGAAATCTATGGCAGTTTGGCTGGGTGTTGTGCTAATGGCTTTGCTATTCACGCTGTTGCAGACACCACCTTTCCCGGCGCCCGGCACGCTCAGCAGCACGCAGTGGCTGCTAATGGGGGGTGTAGGTTTATTGCTCATGCTGGCAACAATACTGGTGCAATATGGTATTACCCACATACCGGTCACCCGCGCCTCAGTCATTTTTATTTTTGAACTGGTGGTGGCCGCAGTAGCTTCTTATTATCTGGCCAATGAAGCGATGACGCTACGCGAATGGCTGGGAGGGTGTTTAATTGTGAC
Organism: Methylophilaceae bacterium; assembly: GCA_038924905.1. Taxonomy (GTDB): domain Bacteria; phylum Pseudomonadota; class Gammaproteobacteria; order Burkholderiales; family Methylophilaceae; genus JBCKUK01. The sequence goes on along the minus strand of JBCKUK010000065.1, from coordinate 1,055 downwards.
TGCGGCCATATTGGCCGCAAGAGCAGAAACCGCGGAAGCACCTACTAAAGTGACTTAGGAAATGTAACCCTAAAAGCCGCCTTTGGCGCCCTCGGCGGCAAAACGTATTTTTAGTGACAAATCGTTACGCGAATCGGCACTTGCCAGTGCATTCTCTTCGCTGATTTTGCCCGCACTGAATAAACGGAATAACGATTGATCAAAGGTACTCATGCCTATGTCGTTGTTATTGCCCATCACCTCTTTAATTTCTTCCAGTTTTGATTTTTGAATCAGATCAGAAATGTAAGGGGTGTTAATCAGCACTTCTACCGCTGCCGCCCGCTTGGTTTGTGTACCCGGCACCAATCGCTGAGAAATAATCGCTACCAGATTAAGTGACAGCCCCAGCAACAAACCCGCCTTACCCTCTTGCGGAAAGAACGAGATCACGCGCTCAACCGCCTGGTTAGCGTTGTTAGCGTGCAGTATAGCCAGACACAAATGGCCAGTTTCAGCGTATGCCATAGCCATTTTCATGCCTTCCATATCGCGCACTTCACCAATCAGAATCACATCAGGCGCTTGGCGCATGGCATTCTTTAGCCAGTTATCGAACGAAAGCGTATCAATGCCAACTTCGCGCTGGTCCACGATAGATTTTTTATGGTCATGCATGAACTAAATGGGATCTTCCAGCGTCAGGATGTGACCGGGGGTAGTTTCGTTGCGATGATCAATCATTGCAGCCAGTGTGGTGGATTTACCAGACCCGGTGGAGCCAACGACTAAAATCAGGCCACGCTGACGCAACATGAGCTCTTTGAGTATGCCTGGCAGGCCTAATGTTTCAAATGACGGAATAGCGCTCTTGATATGGCGAATTACCATCGCCGCCTCTCCGCGCTGTTTGAACACGTTAATGCGAAATCTACCGAGGTCACGTCGGCCAAAGGCAAAATTCATTTCAAGGGTATGCTCGAACTCCTTGATTTGATCCTCCGACATTAGCGCGTAGGCAATTTCTTTGATCATGCCCGGTACCAGCGTCTGATTATTCACCGGTAGTGTGTGTC
>JBCKUK010000064.1:0-5365 GCA_038924905.1 Methylophilaceae bacterium | reverse complement strand
TAACGAGCTAGCTTAATACCCATTGTGCTAGTTGGCGGGGTGTTTTTTCTTTAGTTCTGTCGTTAACTTTTCAATAGTTTTGTAGCTCTCAATAATAGGATATTTATCAGCCATTTCTCTAACAAACTGTGCTGTAAAACCACGCCTTTTGAATTGAGATTGAACGAGTAAAAATTCTTTTGTTATTTCTTCTTTAGCTGATTGTTTTGGGTCATTAGCTAGTTTTTTCGCTACTGATTTCTTACCCCACTCACTTCGAAACTGCTCAAATAGTTTTGGTCTATCAATTTCATCACCTATAAGTGCCTGCACAGTTCCGTATGTATAGCCTAAGCTGAATATTGCATTAAAAATTCCCTTTGGGCTTGTTGTACTAATATTCTCTAGCACATCAGCAGATTCCACAAACGCATAGCCTATCAAAAATTGCGGTGTAAAATTAGAAGATTGAAAATCCTCATTTGCTTTCCAAAAATAATTTATACACTCAACATCACTTTTGTTAATTTCTTGAGCTAATGTTTTCAGTCGTTCTGTAATATAGCTTAGCTGCATTTCAGCATAAATTTTAAAAGGTATTATTAAATCAGCAGGAATTGATAGTTGATCGCTATTTAACTCCGACAATACTTCTTGTGCTGCTATCGCCATCAGCTTGGTAGGAATTGATAGTTGATCGCTATTTAACTCCGACCCTTCATGGTTAGTCATATACGCCCCTTCACACCCCCTAAATTAAGAAGCCGCACCAGCTAGGCAAGGGTCGCCTAGTGTTCGCATAGGGTAATTAAGCCCAGGCTAGGTGTGGCGTAAACGGTTACGCCACCCTTGCTTGTAGCGGGTAATCTTGTATCAACACATTGGCGGGTAAATCCAGGCCTTCGACTAAACGCCTTATCATGTCTAGCGATAATGGCCGCACGCGATTAATGATGTCTGAAACGCGGCCACGCGCACCAATGAAAGGCTCTAAATCTTTGCGTGTTAGGCCGCGCGCTTGCATGATGTATTGCAAAAATTCTATTGGGTCTGGCGCTGCGATTGGGCAGTGTTTTTGCTCGTACACTTCCACCAGCAGGCTAAGCACTTCTAGCTTATCCGCTTGCATGCTTCCAGCTTCAGCTTGCCAAAGTTGTTCAATCTCGCTAAGTGCGGCTTGATAATCTTGCTCGGTTTGTAGTGGTTTAATATCCATAATTTTTGCCTTTAAATGTTGCTTGCATCAATGCGGTTATAGTCGTCATGCGTGCCAACAAAGCGAATAAACATTAAGCCGCCCGTGTAACGCACCGCCACAATTAAGTGGTAATCGTTACCCTTAATGTTAAACACAACGCGGTTGCCTTCAATAAAGCTGGCGTTACGGTGCGCTTGTTTAATATCGGCAGGCGTTTGCCAATTGGCATGGCTCGCCTCAAAGTACCAATTGCGTAAGGGTGTTTCTGCCTGCGGGTGCTTTTGCCAAAACTCGCGCAAGGGCTTGATTGAGATAATACGCATGAATTAATATAGCATGTTACCTAATTGGTAGCAAATAGTTTATGCTTGCTTGAAAGGCAACACTTTTGCACCATCGCGCATAATATCTAGCTGGTCACTCCACCATTGCGCCAATTCTTTACGCTCGCGGTCATAGGTAGCCTCATTGTAAATCCCTCTAATTTTGTCTTTATCGCCATGAGACAGCGCTGCTTCAATAACGTCATTCCGAAACAATCCGCTTTCATTTGCTTGCGTACTAAAAAAGTGGCGGCAACCATGCGGCACAATGTGATAGTCGGTAAAGTTTAATCTAAACGCTTTACGAATGGTCGCTTCAGATAATGGCTTGCTATCGATCCGTGACGCAAAAACATACTCGCTATGCCCTGTGTATTGCTTTAACTCTTTTAACGCGCCTATGGCTTGCCTGGATAGCATCACGGTGTGCGGCTTTGTCATGTGTCTGCGTGTTTTGGATTGCTCCAGCGGAATTGTCCAAATAGCATTATCTAAATCAAAATCTGCCCATTTAGCGCAACGTAGTTCACTCGGTCTTTGTGCAAAATTAAGCATGAGGTAAACGCACGTTGAAACTTCAAAGCTACCCGCATAATCGGTGAGACTGCGTAATAGCTTGCCGGCGTCATTTGCAGATTTTAGTCTAGGGAACCTGAGGCTTTCATGCTTTTTAAGTCTAAGATCTGTGAGCGGTATCGGGTTGTCGCTTATCATGTTGTCACTAAGCGCAAAGTCAAACACCTGCTTAATCCAGCCGCGTGTTTTTTCCATAAACTCTAAAGCACCACGCTTTTGCATAATTAATAAACATGCTCTAACCATGTGGTTATCAATTTTGCCAATGGGGTAACTACCTAGCTTGCTGTAAACGTTAGCATTGAACGATTGTTCTATTTTCAAGTGAGTAGATATAGCTAACTTGTCTTTTTTGATTTCCAGCCAAGTTTCTGCAACTGAACGGAAAGTAGCCTCTGCCTTTTTAGCTTCACTCGCTTTCGCTAATTTAGCTTCAATCACTGGGTCTTTATGCTCTGTAATCAATTGCCGCTTTTTCATGGCAAGTATGCGAGCATCTTTTAATGATAAATCTGGGTAGCTACCTAGCTGTAACTTTTTAGGCTTGGCGTGAAGTGTGGTGCGTAGCTGAAAGTATTTACTACCATTGGGATGTACTAGCAAAAATAAGCCGTTACCATCGCGCAGCGCGTACTCTTTCTCTTTGGGCTTTGCAGCCTTGATTGTGAGGTCATCTAACAGGTCAGAATTTAGCTTTGCCATATCAATTTGTACAAAAAATTATTCAGATATGTTTTTGTACAGATTTTTGTACGTTTTGTAAAGCTTTTGTACAAAACGGTATGCTACCGTGTGATACGCTAATTATGTATAACTCGTTGTATTTACTATAGTAATGATGCTTTATGATACTGCTTGATACTACTAAATGGTGCCGACGGAGAGACTCGAACTCTCACGGCTTTCGCCACAGCCCCCTCAAGGCTGCGTGTCTACCAATTCCACCACGACGGCAATAATCAGGGTCTGCTTACGCCCGCATACGCTAGCTTATTGCGGAACATCCTTCGCTGTTGATGGCGCTGCCGGTTTATCGCCAGTCGGCTCAGCATCTGCCGGCTTGAGGGAGTCTTGAGCGCTACTCTTGTCAGATGTTGTAGCTGCATTAGTTTGCAGCTTGATGACACTTTCGTCTTCACTGCGGTGGCTGGCCATATAGGCCAGGGTCAAGCTGGTAACAAAAAAAATAGCAACGAATATTGCCGTAGCGCGGCTCAGAAAATTGGAAGATCCACTAACGCCAAACAGGCTGCCAGATGCGCCACTGCCAAAGGCAGCGCCCATATCAGCACCTTTTCCGTGCTGCAACAGCACCAGACAAATCACGCCTAGCGATGCCAACACATGTATTACAAGAACCAAATTTTCCATATTCTTTTTTCTCTATCCTTAATCTTGCGCTAGCGCTCACTGTATAACCTTAGGTCAGCAAGCGGCGCGACATATTTCCTTAAATTCGTTAGGGTCCAGCGAACATCGGCCAATCAAACCACCGTCTATATCCGGCATAGCGAATAATTGTGACGCATTTGACGGTTTTACGCTACCCCCGTAGAGGATTCGAACCCTGTTTGCTACACCAGAATCACGCTCGGCAATTCGTTTGCGGATAAACGCATGCACCGCCTGCGCCTGTTCCGGAGTGGCAGTTTTGCCAGTGCCTATCGCCCAAACCGGCTCATAGGCAAGCACCGCTCTTTGTTGCACTGCTTCTGTGAATATGTGTGTGCCAAGGGTGTTGAGTATGGCAATCAGTTGACTTTCCACCACCGCTTCAGTAACCCCTGCTTCGCGTTCTTCCAGTGTTTCGCCCACGCAAAAGATGGGTGTCAACCCCGCCTTGAGTGCCGCGCCAAAACTGGTGGCGGCAGTCATGTTGGTCTCGTGCATAAACACACGCCGTTCAGAATGCCCGATAATCGCGTAGGTGCAGCCAAAGTCCGCCAGCATGCGCGCAGAAACTGATCCGGTGTAAGCGCCTTCATCAAACCGGCTGACATGTTGACCGCCCCAGGCGATATTGGTGCCCTGCAATAGTGTTTGAGCCTGGAACAAGTAGGGATGCGGCACACAGACCGCAAAATCGGCATTCTTGAGATCGCGCAGATTAGCGATTAAGCTCGCTATCAGCACTTTGTTTTGTGCGAGGCTTCCATGCATCTTCCAATTACCCACCACCAGCTTACGACGCATTGTTTATACCTCGGTTTTTCATGAATTTTACCTTGCCGGGCATTATACGGCCAACGCGATGGTTTGTGACTATGTAAAGCAGACTCAGTCTATCACTCCGGCTTTCGCAGACAAGGATAGTGAGACTGCCTTGATGCAGTTTTTCCTAAAAGAACGTGCTGCTATGTTTCGCCAGAGCCATTTTGCATACGGTGTCAGGCGCGGTATATTCAGATACTGCATATAAAACCATAAGCGGTCACTACGGCTCCAGCACAGGGAGTTGTAATTCAAGGTATACAGGTCACGTATGGCACATAAAGTTTTGGATGGACGCCAGCGCGATTTTTCCAGGTCGATAATACGCACATCTACACTGCTGTCTGCGTTCACGCGAGTAAATACATGCTTTGGCAGGAAGCAGTTTTGCTGAATGCCGTGGGCATGCATATTTCGCAATACACCAGCTTGCCTTGCCATGTTGCACGGCATACCAAGCGGCGCTGTGGCAGTATACGCGCCACCTCCAGCAACGTAAGCTCACTTTTGTCGTCTAAGGTAATGACAGCATCATTAAAGCCAAACTGGCTTAAAGCGAGTAATAAAGGTGTAGTTTGTGGCGCCATATTGGGTGCTTGCTAGCGCTTAAAATAAATCTGCTATTTTTTGTTTAATATGGCTAACAAGTCGACTGAAACCTGCTACTTCACTTTTAAATATTTTTTGCGCACGTTTATCGCGTTTTTTAGCCAGCTTTTTAGCCTCAGCTTTATTTTGTGCTGTATCGTTTGGCCTTGCCACATAGAGTGTATGTCGCGATTCGCCTGAATCATTACTTATTTCTTGCGCAGTATAATAATACAGTGCGATAGATTTTCTGGTAACGCCTTCTGGCGTGGTGAGCGGTTCAGGATGACCGTGAAAACTATCGGCATCGGTATTAAAAATCACACATCGATTAAAAATTGGCGCAAGCTCTTTTACCTTAGCTTGCATGCTTTTGTCCCACAACTCCAATTTACCGCCGTAAGATTCTTTCCAATCTTTATTTAGGTAAATCAATACGTTAACACGGCGGATTAGCTGCAAACCTTCATTCACACGAAAGTCTGCGTGA
>JBCKUK010000063.1:0-5516 GCA_038924905.1 Methylophilaceae bacterium | reverse complement strand
GGAAACTGGCGTTCATAGTATCCACCAGATCCCAAGCGCGCTTGTATGACATACCCATAGCGCGGGCGGCGGCAGAAATGGAGCCGGCACGCTCAATTGCCTCCAATAAATCTGCTTTGCCGGGGCCGATGGCCGAAACATTACCAAAGGGAATTATGAATAGAGATGTTTTTTGTGCTCATAATGAAATTGTCCGACGCATACCTGGTCTATAACCCTATTGACTTCAACGTTGTATAAGCCTGTTGAAACACTTAGAATCGAATATCCTATTGTATATAGCCAGCCATAAACATCAATGCAATGTTAGCGCCAGCCAGCCAAAATAATGTACTGCCAAGTAACGTGCTACCAAGTAACGTGCTAGTGGATCAGTTTGGTCGCAAGGTAGATTACATACGCCTGTCGATCACTGATCGCTGCGATTTCCGCTGCGTGTATTGCATGAGTGAAGACATGGTCTTCTTGCCGCGCGATGATGTTCTATCGCTGGAAGAATGTGCACGCCTGGTCAGGGTCTTCGTATCACTGGGTGTGGGAAAAGTACGTATTACTGGCGGTGAACCACTGGTACGCAAAAACGCGCTGTGGCTGTTTGAAGAAATCGGCCAATTGCCGGAATTGCGCGAACTGGTAATGACCACCAACGGATCGCAATTAGAGCATCAGGCTCAGGCTTTAAAAAATGCCGGCGTGCGTCGCATCAATATCAGCCTCGACAGTCTGGATGCAGAACGCTTTCGTAAAATCACGCGTGTAGGCGAGCTGGATAAAGTGCTACGCGGCTTGGCTACAGCCAAACAAGCGGGTTTTGAAAACATCAAGCTCAATACCGTGCTGATGCGTGGCGTGAACGATGATGAAACTCTATCGCTAGTGGCATTTGCCGTTGAACAATGCATCGATATTTCTTTTATTGAGGAAATGCCTTTGGGTAATGTTGACCATGTGCGCGGCTCAACTTTTGTAAGCAACGATACAACGCTTAAATTACTAAAAAATCATTATGGCCTGATCAGCAGCACTGAGACTACTGGCGGGCCTGCGCGTTATTGGCGCGTACCAAACAGCAAAACCAAAATTGGTTTTATATCGCCGCATAGCCACAACTTTTGCGAATCCTGCAACCGCGTGCGCATCACCTGCAAAGGCGAGTTATATCTGTGTTTGGGGCAAGAAGACAAAGTAGATTTGATGCCTCTGTTAAGGGATTATCCAGACGATAATACGCCGCTGATTGAAGCTATTTTAGACGCTATGCAAATCAAGCCTAAAGGTCATGATTTTGATTTGCGGCGAGCCGAACCGGCCGTAGTGCGCTTTATGTCTCACACTGGCGGCTAATGCCGCTATTCACCATGAAGTACCGTCCCCAGATCACCCACGCCAGCCGTCCACTCACTTTTACTGTGCCGGCAATCAACGAGCATGGCGAAACCATAGATACTGAAATCGCCGGCGAAGGCCCGTTGACGCTGTATCTGGATAAGCGCGAAATTGTGACCCTGATGACACTGGGGGCTGCCCCAGAAGCGCTGGCAATAGGTTATCTGCGCAACCAGCGCCTGCTCACCAGCATTGAGCAAATCGAGGCAGTGCAAGTGGATTGGGAAACTGAAGCGGTAGCAGTTACCACGCGTAGCACCAAACAGACAAAAACCATCAAAGAGCTGGACAAGCGCTTGAGCAAACGCACCGTAACCACTGGCTGCGGGCAAGGTACGGTATTTGGCGACCTGATGGAAGATATCGACAACGTCAAGCTTCCGCAAGATGCAGTTCTGGATGAAGGCACTTTGCAAGCGTTGCTGGATAACGTGCGCACTTACGATAGCCTATACAAAAAAGCGGGTGCGCTGCATGGCTGCGCATTGGCGAATGGTAGTGAGATTCTTTATTACATAGAAGATGTCGGTCGCCACAATGCCGTAGATGCTATCGCTGGCATGATGTGGCTGGATGGCATAGCAGGGCAGGACAAAATCTTTTATACGACCGGCCGCCTCACCAGCGAGATGGTAATCAAAGCCGCACAAATGGGTGTGCCATTTCTAGTATCGCGCTCTGGCCTCACAAAAATGGGTTGGGAAATTGCCAACCGCGTTGGCATGACCATGATAGGCCGTTCGCAAGGCAAGCATTATTTGATTTTCACGGGTGCCGAGCGCTTTCTGCACTGCACAGGCTAAAGTCTCAGCATTATGACAATAACCGGCATCATATTGGCTGGCGGCCTGGGCCGCAGGATGGGTGGCGTGGATAAAGGTTTGGTCAGTTTCCTGGGCAAACCCATGGTGGCGCACGTGGCGCAGCGTTTGAGCCCACAAGTAGATGAAGTTTTGATAAACGCCAACCGCGAGATTGCCCGCTATGCAGTGCTGGGTTATCCAGTAATAGAAGACGACATTGCAGGCTTTGCCGGGCCATTGGCGGGGCTGCACAAGGGCATGCGCGTGGCATTGCACGCGCATGTGCTAACCGTGCCATGCGATTCGCCCATGCTACCCATGGATCTGGCTGAACGATTGATGAGTGGTTTGATTGAAAACGATGCCGATTTGGCCGTGGCCAAAACCGGCACGCAGGCACATCCGGTGTTTTGCCTGTGTCGTAAATCGCTGGTAACTAATTTGGAAAGTTTTCTGCAAGGCGGTGGGCGCAAGATTGATGCTTGGTATAGCGCGCTCAATGTGGTTGAAATCAGCTTTGACGATGAGCCACAGGCCTTCGTCAACGTGAACACGGCAGAAGAATTACTATCGCTGGAAAAGACTGCATGATTGTCTCTAAAATCCCATTGCTGGGCTTTTGCGCTTACGGTAGCGGCATCGGCAAAACTACCCTGATGACCAACCTGATCCCGTTGCTGAATTCGCATGGCTTGCGCATTTCAGTCATCAAGCATGCCCATCATTCCTTTGATATAGATTATCCGGGCAAGGATAGCTTCCGCTTGCGCGAGGCTGGTGCAGTACAAATGTTGCTGGGCTCCAGGCATCGCTGGGCGCTAATGACTGAGCTATCGCGCATTGATAGTCCGCCCGTCAAAGAACCAGGCCTGGCTGATTTGCTGCCACATGTAGATAGCGACTTGGTAGATTTAATCATGGTAGAAGGATTCAAGAGTGAGGCCATTCCAAAAATTGAAATTTATCGCCCAAATCTCAATAAGCGGCTACTGGCAGACAGCGACAAAAACGTAATCGCCATAGCGAGTGATGGTGCTGTTGAAACGAAACTACCGGTACTTGATCTCAACAATCCTGCCGAGATTGCCGAATTCATTTTGCTCTGGGCTAAAGACAAAGGGCTAAAAGCACCACGCACCGGCGTCAAACTTGTTTCATCTTTATAGAAGATAACCGCATGAGCAAAAAATCCATTTCAGATTTAGTCAGCGGCGCCAGTTGCATGGACGACTACGATCCAAATTCCATGCCGGTAACGCAGGCACGTCAATATATCCGTGATTACTTAAGCCCGGTTACCGCTAAGGAGTCCGTGCCGTTGCGTGACTCTCTGGGTCGTGTACTGGCAGAAGATATCCTCTCGCCTTGCAATGTACCCAACCACGATAACTCGGCGATGGATGGCTACGCATTTAACGCCGATGACATTCAGACAACAGGCAGCATCAGGCTTAAAGTGATTGGCACCGCCTTCGCTGGCAAAACTTTTGCAGGTAAAGTTGGTAGCGGTGAATGCCTGCGCATCATGACTGGCGCGGTAATGCCACAAGGCACCGATACTATAGTGGTACAAGAGCGGGTAACCGTGGAGAACGACACCATCAGTTTCACGGAAGCCCCGAAACACGGCATGAATGTGCGTTATGCAGGCGAAGATTTGAAACAGGGACAGACAGTGCTGGCAGCGGGCCATTTAATGCGTCCTGCCGATTTGGGCTTGATTGCATCGCTCGGCTTTGGCAAAGTAAAGGTGTACCGCAAGTTGCGTGTCACTTTCTTTTCCACCGGCGATGAACTCGCCAGCATTGGTCAAGAACTGGAAGCTGGCCAGGTTTACGACAGCAACCGTTACACGCTGTATGGCATGTTGACGCGTCTGGGCGTAGAGGTCACAGACATGGGCGTGGTGCGCGACGACCCGGTACTACTGGAGCAAGCCTTAATTGCGGCATCAAATAGCGCCGATGTCATCCTCACCAGCGGTGGCGTGTCAGTCGGCGAGGCAGATTACATGAAACAACTACTGGAGAAACTAGGCCAGGTTGTGTTCTGGAAAATCGCCATGAAACCCGGCCGTCCGCTGGCTTACGGCAAAGTCGGCAAAGCCCATTATTTTGGCTTACCCGGCAATCCGGTATCGGTCATGGTGACGTTTTACCAATTTGTACGTGAGGCCATGTTAGTACTTATGGGGCAGCCCGCGCCAGCGGTCGCGCCTTTACTTAATGCCATTTGCACTACAGACATCAAAAAAATCACCGGTCGCACTGAATTTCAACGCGGCGTTTTGTTTGTAGATAGCGATGGCACCTGGAAAGTCACGCCTACAGGCGCACAAGGCTCGGGTATCTTGCGCTCCATGTCTGAGGCCAACTGTTTTATCGTGCTTGACGAAACGGTGGGTAACGTCGGGCCCGGCGCCATAGTGCAAGTCCAGGTATTGGAAGGTATTGTTTAACTATGCCATTAAGGGCGCCCTGAACTTGGCGACAGGCTTTCAGTCTCAGCCTATAAGCTTTAGAATATTCAGGAAAGCTGGAGGAGAGGCATCATGTTTCAGACCACACGACCAAACCGACTCATAGCAGCTGTTTTCTTGTTGCTGGCTTACGGTGTTGCCTGGGCAGAATCCGACCCCAGCAAATGGCCTATAGTGAAAGAAGCTTTTTTTGCCAACCGGCAGATGGAAGATGCCCAGTTTATCAAGCTGACAGCGCCTCGCCGTGCTGAAAGCGGCGCGCAAGTGCCTTTTGAAATTTTTGTGGATCAAACACAGGCCGATGCCAACGCCATCAAAACCATTTATGTATTGGTAGATTCCAACCCGATCCCGATGACGGCTACCTATCATTTAACCGAGCAACTTGGTAAATTTAGTTTGGCTACGCGCATTCGTATGGAGATGGATTCCTTCGTGCGGGTAGTGGGCGAAACCGCTGACGGCAAGCTTTTTTTAGCCTCTAAAGAAATCCGCGCGGCTGGTGGCTGCGGCGGCACGGTAGATAGTAATGACGCGGAAGTTCGTGCATCTGCTGGCAAGATTAAAATGAATGTGGAATCGCCGGTGGCCATGGGTTCAGCCACCTCGACCACATTCATTATCAAGCACCCAATGCGTACCGGCCTGCAACGCGACCTTGTTTCACAGGGCTATGTGCCTGCCTTCTACATACAAAAAGCCGCCTTCACCTATAACAGCAAGTCTGTCATGAACGTGGATTTTGGCGTGGGCACCAGCGAAGACCCTTATTTGCGCTTTAATTTTGTGCCAAACGCCCCGGGCACCTTGGAAGTTAATGCGGTGGACAATGAAGGGAAAGCTTTTTC
>JBCKUK010000062.1:0-5668 GCA_038924905.1 Methylophilaceae bacterium | reverse complement strand
CAAGTGAATAACGACATACAAGTCTCCGGTAGGGCCACCATTTGCGCCAGCTTCACCTTCACCGGTTAAACGGATGCGGTCACCCTCATCTACGCCCGCCGGTATTTTGACTGAAAGTGTTTTATGCTGCTTGATGCGCCCGGCGCTATGGCAAGTAGGGCAAGGGTCTTTGACCATCTTGCCGGTGCCGTGGCACTTGGGGCAGGTTTGCTGCACAGAGAAAAACCCCTGCTGCATGCGCACCTGGCCATGGCCGCCACAGGTGGTGCAAGTGATGGGCTGGGTACCGGGTTTTGCGCCTGAGCCGTGGCAGGTTTCACACTCTGCCATGACAGGGATACGGATTTTGGTTTCGGTGCCGCGCGCTGCATCTTCCAGCGAGATTTCCATGTTGTAGCGTAAGTCTGCGCCGCGATATACATTAGAGCGGCGTCCACCGCCAGCTGCGCCAAAAATATCACCGAAAATATCACCGAATGCATCAGAGAAGTTGCCGAAACCCTGCGCGCCGGCACCTGCTCCCGCACCCATGCTGGGGTCTACGCCTGCATGGCCATATTGATCATAAGCAGCACGCTTTTGATCATCTGAAAGCATTTCGTAGGCCTCTTTGGCCTCTTTAAAGTGCCCCTCAGCTTTCGGGTTATCCGGATTGCGATCCGGATGGTGCTTCATCGCTAATTTGCGATAGGCTTTCTTGATATCGTCAGCAGATGCGTCACGATTCACACCCAGCACTTCGTAAAAATCTTTTTTACTTGCCATTTTTTAGCCACAGAGAACACAGAGGTCACAGAGAATTAAATAGGGGCACATATTTTACTTTCCCTATGAGTTACTTGCGCTATCTTTCCCTAATCAGAATTAGTTAAACAGTTCTTTCCTGCCACATTAAAGAAAAACACAAAGGCACATCGAAATGGTTTTCTCTATGACCTCTGTGTTCTCTGTGGCTAATTATTTTTACTTCTTTTCGTCCTTTACTTCTTCAAATTCAGCATCAACCACTTCGGCATCCACCGTCTTTTCTGATTGCTCATCCGGATTGGTACTTGCGCTTTCAGCCTGATTGGCAGCATAAATCTTTTCACCCAGCTTTTGCGAGGCTTCTGCCAATGCATTGGTTTTGGCTTCAATGGTTTCCTTGTCGCCTTCTTTCAGCACATCTTCCACCTCTTTGATGGCCGCTTCGATTTGCTCTTTCTCGGCTGCGTCCAGCTTGTCACCGTGTTCAGTCATCGACTTCTTCACGCTGTGTACCATGCCATCAGCCGAGTTACGCGCATCGACCAGTTCACGCAGTGCTTTATCTTCTTCTGCATGCGTGGCAGCGTCTTCTTCCATACGGCGGATTTCTTCCTCAGATAAACCAGAGTTGGCCTTAATGGTGATTTTGTTTTCCTTGCCGGTAGCCTTGTCTTTGGCCGATACGTGCAAAATACCGTTGGCATCAATGTCAAAAGTCACTTCAATCTGCGGCATACCGCGTGGTGCTGGTGGAATATCCGTCAGGTTGAATTGGCCCAGGCTCTTGTTACCAGTCACCATTTCGCGCTCACCTTGCAGCACTTGTATGGTCACCGCATTCTGGTTGTCATCCGCAGTGGAGAATACTCGCGATGCCTTGGTAGGGATCGTGGTGTTCTTTTTGATGAGCTTGGTCATCACGCCGCCCAGGGTTTCAATGCCCAGTGACAGCGGAGTCACGTCCAGCAATAGCACGTCTTTTACGTCGCCTTGCAGCACGCCGCCTTGAATTGCAGCGCCCACAGCCACGGCTTCATCAGGGTTTACATCCTTACGTGGCTCTTTGCCGAAAATCTCTTTAACCTTCTCTTGCACCTTGGGCATACGGCTTTGGCCGCCGACCAGGATCACGTCGCTGATGTCGGCAATTTTGACGCCCGCATCTTTAATGGCCGTCTTGCAAGGCGCTATGGTGCGCTCAATCAGGTCATCCACCAGCGATTCAAATTTTGCGCGGGTAATTTTGACCACCAGGTGTTTAGGGCCTGATGCATCAGCAGTGATGTAAGGCAGGTTAACTTCGGTCTGCGCGGTGGAAGACAGCTCGATCTTGGCTTTTTCAGCCGCTTCTTTCAGGCGTTGCTTGGCCAGCAGGTCGTTACGCAGATCAAGACCACTTTCTTTCTTGAATTCGTCAGCCAGGTAGTCAATCAAGCGATTATCAAAGTCTTCACCACCGAGGAAAGTATCGCCGTTGGTGGAAAGCACTTCAAATTGGTGTTCGCCTTCGACCGTAGAAATTTCAATAATGGAGATATCGAATGTGCCGCCACCCAGGTCATAAACCGCAATCTTGCGGTCGCCTTCCTGTTTATCCATACCAAACGCCAGCGCAGCCGCAGTTGGCTCGTTGATAATGCGTTTGACTTCCAGCCCTGCAATACGGCCAGCGTCTTTAGTGGCCTGACGTTGGCTGTCGTTGAAGTAGGCCGGTACGGTAATCACTGCTTCGGTGACTTCTTCGCCCAGGTAGTCTTCGGCAGTCTTTTTCATCTTGCGTAGCACTTCGGCGGAGATTTGTGGCGGTGCCATTTTTTCGCCGCGCACTTCTACCCAGGCATCGCCGTTATCAGCTTTGGCAATGGTGTAGGGCATCAGCTTGATGTCTTTTTGCACTTCCTTTTCGGCAAAACGGCGGCCAATCAGGCGCTTCACCGCAAAAAGGGTATTTTTCGGATTAGTTACTGCCTGGCGCTTGGCAGGTGCGCCGACTGATATTTCGCCATCGTCCTGATAAGCGACGATAGAAGGTGTGGTGCGTGCGCCTTCAGCGTTTTCAATCACGCGCGGCTTGCCGCCCTCCATCACTGCGACGCAAGAGTTGGTCGTACCTAAGTCAATCCCAATAATTTTTCCCATGATGCTGTTCCTCTTAAGTTAACTTTTAACTAAATTCAAAACTGATGGTTGCTAGTTGGGGACGGTTTTGTTTATTTCAAGTCAAAATCTTTCACCACAGAGAGCACAGAGACCACAGAGAAAGAAGTGCAGGATACTTGCCTCCGCGTGCCTCGTGGTTCATGCTTTTAGGCCTTTGAAGTTGAGGTTGGCTTTGTTTATTTCAAGTCAAAATCTTTTAGCCACAGAGAACACAGAGCTCACAGAGAACTTCAAAACCTAACTAAAATAATCTGCAATTGCGCAATTACTCATCAATTATCAAATTTCTTTTGTAGTGATTTTTTGGTTAGCTTTTCTCTGTGTACTCTGTGTACTCTGTGTACTCTGTGTTCTCTGTGGCTCATGTTTTAGCTTTTAGCTTTGGCTACTGTCACCAGTGCCGGTCTTAATACACGGTCATTCAGTGTGTAGCCTTTTTGCAATACGCTAATAACGGTGTTCGGTTCAGCGTCAGATTCCAACGTGCTGATAGCCTGATGCTTGTGTGCATCAAATTTCTCAGCGACCGGATTAATTTCTGCCAGATTGAATTTCTCAAAAACCGCATTGAGCTGTTTTAGTGTGAGCTCTACGCCATTTTTATAACTTTCCAGCGATGCGCTACCCACGTTCAGCGTGGCTTCCAGGCTATCTTTTACTGCAAGTATTTCACCGGAAAATCGCTCCACGGCAAACTTGCGCGCCTTATCAATATCTTCCATGGCACGGCGGCGGATATTTTCACCCTCAGCTTTGGCATACATCCAGGCATCGTGATGTTCCTGCGCCTTTCGTTCTGCCTCTTGCAACATCTCCTCGAGGCTTGGCATCACTTCCGGGTCGTTTGTTTGGGCGTCGCTTGTTTGGTCTGTTGTCGCTTCATTTTGCGGCGTTTGCTTTTTTTGTGGCATGTTGATCCCTTGTTAACTTGATGCTATGGCAGGTAAATGGGGATGATGAGATTGATTTCAAGCGAGAGAATCTAAAATTTTAGGCACCACGAAACTTGGCTTTGAAATTAAAGTGATGCTGCCCATTTAATTTCTGCTTTAATTCCCTGTTTGTATAAAGCCGTTATTCAGCATGCAATCGTCAATTGGGTCTTAATTAACTTATTTTTAATTAAAAAAAGATTCTAATTTATAGAATATATACTATAATAAGGTCTTAATTTAAGTATAAAGGGTTGTTATGTACATCGCCATCCACGAATTAAAATCTGGGCTATCTCGTGTTTTAGCAGAGGCTCAAGCAGGAAAAACCTTCGAAATCACCTATCACAGCAAGCCAATTGCGCGCATCACTGGCATACCCCAGCAAGAAAATTCAGGAATCTCCAAGCTAATTGTTAGCGGCGCATTAACATGGAGCGGCAAAAAACCAGAATTTGAAGCGCCGCTTGTTTTAAGCAAGGGCGTAGCTGTAAGCCAAATAGTGCTAGAGGATAGAGCTTGATTCTCTATTGCGATACCTCCGCGCTAATCAAACTATACCTAAAAGAAGAGACGAGTGAGCGTATGCTTGCCGAGGTGGCAACGGCATCACTAGTGGTTGTTTGCCGCATTAGTTGGGCAGAAGCCATAGCGGCTATGGCAAGGCGTGTGCGCGAAGCTCCCAAAGACGCAGCTACAATAACTCTTGCACAACAGCGATTTCAACAGCAGTGGCCTAATTTTGCGATCGTTGAGGTGACGCAAACATTAGTGGAACTGGCAGGTGATTATGCAGATACGTTTGCGCTTAGGGGTTACGATAGCGTGCAGCTTGCTGCTGCCCGTATTGTGCAAGAATCCTCAGATGAGCCTTTACGCTTTGCCTGCTTTGATGAGCGCTTATGTAAAGCGGCAAAAATACTGGGGATGCAAGTAGTAGAAGAGCAACATTAAACGCAACGCATTGCACCAAAGAGAATACCAAACGGCGCAATGCCTTTTCGCGCTTCATCTTGCGGCGGTTGCTTTTTTTGTGACATGTTGGTCCCTTGTTAACTTGGTACTGTGGCGGGTAAATGGGGATGGCTAGGCTGATTTCAAGCAACATGACCTAAAATTTTAGGTATCCGAAATACGTGGCTGATATGGTATGAAATTTCTTGTGGTGCTTAACGTAGAAGTAACCAGCGCTGCGTGGCGTTATCGCGCAGCGTCCGTGTTGACAGCCGGGTTATGCCGCATCATATTTCGCGTGAGGCTCGAGCAGCATGTATTGAGTGGGTCTTTCCCTATGGCGCTCAGTAGAAATGGCAGAGAAGTTTGTGACTAGTGCTTCAATAACCGAATTTCTGTTTTCCTCTTTGCCACTAACGTGATAGAAATGTTCGCGCGTAAGAATGCTGTGCTCTGACCAAAGGTCTTTCACATATTCATTTTCACGGTAATCATTGTGATGCCATGTTGACAAAATGAACTTGCATCTGCAACAGGAAAGCTTATCAAAAAGCTCTCGTTCGTGGGAGTCACCCCATCCGTTGTAGTAATCAACATGCCTATCAATGTATGGCGGGTCGCAGTAAATAATGTCTGTTGATGAGGCTTCTTCGATTGTCTTGTTAAAGTCTTGGCATTTGAATGTGAATTCTTTTGCCTTAATGAGCTTACTTACCCAGCTAACTTGATTTGCAATTTTTGTTACGTAAGCTTGTGCAAATCGCTGGGGTTTTCTACAGAACGGAACATTGAAGCCACCCTTTCGGTTGAAGCGAATCATGCCATTAAAGCCAGCGCGATTAACGAACAAAAAATCGAGAGGTGAGTGTTCTGAA
>JBCKUK010000061.1:0-5881 GCA_038924905.1 Methylophilaceae bacterium | reverse complement strand
GACGTGCTGGACTTGATGTTCAGCCTAATTGGACTTAAGTCATGATATAGACGACGTTTCACGTGAAACATCAGACTTTTGCCCGGTTTTGCATGACGACAACACAGCTTTGCAGTAACATACACGGCCTTACTGTGTATATAGTAAAACATACAATTTTCATGAAATATTCAGAACAATTTGATGTTATTGTGGTTGGCGGCGGCCATGCTGGCACTGAGGCGGCGCTTGCCTCTGCACGCATGGGTCGCAACACTTTATTGCTGACACATAACATCGAAACCCTGGGTCAAATGTCGTGTAATCCGTCCATCGGCGGTATTGGCAAGGGACATCTGGTCAAAGAGATTGATGCGCTGGGGGGCGCGATGGCCGCAGCTACTGATGAAGGCGGCATCCAGTTTCGTATTCTTAATTCCAGCAAAGGCCCTGCGGTGCGCGCCACGCGTGCACAGGCCGACCGCGTACTATATAAAGCCGCGATTCGTCATCGGCTGGAGAATCAACCCAACCTGCGGCTGTTTCAACAGGCTGTTGATGACATTATTTTAGACGGCGAGCGTGTTGCCGGTGTGGTTACGCAGATGGGCTTGCGTTTTGAAGCCAAAGCCGTGGTGCTTACAGCGGGCACGTTTTTAGGCGGGCTGATTCATGTGGGCATGAGTAATTATCAGGCCGGCCGTGCCGGTGACCCGCCCTCTATCTCGCTTGCAGCAAAACTACGCGAAATCGGCCTGCCCGTCGGTCGTTTAAAAACCGGTACGCCGCCGCGCATTGATGGCCGCACCATTGATTATTCGGTGATGCAGGAACAGCCAGGCGATAACCCTGTGCCGGTATTTTCATTTCTGGGGAATGCTGGCCAGCATCCGGCGCAAGTGCCGTGCTGGATTACGCATACCAATGAGCGTACTCATGAAATTATCCGTAGCGGCCTGGATCGCTCGCCAATGTACACCGGGGTGATTGAGGGCGTGGGCCCGCGCTATTGCCCGTCGGTGGAAGACAAGATTCATCGTTTTGCCGATAAAGAGTCGCACCAGATATTTGTAGAGCCGGAAGGCCTGAATACCAATGAGGTTTACCCGAATGGTATTTCAACCAGCTTGCCATTTGATATTCAGTATCAGCTGGTACGTTCGATTCGCGGCCTGGAGAATGCACACATTCTGCGTCCGGGTTACGCTATTGAATATGACTATTACGATCCGCGCGGTTTAAAGAGCTCGCTTGAAACCAAGGCTGTACAAGGCTTGTTTTTTGCCGGACAAATTAATGGCACCACGGGCTATGAAGAGGCTGCTGCGCAAGGCTTGCTGGCGGGCGCAAATGCTGCGCTGTATGTTACTGAAGAGGCAAGCTGGTGTCCGGGTCGCGACCAGGCTTATCTCGGCGTGCTGGTTGATGATTTGATTACCAATGGCGTGAGCGAGCCCTATCGCATGTTTACCAGCCGCGCTGAGTATCGCTTGCAGTTGCGTGAAGATAATGCCGATATGCGTCTGACAGAGGCTGGCCGCAAGCTTGGTCTGGTGGATGATGCGCGCTGGGAGGCTTTTTCGCGCAAGCAGGAAGCGATTGCCCGCGAACAGGAGCGCCTGAAACTCACCTTTGTGCAGCCAGGTACCTTGCCTGCTGAAGACGCGATGCGTGTGCTGGGCAAGGCAATAGAGCATGAATATTCGCTATTTGAGCTGCTACGCCGCCCGGATGTGAGCTATGAAGCGCTACTGAGTTTGCCCGTGGCAAACGATGGCGAGCCTGATTTTAGCGAGATGACAGCGCAAGTGCGCGAGCAGATCGAGATCGCCGCAAAATACCAGGGCTATATTGATCGCCAAACCGATGAAATTGAACGTCAACGCGGTAGTGAAGATATCAAGTTTCCTGCCGACATTGATTATGGCGACGTGCATGGCCTGTCAATCGAGGTCCGACAAAAGCTGGCAGCGCAGCGCCCCGAGACTATTGGTCAAGCCGGGCGGATTTCCGGTATTACGCCAGCGGCCATTTCATTGTTGCTGGTTTATTTGAAGCGCAAAACCCGCAATAAGCCAGCAAAAAATGCGGAAAAAGCAGCATGAGCCAAGCATCCCTGTTAGAGGCCGGCTTAAAAGAAGCAAACACTAATTTGCCGGAAAGCACGCGCCAAAAATTGCTGGATTATCTGGCGCTGATTCAAAAATGGAATAAGGTGCACAACCTTACCGCCGTGCGCGACCCCGAAGAAATGGTGACTTTGCATTTGCTGGACAGCTTGTCTGTACTGCCTTATATAAAGAGCGGGCGCTTACTTGATGTAGGCAGTGGCGCAGGGTTGCCGGGCATCCCATTAGCGCTTTGTCTGCCGGATTTGGGGGTGACGGTAATGGATTCCAGCCATAAAAAAGCCAGCTTCATGCGTCAGGCTAAAGCTGAATTAAACATACCCAATCTTGAAGTGGTGTGTGGACGGGCGGAAGATTATCAGCCGCAGCAGTTGTTCGATACCGTCATTTCTCGCGCATTTTCAGACCTGAATCAATTTATTACGCTGACCAAACATCTGTGTAAAGCAGGCGGCCAGTGGCTGGCAATGAAAGGCGTGCATCCTTACGACGAGCTGGCGCAGCTTGTCGATATTACTCCCTCAAAAGTGGTGCCGCTTAACGTACCAGGCTTACAGGCGCAGCGGCACCTAGTATTTCTCGAAGCAGCATAGAGAACCCCATGCGAATTTTGGCGATTACCAATCAAAAAGGCGGCGTGGGCAAGACCACCACTTGTGTCAATCTTGCGGCGAGTCTGGCCGCAACCAAGCGCCGCGTGTTGCTTATCGATCTTGACCCACAGGGCAATGCGACTACCGGTAGCGGCGTGGACAAGGCTGCCATGAAGCAGACCGCCTACCATGTGCTGATAGGCAAAAAAACGCTCAAGGAAGTTATTCAGCCTTCGATTAAAGGTAAATTTGATGTGATTCCGGCAAACCGCGATTTGGCGGGCGCAGAGGTTGAGCTAGTGAACGAGATTGCCCGCGAAACACGCCTGAAAGTGGCGCTAGCCGAGATGGGCAATGGCTACGATTACGTGTTGATAGACTGTCCGCCCGCGCTGAACCTGATCACGGTGAACGCACTCACCGCTGCGCATGCAGTCATGATTCCGATGCAGTGCGAGTATTACGCGCTTGAGGGGTTGTCTGATCTGGTCAACACCATCAAGAAAGTGCGTGCTCACTTAAACCCGGGTTTGGAAATCGAAGGCTTGCTGCGCACTATGTTTGATAACCGCAGTCTGCTGGCGCAACAGGTGTCGGGAGAGCTGGCGCAACACTTTGGCGAGAAGGTTTATCGTACGGTCATCCCGCGCAATATTCGTCTGGCAGAAGCGCCTAGCTATGGCGTACCAGTGCTTTTTCATGATCGCACTTCAAAGGGTGCACAGGCTTATCTGGCGCTGGCCGGAGAAATTATCAATCGTGAAACTATCAATCGCAGGGTAGCAAATGGTTAGGAGCGTTAAATGGCAAAACTCAAGGGCTTAGGGTGCGGTCTGGATTCGCTGCTGGCCGGCGATATGGGCAGTGTTGGCGAGGCAGACGCCTTGCGCATGCTCAAAGTAGAGCAGTTGCAGCCGGGCAAATATCAGGCGCGCACGCAGATGGACCAAGCGTCATTGGCCACTCTGGCACAGTCCATAAAATCACAGGGCATCATGCAGCCGATATTGGTGCGCCAGCTGGCTGGCGGGAGCTATGAAATCATCGCTGGCGAACGCCGCTGGCGCGCATCGAAGCTGGCAGGCTTGCACGAAGTTCCAGTGCTGGTGCGCGACATCCCGGATGAATCTGCGCTGGCAATGGCGCTGATTGAGAATATCCAACGTGAAAATCTGAATCCGCTGGAAGAAGCTGCCGGTATTAAGCGTCTGATCGATGAGTTTGCCATGACGCACCAAACTGCGGCTGACGCTGTTGGGCGTTCGCGTACCGCGGTGACCAATTTGCTGCGCTTGTTGAATTTGACGCAGCCGGTGCAGGAGCTGTTGTTACACGGCCAAATAGATATGGGCCATGCACGCGCGCTACTCGGCCTGGATGGCGCAAAACAGATCATGGCCGCAGAGCAAATGGCGAACAAAAAGCCATCGGTGCGCGAGGCCGAGCAATTGGTAAAGCGCTTATCAGCCGCGCCGCAAAAATTATCGGCCAAACCAAGACCAGATAAGGATATATTGCGATTACAGGAATCTTTGGCTGAGCGCCTGGGCGCTTCGGTGCAGATTCAGGCAAGCAAATCCGGCGCCGGCACGGTGAAAATTCGCTATGCCAGCCTGGATCAGCTGGACGATATCATTAGCAAATTGCAAGGCTCAAAGTCCTGAGAGGCTTGACTTGTTTTGCATTAAACAAGACAATTCGGGGCTTGATTATTTGCCACCAAATATAGCTGGAAATATATTTGATGGAAAATAAAGACAATACAAATAAAAACACAAGTATAGCTGTGGTTTTTAGGCAAACAGCAAAGTGGCAGTTCATCAGTACACTCACGGTCGCTTTTTTAGCTTATTGGTTTGCAGGCTTGCCCGGCACTGTCTCGGCACTTATCGGTGGCGGCGCTGTGTTGGTGGGTGGATTGGTTGCTTCACGCATTGCCAGGCGTAGTGAAAATAGTATGGATTCGGGCGCGGCACTGATTAATATGCTCAAGGCTGAAGCTGCCAAGATATTGATTATTGTGCTGTTGTTGTGGGCAGGTTTTAAGATATTAGATGGTAATATTGTCCCGCTAGCCCTGATGGCCGGGTTGGCCGCAGCGGCAATATTGTCTGGTGCGGCAGTTTTTGCCCTTAATGATAAAGGTAGCAAGTAAGGTTATTGTTTATGTCGACAGAACAAGGATTAACTCCTTCCGAATATATTTCGCACCATTTGTCTTTTAATGCAAAGCAAGTGGGTGATAGCGGCTTTTGGACGCTGCATGTTGATACATTGGCGACGTCTATTTTTCTTGGCTGTTTGGTGATTGGACTTATTGGGTTAGTTGCACGCAAAGCACATGCTGGCGTACCAAGTAAAACGCAAGCCTTTGTTGAAATGCTATTTAGTTTTGTGGACGATCAAGCCAAAGCAATGTTCCATGGCGACCGCCATGCATTTATTGCGCCTGCGGCACTTACTGTATTTTTGTGGGTGTTAGCCATGAATATGATGAGCTTTTTGCCAGTAGATTGGGTAGCGTTGGTCGTTGAGTTTTTTGGTGGTGCGCACACTAACTGGCGACCTGTACCCACTTCAGACATTAATACCACATTAGCATTAGCGCTTTCTGTGTGGTTGCTCATGATATTTTTCTCAATTAAAGTCAAAGGGCTGGGCGGCTGGATTCACGAAATTTTCTACTCGCCGTTTGGTGGTCCAAAATTATTTAAGCCAAAAAGTGTGATGGGTTTTATTGGCCTTATTGTAAGCCCCTTACTGCTTGTGTTTAACTTCATGTTCAACATGGTTGAGTACATTTCAAAACCGCTTTCACATGCATTACGTTTGTTTGGCAATATGTATGCTGGCGAGGTTATTTTCTTATTGTTAGGTCTGTTGGCACTTTCAGGTTACGTCGGTGTAATTGGTGCGGCTATTTTGGGCGCGGCATGGGCTTTGTTCCACATGTTGATCGTGCCGTTGCAGGCGTTTATTTTTATGATGATGACCATTGTGTATTTATCAATGGCGCATGAAAGCCACTAAAAATGCAAACCCCGTCACAACACTTTGTTGCAATCAAAAAAATGTACGCTTACATACAAACCCGTATGCTGTGTTCAACTTTTTCAATGGCGCCTCGTTTTGTTTAGTGCTTTGCATTTTTTAATAATGCTTCCATTTTATTACCCTCTC
>JBCKUK010000060.1:0-6218 GCA_038924905.1 Methylophilaceae bacterium | reverse complement strand
TACCTGCGTGGCTTGGGGTACAAGATCAACCGCAAGCGGGTACAGAGGCTGCTGGACATACTGGGCCTTGCCGGCATGGCGCCGGGGCCGAATACCAGCCGTTCGCACTCCGCAACAAGGTTTATCCGTACTTGCTCAGGGGCGTGGTGGTGGCACGGCCCAACCAGGTGTGGCACGGACATTACGTACATCCGACTGGCGCGTGGGTTCGCGTACCTGGTGGCAGTGATTGATTGGTACTCGCGTAAAGTGTTGTCGTGGCGGTTGTCGAATACGCTGGATAGCGAATTCTGTGTGGACTGTCTGCAACAGGCATTACAGGCATTCGGAATGCCAGAGATATTCAACACCGATCAGAGCCTGCCCCGTACCCGATACGGGGGCTGCCAGTTTACAAGCGAGGCTTTTGACCTTCGTACTCAAGGCGCACTCAATTGCCATCAGCATGGATGGGCGAGGACGCGCACTGGATAACATCTTTGTGGAACGCCTGTGGCGCAGCGTCAAACACGAAGACGTGTATTTGAAAGGTTACGCCACGATGTCTGAATTGCTGATAGGGCTGACGAAATATTTTGTTTTTTACAACACGGAAAGACCGCACCAATCCATGAGCTACAGCACACCGGATCAGGTATACCGAACAGCGAGCGGAGGCGGAGCAAAGATTGTGGACAAATACAGTAAGCTAGAAAAAGACGGCTTAGAAATAGAAACAAAAAAAGAAACCGAAAACGGGGCAGTGCCGTTCCGCTGCATGTGATTGGCTACCCTCTTAAACTCGACTTATTATTGTCTGGACAGAGGGGTCCACTGTAATTTCATGAAAATAACCATCTTCCTGCATTTGCGAAAAAACACGGACAAAAAGGTCGATAACGTCCGCCAAAGGTAAGCCTTTTAAGTTTGGGTTAGTACCTTTTCTCTGTGAGTAATAGGTATGTGCCATATCGTTAGAGTTGAAGATGAATGAAAATTTACTGGTTGATTAAGAGTGTTAGCTGCTGCTGCACAAACTCCATTGGTTTGCGCTTGAAGCCGCTCTTGGCGAATTGGTGCCAACGACCAACGACATAGCAGATGATCAGATTGGCTTGGGCTTCCGGTTCCAGCTTGCGGCCGGTCTGGGTTTCGGCGATGCGCAGTGATTGCTTGAGGGTGGATTCCAGGCGGTCATAAAGCTGGTTGATGCGTAGCTGCAGACGGTCATCTTCATTCACTAGCGCGTCGCCAATCAAAACACGTGTCATGCCGGGGTTCTTCTCGGCGAACATGAGCAGGACGGTGATGGTGCGCTGCACCTGTTTCAATCCGTCAGTTTCTTCCGTGCTGATCTTGTTGATGAGGCCAAACAGGCTTTGCTCGATGAACTCGATCAATCCTTCAAACATCTGCGCCTTGTTGGCAAAGTGGCGGTAGAGCGCGGCCTCGCTCACATCCAGCTTGGCAGCCAGCGAGGCGGTGGTGATTTTCTCGCGCTTGGGTGCTTCCAGCATCTTGGCCAGAGTTTCCAGGATTTGTAGTTTGCGTTCGCCCGCCATATCAATTCCCCAATTGAGTTCTAGTAAGTGCTAACACGCTGTTGATACGTGCATCCACATAGCTTGGTTTTTGCAGCGTCTTGGTGACATAAATGGTTTTTATGCCCATGCGTTTTGCCGTCATTAGCGCGGGTAGATTATCTTCTACTATCACACAATCGCCGGCGCTTGCCCCTATGGATTTGAGCAATCCCTTAAAGCCGCGCACTGCTGGTTTAGGGTGAAATTTGGTGGATTCCACACTAAACACGGTCTCAAATACATCGGTAATCCCCAGCAGCAGCACACGGATAGCATATTCCATTGGCGCGTTAGTGAACACTACCTTACGTCCAGAGAGCCGCTGCAGGCTGCTGCGCAATCCCTTGCTTTGCATCACCATGTCCGGCAAATTCATCAGCTCATGGGTCTTTTGCAAAAAATGGTAAGGGTCGGTGCCATGGTGGCGCATCAACCCTTTGAGCGTTGCGTCATACAAATGCCAATAGTGCTGGCGTAACTTGAAGGCAGCTGGCTCGTCCAAATTTAACGATTCCATGATGTATTGCGTCATGGCCTGATTCAGTTGTGGGAAAACGTGACTGCTAGCGTCGTGCAACGTGTCATCCAAGTCGAACACCCAAACCCTAGACAAACTACTTCGCCTTGATTAGCGTTCCCACGCCCTCGTCAGTCAAAACTTCCAGCAGTAGTGCGTGCTCTACCCGCCCATCAATAATATGCACCGACTTCACTCCGCTACGCGCCGCATCCAGCGCCGAGCCAATCTTGGGCAACATGCCGCCGGAGAGGGTGCCTTCCGCGACCAGATCATCAATCTGTTTAGGCGTGAGGCCGGTGAGCAGGTTGCCGTTTTTATCCAGCACGCCCGGGGTATTGGTGAGCATGATGAGTTTTTCAGCGCCAAGTATTTCAGCCAGTTTGCCTGCCACCACGTCAGCGTTGATGTTGAAAGTTACGCCATCAGGCCCTACGCCAATCGGCGCGATAACAGGGATGAAATCGCCGCTGTCCAGAAAGTTGATGATGCTGGGGTCTATCGCCGTAATCTCGCCCACCTGGCCGATATCAATCATCTCGTTCGGCTTGTCTTTGTTCTGCATCAGCAGTTTTTGCGCATGGATAAAATTACCATCTTGCCCGGTCAGTCCCACCGCTTTGCCGCCGTGCCGGTTAATCAGGTTAACAATCTCCTTGTTAACCTGCCCGCCCAGCACCATCTCGACGATGTCCATGGTTTCTTCATCGGTCACCCGCATGCCCTGGATGAACTCACATTTTTTGCCGAGCTTGTCCAGCATCTCGTCAATTTGCGGCCCACCGCCGTGCACCACCACTGGGTTCATACCGACGAGCTTGAGCAGCACGACATCGCTGGCGAAAGATTCTTTCAGCGCTGGGTCAGTCATGGCGTTACCACCGTATTTGATGACGATGGTTTTATCGAAGAAGCGCTTGATATAAGGCAGCGCTTCAGCGAGGGTTTGCGCCTTTTGGACGGTAGTAATTTTGTTCTGCATTTACTTTCTCTGCGAGTGAACGGATTTTTGGATATTTTACCTCGAATATGTTGTGCTTGCGGTGACGCAATAGGATCAAATTGAAGTATATTTGCGGTAGGTTAATCGAAGGTCAAACCATGGCAAGCGACATCGAAATCGCACTGCAGGCAAAGATGAAGAAGGCGAGCGAGATTGCGCTTGGGCTTGGCCTACCGGAAGAATCTGTCGAGCATTTCGGGCAATACAAGGCCAAAATTGATTTTGAATCTCTCACAAAGATAAACAGCAAGCCCAACGGCCAGCTCATTTTGGTAACGGCCATCAGCCCAACCCCTGCGGGCGAGGGCAAGACCACCACCACCGTAGGGCTTGGCGATGCACTCAATCGTATCGGCAGAAAGACCATCATCTGCCTGCGTGAACCGTCACTGGGTCCGGTGTTCGGCATGAAGGGCGGCGGCGCTGGTGGTGGCCGTGCGCAAGTGGTGCCGATGGAAGACATTAACCTGCACTTTACCGGTGATTTCGCCGCCATTGCGCTGGCCCACAACCTGCTCTCGGCGCTCATCGATAACCACATTCACCACGGCAACACTCTTGGCATAGACCCACGCCAGGTCACCTGGAAGCGCGTAATGGATATGAATGACCGCGCTTTGCGGCAAATCGTCGTCGGGCTGGGGGGCAAAGTGAACGGTCAGGCACGCGAAGATGGCTTTGACATCGTGGTCGCCTCCGAAGTGATGGCGATTTTTTGTCTGGCTGATTCACTCAAGGATTTAAAGCAGCGCCTGGGTAATATAGTCATTGGCTATGGTTTTGATGGGCAGACGATTACGGCGCGCGACCTGAAAGCCCACGGCGCCATGACTGTATTGCTCAAGAACGCTATCAAACCAAACCTGGTACAGACCCTGGAAAATACGCCGGCTTTCATCCACGGCGGGCCTTTTGCCAATATTGCTCACGGCTGTAATTCTGCTATCGCTACCAAACTGGCACTTAAACTGGCTGATTATGTGGTCACCGAAGCGGGTTTTGGCGCTGACCTGGGCGCAGAGAAATTCATTGATATCAAGTGCCGAAAATCCGGCATTGCGCCCTCTGCCTGTGTGATTGTAGCGACCATACGCGCGCTCAAGTATCAGGGCGATGTGGATGTGGCAGAGCTATCGCAGGAGAATTTACCGGCACTCAAGGCCGGACTGGTGAATCTTGAAAAGCATGTAGAAAACATTACCCAACATTACGGCTTGCCCTGCGTGGTGGCGATTAATCGTTTCACCCATGACACCGAGGCCGAGTTTACCCTGGTGCGCGAGCGCATGGCCGCACAAGGCGTAAAAGTGGTGGTAGCCGAACACTGGGCCAAAGGCGGTGCAGGAGCTGAGGAGCTGGCGCGCGAAGTGGTACGCTTGGCAGAATCCAGCGACCATACAATGAAGTTTGTGTATCAAGACCAAGACCCGCTGTGGGAAAAATTGTGTCTGGTTGCCACCAAAATTTACGGCGCTGCGGATGTGAGTGCCTCGCGCCGGATTCGCGCAGAGATTGATAAATTACAGGCTGGCGGCTATGGGCACTACCCCATTTGTGTAGCGAAAACGCAGTCGTCTTTTACAACAGATGCTTCCATCCGAGGAGCGCCGCGTGGGCATACCGTGATTATTCGCGAAATACGTTTGTGCGCTGGTGCTGAATTTGTGGTGATGATTTGCGATGACATCATGACCATGCCCGGTTTGCCCAAAGAGCCTTGTGCCAGCCGTATAGATATTGATGATGATGGAAAAATCGTTGGCTTATTTTAGTGGATTTATTTCCAATGAATGATTGGCCGCATCGCCGCCAGACACTGGTAAAAGGTTTACTCTCACTGCCCCCTGCTGAATCGGTATTGAGCGAGCCTGAGGCCATGCGCCCCTATGAATGTGATGGCCTTTCTGCCTATCGGCAACTGCCCGGCGTGGTGTGTCTGGTAGATAGCGTGGAACAAGTGCAGGCCGTGTTGCGCTTGTGCTATCAATTGCAAGTGCCAGTGGTGCCGCGCGACGCGGGGACAGGGCTATCGGGCGGGGCATTGCCCATCAGCAAGGGCTGCTGCTCGGCAGGCACTTATTCGATTCTGCAGCCAAAACTTGCCGGTGAATTGAAGTCACGCAAGCTGAAAGCGCTGCAAAAACTTGAGCCAGAAATCATCGCCACCGCCAATATCGGCTGCCTTACCCATTTGAATACGACGAGCGAGGTGCCCGTGGTGCATTGGCTGGAATTGCTCGAAAAGGGCCTAAATGTTTTTGACAAATACCTTGGAGCGCCGCTGCAGGTTATAGAACTGCTGCTTTGCTGGTGGCAGGGCGTTGATGTCTGCCTCCACAAAGCCACGCTCTAAAAACCAGTGTGCAGTGCGAATAGTCAGCACAAAAATGGAATCAAGGCCTTTGGTTTTTGCCAGTTCTTCGCAATATTTAAATAGCCTGTCACCCCGCCCGCTGCCCCTGAACGATTGGTGAATTGCCACGCAGGCAAGTTCGGCGGTTTTTTCCTTGGTGAAAAAGTAAATGGCAGCGCAGCCTATGATGCGGGCGTCGTGCTCCATGACATGAAAACGATTGATTTCCATTTCCAGGCGTTCACGGCCACGGCGCACCAGAACCCCCTCGGCCTCCAGCGGTTCGATCAACTGCAAAATAGCGCCAACGTCCTGAATTTTGGCCTGCCGGATAGATTCCAGCGGCTCTTCGGTCACCATGGTGCCTATGCCATCGTAGGTAAACAGCTCTTGCAGAATCGCCCCATCCACATGGCGGCTGATAAGGTGGGTGCGCGCCACGCCTTGCTCGCAGGCACGTACCGCCGCCGGCAGGTAATACATTTCGTCCTCGCTGATATGCGGACCGATCTTTTTAAGGCTGTCTTTGGAAATATTTTTTTGCACATTACGCAATAAATTCTTGACTTTTTCAGCGGTCATCTCGCGCAACAGCTCGCCCCGGATATTGTGCACACCGGCAGAATCCATCAAAAAAATCAGTTTGTCCGCGTCCAGCGCCGCTGCTGCGCTAACGGCAACATCCTCCAAAGATAGATTGAACACCTCACCAGTGGGCGAGTAACCAAGCGGCGAGAGTAATACCAGCTCGTTATCATCCAGCCGTTTTTGGATGCCGACCGC
>JBCKUK010000059.1:0-7147 GCA_038924905.1 Methylophilaceae bacterium | reverse complement strand
GCGCCACCGCCACCAAAACCACCACCGCCGCCAGAAAAGGTGCTGCTTCCACCAGAACTGCCACCAAAACCACCGCCACCGGAACTTCCTCCGCTGTAATAGCCAGACCGGCCAGCTTTGGCAGCTGCACCCCCGGCCAAAGTAAAAACAAAAATTACCATTGCCAGCACTATCGCAGCAGCCAGACCGCCGCCTAACATCCAAACAACGAAGCCGATTAACCCGCCATTTGCTGCTCCGCCCAGAAAATTACCAAACACAGCGCGTAATAAGCCGCCTAAAATCAGCCCCCCGAATAGCAGCAACGGCAGCATGTCTTCCTAGTGGTTGTTGCTGTTAGGTTCCAGGCTAGACGCAGGGGGCGGCAAGGCTTCACCGGATATTAATCCGATGAATTTATCCACCGCAGCATCGATGCCACCGTAAAAATCGCCCCGCTTAAAGCTAGGCGCCATAGTTTCTGCAATCACTCGTTTAGCGATGACATCAGGAATCACTCCTTCTAGACCATAGCCAACTTCAATGCGCATTTTGTGGTCATCTTTGGCGATAACAACTAGTACGCCATCGTCTATCTTTTCTCGCCCTATTTTCCATGCATCTACAACACGTATTGTGTATTGTTCAATCTCTTCCGGCTTGGTTGTTGGCACAATCAAAATGGCGATTTGACTGCCCTTTTGCTGTTCGAATTGAGCCAATTTTGATTCAAGTGCAGCTTGCTGATCTGTGCTTAATGTGCCAGTAAGGTCTGTTACTCGATGCTCCAGCGGAGGGATAGCAACATCATCCGCCTGCGCCCCAGAGACAACGAGAAGCGCCAAGCAGATGATTAGATATCGCAATATGCGAACATTCACGGATGACTACTTTTTGGTACCAAAATCAACTTTAGGTGGTGCTGAAAGCGCCTTCTCATTTTCCACGGTGAATGATAGTTTGGTTTTGTAACCAAACATCATTGCGGTTAAATTCTCGGGGAATGTACGCACCTTGGTGTTGTAATCCTTAACCGCTGTGATGTAGCGATTGCGTGCCACCGTCACGCGGTTTTCTGTGCCTTCCAGCTGCGCTTGTAAATCACGAAAGCCGGCATCTGCCTTAAGTTGTGGATAGTTCTCGGCCACCGCAAGCAAGCGCGACAATGCTGATGTCATTTGCGTCTGCGCTGCCTGAAATTTGGCAAATGCCTCCGGATCGTTAATCAGTTCAGGCGTAGCTTGAATGCTGCTCACCTTGGAGCGAGCCTCGGTTACCGCTGTCAATACTTCTTGTTCATGTGCCGCATAACCTTTTACCGTCTCAACCAAGTTTGGTACCAAATCGGCACGGCGTTGATATTGGTTTAACACCTCAGCCCAATTGGCCTTTACTTCTTCATCTAAAGCTTGAAACGCGTTGTAGCCACAACCTGTCAAGCTCAGCATCAGCGCCAAAGCTACTAATTTAATCATGAGTTTTCGCATGTTTATTCCTTTATCAAAATGAATGCTACATCTTAAGGTTGGGCTGCCTGGGCTGATTGCAAGGCCTGCATGGTGCCGCGCGCAAAACATAAATCTTCCCATGCTTTGGCCTTGTCCGACAGATTACGCAACAGATAAGCTGGGTGATAAGTCACAATCACAGGTACGCCGTGATAATCGTGCCGTTTCCCGCGCATCACCGCTATTGTACTAGTTGAATGAAGTAATGACTGGGCAGCAAATTTACCCAGCGCAATAATCAATTTAGGCTTGATTAGCTCGACCTGGCGCTTGAGGAAAGGGTTGCATTGACTGACTTCTTCACCTTGCGGATCGCGGTTCTCAGGGGGGCGGCATTTCAGCACATTGGCAATATAGACATTCTGGCCGCGCTTGAGTCCGATGGCAGCCAGCATGTTATCCAGCAGCTTGCCGGCCTGGCCGACAAAAGGCTCGCCTTTACGGTCTTCCTCAGCTCCGGGTGCTTCACCAATTAAAAGCCATTCGGCATTGGGGTCGCCCACGCCAAAAACCGTTTGTGTACGGGTTTTGGATAGAGAACAGGCTTCACAATATGTCACGCATTCCTGCAAACCTTGCCAGTCCATCTGCATAATGGCGTCATGACGGCCTTGGCCTAACGATGTAGTAAGCGGAGGTAATTGGGTGTCGGCAAGCGCTACAGCTTGTGGCAACGGAGCATCCCCATATGCTGGCGTAACTTGTTGCGCTTGCTGTTGCTCTGGCATCTGTTCTGGCACGGCTTCTATCACGACTGTAGCTGGCTTATTGCGCTGCCGCCACACCGGCAACAATTCCAGCTCACGCAGCATCTGTTCCCGACTCAGACTCACAATGCCATCCCCATTAGAATTGCATCTTCACGGCCATTTTTTGCAGGGTAGCAATTGCAACGTACCGCCATCTCATTAAACCCAACGCTCTGGTAGAGGCCTATAGCTGCCAGGTTGGAAGGACGCACTTCCAGAAATACATTCTGTGCGCCATGGTTACGTGCGATTTGCATCATATGCGCTAGCAAGCTACGCCCCAAGCCCCTTCCCTGAAAGGATTTGGCAATGCTGAGATTAAGTACATGCGCTTCATCCATGGCCGACATCAATACCGCATAGCCAAAAACGATCTCGTTTTCTTCATAGACCCAGCAACTGTAACCTGCATTAAGCGAGTCGCTAAAATTGCCACGCGTCCAGGGGTGAGGATAGATGGTAGGCTCAATCAGCATAACCCCATCCAAATCTATCATTTGCATGGGCCGCAATTGTAGCCGTGGTTTTAGCAATGCATTCATTTAAGGCCTTTTGCCAGTTCACGTTCGCCAGTCTTGAACGCGACTTTATTGCGTATGTAGATTGGCGCAGCTTCTGCCGCAGTCTGCCCTAAACCGGCTTCAAATAATGGCCTGGCCAATGCTGCGATCTCTAGCGCTTGCGGGTATGCGTCGGGGAAGACCTGAGTAATTTGCGACCCGTAGCAGGTTTTTAATTGTTCTGAATACATTGCCCAACCATTGCCGACACCCACCCAGCCATCGCCCGCTAGCGGTGGCATGGCGCCCGGTTTAGCTAATCTGGTAGCGATGACTTCATCCCATGTATCGCCTTTTTTAATAAAAGCGGCGAGGTAAATCTCACCCATACGTGCATCCAGGCAGACCATCACCTTCTCGCTACCGTTCGCATGTGCCATGGCCAGCAAAGTGCTGATACCGGCTACCGGCAGATTTGCACCAAAAGCCAAGCCCTGCGCAACGCCACAGCCAATGCGCAAGCCGGTGAAGGAGCCCGGCCCGGCACCAAATGCAATGCCATCCAATTCATTGACGGACACTTCTGCTTCGTTAAACAGCTCATCCAGCAAGGGCAAAATTCTCTGTGAATGACTCTGCCCGGCAAGCAAGTGCCGCGTATGAGTTTTGCCATCCAGCCACAGGGCTAGAGACAAATATTCCGTAGAGGTATCGAGTGCGAGTATTTTCATCCTCAAACAGCGGTTTCAGAAAAAAATTCTACTACGTCATTTAATTCCTGCGTTCGCTTAAACGGTGGCAGGCTTTGCCAGATGCGCTTGCCATAAGACTTGCTGAGCAGGCGCGGGTCGCAAATCATCAACACCCCACGATCTGTCTCATCGCGAATCAACCGTCCGGCGCCCTGTTTGAGCGTGATAACAGCATGCGGCAGCTGATATTCCATAAAAGCATTTTTACCATCCGCATTCATTTTATCAATGCGCGCCGCCAATACCGGATCATCCGGCGAAGCAAAAGGCAGCTTATCAATAATCACCACCGATAGTGCTTCTCCGCGGACATCCACACCCTCCCAGAAACTATGCGAGCCCACCAGTACCGCATTGCCAAGTTTGCGGAAACGTTCCAGCAATTCGCTGCGTGAACTTTCGCCCTGTAGCATCAAGGGGCATTCAATGCCGTTTTGTTTAAATGCCTCTTTAAGTAATGCATGTATTTCGCGCATGGCACTGAGCGAAGTACATAATACAAAAGCGCGCCCGCCGCTGGCTTGAATCACGGGCAAGGTAACGGCTGCAACAGAGGCGGAATAGCCAGGACTGTTCGGGTCTGGCATATCTTTCGGCACATAAAGCAGCGCCTGCTGGCCGAAATCGAATGGGCTATTCCAGTAACCGGTAGTTGCCTGCTCCAGCCCCATTTGGCTGAGGTAATGGCCAAAATCACTTTTTACGGCCAGTGTGGCGGAAGTGAAAATCCACGCACGCGGCTGCGCATTAAGCTGTTTTCCAAAGCCATCGGCCACAGATAATGGGGTTGCATGAAGCTGCACGGATTGCGTAAAAACCTCTACCCAACGCACCAAATTTTCATTCTCAGCTTTTTGCCAGCGCTTAAGCTGCACATCCAATGCAAGGCTGCGCTGCCAGCAATTTTCCAGCGCCGGGTCACGCGCTGCCTGGGTTTCCAGTACATCAGTCAGAGCTTGTAGCCTGACCTGCATTTCAGCATAAGCAGGATCGAAATTTTTAAGTGCCAGCGCCTTTTGCACCGGCAGACGCGCGCCTTCATAGGTAAACACCAGCCTGAAATCACGCACCGCTTTCTCCAGCTTGTTGGCGGCTTCTTGCAGGGCGGGGCAATCCTTGGCTGTGGTCAGATATTCCGCTTCAGCATCCCTTGCCAGCTCCAATAACTGACTGGTAGAAACATCTTCACCGAAAAACAGCCCTGCCACCTCGGGCAATTGATGCGCCTCATCAAAAATCACGGTATTGGCGGAAGGCAGCAATTCAGTGACGCCTTCATCCTGCAACATCACGTCGGCAAAGAACAAGTGGTGGTTCACCACCACCACATCCGCAGCCAGCGCGCGTTTACGCGCCTTCATCACAAAGCAATCTTTATAGAACGCACATTCCTGCCCCATGCAATTGTCGCGCGTGGAGGTAACGCTAGGCCAAATCGTGGCATTTTCTGGTACCTCTGTTAATTCACTTTTATCGCCAGTTGCGCTATTTTCGACGAAGTCACGCACAATATGCACGTATTTAGCGTCTTCTCGTGAAATAAAGCGGCCTTCGCTGGCGCTACGCTCCAGATGAAAGTGACAGACGTAGTTGCTGCGTCCTTTTAGCATCGCCACCGTTACCGGTACTTTCAATGCATCACGCACAGCAGGTAGGTCACGATTAAAAAGCTGGTCTTGTAATGTTTTGGTGCCAGTCGAAATGATGACCTTGCCGCCAGAGAGTAAAGCTGGGACAAGATAGGCAAAGGTATTGCCGGTACCAGTACCTGCTTCAGCGACTAGCTGTTTGCCATGCTTGATTGCATCTTCAATAGCCAGCGCCATTTCGAGCTGCTGGCTGCGCACTCGATAGCCAAAGATGGTGTCCGCCAACGCGCCGTTGGCGGAAAAAACGAGGTCAAGATCAGACATACATTTGATATGGATTGTTTAGTCGCGACCGGAGCGCCAGATGGAAACCATCAGCATCAAGCCAATAATAAATGCCAGAAAGAAACCTATAAAGCCAAAAGCCGGCAGTCCAAAAACCGTTGGTCCGCCTTTAACTGTCATTACTATGGACGAGCCGACAATCAAGGCAGCAGCAATCATGGCGACAGTTAAGCGATTAGCGCTACGGTCAATCTGGTGGCCAAAATGATCAAGGCGCTTGAGATCAAAATTGATTTTGAGTCGTCCACGGGCAGCCTCATGCAATACCTGGGAAATGTCATTGGGTAAGCTGGTTACAGAGTTCACAAGACCAACTAAACCGCGACGCCCTCGCTTGAACAGTGCGCTAGGCATATAACGATCAACAATAATTTTTTTAACAAATGGCGTCAGGTGTTTAACAATCTGAAAATCGGGATCCAGCTGCCTGCCCAACCCTTCCAGCGTGATGAGCGCCTTGAACAGCATGGTCATATCTGGCGGTACTGAAAGATAATTTTCACGCATAACGGTAGTAAGATCATTCAACAAGGCGCTAAAGCGCAATTGCTTGAGCGGGGTATTATCATAATTGCTGATGAATTCATCTATATCGGTTGCAAGCTTTGTTTCATCAATGGGCGCATCGCCTGCCCATTCAATCAGTATATCGAGCAGGGTATCAATATCGCGTGATACCAGTGCTGCCAGCAGGTCAGCAATTTCGCCGCGCCGCTCCAGTGTCAGTCGGCCGACCATGCCGCAATCAATAATCGCCAAGCGATTTTCCGGCAAATAAAACACATTGCCCGGATGCGGATCGGCATGAAAAAAGCCGTCAATCAGCACCATTTTCAGGACTGCATTTGCGCCGCGCTCACCCAGCAGCTTCAGATTTAAACCAGCCGCCTCTGCTTGCGCCAAATCGTTGCCGGGAATTCCCTGGATATGATCCATCACCAGCAAGCCCTCGCTGGTGTAGTCCCAATGAATCCTGGTAAATACTATACTTTCATCATCTGCAAAATTGCTTCTGAATCGCTCGGTATTGCGCCCCTCCATTGCCAAATCCAGCTCACATCTGAGCGATTTGGAGAACTGGGCAATAATTTTCCCAGGCTGAAAGCGCTTAACCTGCTCCACTTCTGATTCAATCAGGCGCCCAAGGTGTGACAATAGCCGCAAATCTGCAGTGATGCTTTCGCGAATATTTGGGCGGCGAATTTTTAATACTACCGGCGTACCATCCTGTAGCTTTGCTTCATGCACTTGCGCGATGGAAGCACCAGCAATCGCCTCAACCTGCAAATCCTTGAATACCTCAAATGGGGATCTACCCAAGGCTTTTCCCAAATCCGGCAGTAGCGCATCGAAAGGTACAGGCGGCACCTGATCTTGCAGCTTGGCAAACTCTGCAATCCAGTTAGGTGGGAAAATATCTGGCCGGGTGGCCAGTACCTGGCCAAGCTTGACGAACGTTGGTCCTAGCTCTTGAATTGCCAGGCGTGCTCTTACTTCGGGAGGCAGCTCCAGAACCTCACTCGAGACCTCTGAATTTACCCAATTGCCAATTCGCCCTATCCAGCTCCGTTCGCCTAAACGGTTGGCTACATCGGTCCAACCGTACCGCATTAAAATACTGGCGATGGCGCGCAAGCGGCGAAAATCGCGGATTACAGAGATTGTTTGACGGATCATACAAGGTCACCTATTGATCAATTTATATTCTACACTATGGTTTTTGCC
>JBCKUK010000058.1:0-7220 GCA_038924905.1 Methylophilaceae bacterium | reverse complement strand
TGATTGAAATGACAATCAGGGCTGGCCAGAAGTTGGGGAAACCTGTTGCGGTGTGTGGGGAAATGGCCGGCGATGCCAAACTTACGCGTTTGTTATTGGGTTTTGGCTTGCGCCAATTTTCCATGCACCCGGCACATGTTTTGGCTGTAAAACGTCAGGTACTGCAAAGCAATCTGCCGAAACTGCTTTCAGGAACACGGAACATTTTAAGCAGTTACGATGTCGATAGAATTGAACCTTTGCTACAAAAACTCAATCTTTCTTAAAGAGGTATCAGCCATGTCTGAAATCACTACACCAACCAGTTCCGACGAAAAAAATATTGCCGTCCTCACTCATCTGGGCGGTATCTTTTTTTCCATCCTCCCGGCCCTGATTGTCTGGCTGCTCAAGAAAGATGACAGCCCCTATCTTGCCAGTCAGGCACGTGAGGCATTGAACTTTCAAATTACCATGTTACTTGCTTATTTTATCAGCTGGATATTGGCCTTTATTTTGATAGGTTTTCTATTCATAGGCATCATCTGGCTGGCTAATATTATTCTCTCTATCCTCGCAGCGGTTGCTGCCAGCAAGGGTGAAAATTACCAGTATCCATTTACTTTACGTCTGCTTAATTAAGGATTCCCTGACCGGGATTAAAACCAGTGGCGCAAAACGCATTGTCCAATAATGCTTTACGAAATAACCCTCTGCTGGATTTCTCAGGGCTACCCAAATTTGATCAGGTGCAAGCTGCACATGTCACGCCAGCTATTGATCAATTATTAAAGCAAGGCCGTTCGCTGGTAAAAAACCTGGGTGCCAGCAATGATGAGCCTGCGTGGGATAATTTCGCGCGTCTGCTGGAAGATATGGAAGAACGAATTTCACGCGCCTGGTCACAAGTTGGGCATATGAATGCCGTGGTCAATAGCCCGGAACTGCGCGTAGCATACAACGATAACCTGTCGAAATTGACAGATTTCTATGCCGATTTATCGCAAGATGAACGGTTGTATGCCAAGTTCCGTGTGCTACGAGCAAGCCAGCAATATGAGCAATTAAATACCGCACAACGCAAAATTGTTGAAAACGAATTACGCGATTTCCGCTTGGGTGGCGCTGAACTGGCGCCAGATAAAAAAGCACGTTTCAAACAGATTCAAGAAGAACTCTCCAAACTTTCTGCCAGGTTTGAAGAAAATATCATGGATACCACCAATGCCTATTCGCATGTTGTAGAGAATGCGGATGAACTCAAAGGCATTCCTGCGGATGCGCTAGAAGGCGCACGTGAAGCAGCAAAAGAACAAAACAAAAGCGGCTGGAAATTCACCCTGCACTCCCCTTCTTACGCGCCAGTGTTGCAATACGCCGAGAATCGTCAGTTGCGCGAAACGCTATATCGTGCCTACGCCACGCGCGCTTCCGAATTTGGCAAAGCAGATTGGGATAACACCTCGCTCATCAGCGAAATATTGAAACTGCGCTGTGAGGCCGCTCAATTATTGGGCTATTCCAATTACGCTGAAATGTCACTCACCACGAAAATGGCTGACACCCCAAAGCAGGTGGTTGAGTTTTTACATACACTGGGCAAACGCGCAAAACCTTTTGCCAAGCGCGATATGCAGGAGCTGATAGATTACGCAAAACAAATTGGGATAGACGATGTGCAGGCCTGGG
This sequence comes from Methylophilaceae bacterium, assembly GCA_038924905.1. Taxonomy (GTDB): domain Bacteria; phylum Pseudomonadota; class Gammaproteobacteria; order Burkholderiales; family Methylophilaceae; genus JBCKUK01. Next base: position 5,552 of record JBCKUK010000058.1, on the reverse strand, counting down.
ACGTAGCTTTTGTATCTGAAAAACTGCGGATACAAAAATATGCGTTCTCAGATCAGGAAGTGAAGCAGTATTTCCCCGAATCACAGGTATTACACGGCTTGTTTAAAGTAACCGAAACCATTTTTGGCGTACAGGTGAAGAAATCACAAACGCCTGCATGGCACTCGGATGTTGTATTTTACGAGATTATCGACCAAGCCGGCAAGCTGGTTGGCCAATTTTATTTGGATCTCTATGCACGCAACAATAAGCGTGGTGGCGCCTGGATGGATGAAGCCATTACTCGCCGTCGAAAATCGCATGGCATAGTAACTCCAGTGGCTTTCCTCACTTGCAACTTCACCGCACCTATCGGTAGCAAAGAGGCGCTGTTCACCCACGATGAAGTCATCACCCTGTTTCATGAATTTGGCCATGGCTTGCACCACATGCTCACCAGGGTGGATGAATATGGCGTCTCCGGCATCAAGGGTGTGGAGTGGGATGCGGTAGAGCTGCCAAGCCAGTTCATGGAAAACTTTTGCTGGGAATGGGAAGTACTGCGCCACATGACCAAACACGTGGAAACCGGTGCGCACTTGCCACACGCGTTGTTCGACAAAATGGTGGCCGCGAAAAATTTCCAGGCGGGTATGCAAACCGTGCGACAAATCGAGTTTTCATTGTTCGATATGCGTTTGCATGGAGAGTTTGACCCGAACAGCAAACAAACGGCGCTGGATTTAATCGAGCAGGTGCGTGATGAGGTTGCCGTGGTACGCCCACCGAAGTGGAACCGCTTTCCCAATAACTTCTCACACATCTTCGCTGGCGGCTATGCAGCCGGCTATTACAGCTACAAATGGGCAGAAGTCTTGTCTGCCGATGCCTACAGCTTGTTTGAAGAAACTGGTGTTTTGTCGCAGGAAACCGGCCGCCGTTTTTTGAATGAAATCCTGGCACAGGGCGGATCACGCCCGGCGCTGGAATCCTTCATTGCCTTCCGTGGGCGCGAGCCTAGTATTGACGCACTGCTACGCCACAATGGTATGACTAATTAAAGCACTGTGTTTTAACAAAAATTCGATTAAATGAAGGAATTGTTTTGAAACTCGCCACGTGGAATGTAAATTCGCTCAATGTGCGCCTGCCGCATGTGCTGGACTGGCTTAACGCCAACCAGCCGGATGTACTATGCCTACAAGAGACTAAGCAGGAAGACAGCAAATTCCCTTATCAGGCATTAAGTGATGCCGGTTATCACGCCTTGCATAGCGGACAAAAGACTTATAACGGCGTCGCCATTTTAAGTCGCCAGCCACTAACCAATCCGCAAATTGGTATCCCCCATTTTGGTGACGAGCAAAAACGCGTAGTGGCTGCCAACATCGGCAATACCCGTGTAGTGTGTGCTTACATCCCAAACGGTCAGGCGCTGGATTCTGATAAATACCAGTACAAGCTGCGCTGGCTGGAGGCACTGACAAATTGGCTACGCGAGGAACTTAAAGCGCATCCTGATTTGGTGTTGCTGGGTGATTACAACATTGCACCGGAAGACCGCGATGTGCATGACCCCAAGGCTTGGCAAGGCCAGGTTTTGGTCAGCGAAAAAGAAAGGGTTGCATTTCAGAGGCTACTTGATTTAGGGCTGCAAGACGCGTTCAGATTATTTGATCAGGCTGAATCAAGTTATAGTTGGTGGGATTACCGTATGGCCGCCTTCAGGCGCAATCTGGGCTTGCGCATTGACCATATTCTGGTAAGTTCACCATTGGTTAAAAAATGTAAATCTTGCTGGATTGATAAGACCCCGCGCAAGCTGGAACGCCCTTCTGACCACGCCCCGGTAATATTAGAGCTGAGTTAATCTGTTGCAAGAATTACTTTCTTTTCATTCCAAGCTGCTTGAGTTTGCGGTATAGATGAGTACGCTCCAGCTGCACCATCTCAGCCACTTTACTCATGTTGCCACCCGCTTTAGCCATATGATGACTAAAATATAGCCGTTCAAACTCGTCACGCGCTTCGCGTAGCGGCATATCCAGATTGATCGGGAGAGTATCGGGCGCATCATTGGGCTGGTTTTGTTGCATGGGCCCAAATTGCCCTAATACCCGGTTAACATCCTCCAACGTGATTTTTTCGCCCAGGCTGGTTTGCATCAAATTACGTATTACGCTATCCAGCTGCGCCAAATTATCTGGCCACTCGCCATTTCTTAGCGCATTGAGCGCAGCAATATCAAATTCGCGATAAGCGACTTCTCTGGTTTCAGCCAACAAAGTTACCATGGCACGTGCCAAATCAGGAATATCTTCACGATGGTCTTCCAGCGCCGGCACGCGCAATGTGGTGACTGATAAGGCTTGTAATAAGGCATGATCAAACTGGCCTTCTGTCACCAGTTGGGGCAAGGCACGCGCTGTAGCGCACACTACTCTGACACCATATTTACCGGCTTTGGCCAGCACCAATAAAAAGCCTTTCTGTTCGGTCTTATTAAGCTCGGCCACTTCTGGAATAAACAGCAAGCCATCATGTAACTGTTCCAGTAAATCGAGCGGTGCGGTCGTAAGCTTGTCGTATTCAGTCAGTTCCAGCCAGGGGGTATTTTGTTCATGCAAAAAGCGTGCGCAGAGCTCGGTACCACTTCCCCTTGCGCCAATTAGCAGCAATGGCGTTTTTAGCAAATTTACCTGTTCCAGGCGCTTGCGTAGTTCGGTTATAGCGGCGCTTTTACCAAGATTAACCAGACTTAAATCTGATTTGGGTAATTGCTCCCCGTGCTTGAATGCAGCGCTGACAGTCTTTAGCAGCTTTTGCAGCGCAATGGGCTTTTCCAGAAAGTCAAAAGCACCGATACGCGTGGCTTCCACAGCGGTATCAATAGTGCCATGGCCGGACATCATAACCACCGGCATGGTCAGCAAACCGCCATTGCCCCATTCTTTTAGCAGGCTGATGCCGTCGCAATCCGGCATCCAGATATCCAGCAACACCAGGTCTGGACGCGTTTGCTGGCGCCACTCGCGCGCCTCCGCCGCATTTTCCGCCAGGCGAACCTGATAACCTTCATCCTGCAAAATGTCCCTCAATAGTTCGCGGATACCAATTTCGTCATCTACCACCAGTACATGCCTTGCCGTCATTGCTTACGCCCCGTTTTTTTTGCAGCGATAGGTAGGGTAATAGTAACGCATGCGCCACCCTGCCTCACATTTTCAATCTTGATGCTGCCTTTATGCTCTTCAATAATTTTCTTCACGATGGGTAATCCCAAACCAGTTCCGTAACGTTTTGTTGTCATATAGGGCTCAAAAACGCGCGCCATCATTTCCAGCAGAAAGCCTTCGCCGTTATCGATGACGCTTAATTTTACTTTATCTTTCTGCATCGCGCTGCTGACCGTTATCGTCTGGTTTGGTCGTCCCTCCAAAGCATCCTGCGCATTTTGCAGTAAATTGTGCAGAACCTGACGTAGCATAGTGGCGTCACCTAGCACCGTTGGCAACGCAGGGTCAAGTTTCGTCGTTATGGCAACACCCATAGTCTCATAAAGTGCCAGCACGTCCTCAATAAGTGCGTTAAGATTGACCTCGGCAAGATTTAACGTCGGCGCCCGTGCATATTCGCTAAATTCATTCACCATGGTCTTCATCGCGCTAACCTGGCTCACAATAGTATTCGCCGCACGTCTTAACATTTCAGCATCGGCTGCATCCAGCTTGGGTGCCAGCTTATGTTCCAAACGCTCAGCCGATAATTGAATTGGCGTTAGCGGATTTTTAATTTCATGTGCCAAACGCCGCGCCACCTCACCCCAAGCCGCATCACGCTGGGCTTGCACCATGGTGGTCACGTCATCAAACACAACCACAAATCCGCTATCAACACCGTCTGGCAGGCGGGTGCCGCGCACCAGCACGATTTTCTTGCCGTTGGCATTGATTATTTCCATTTGCTGGTTCAGCTCTCCGCCCTGCCACTCGCCATCTTGCAACTCTCCAGACTTGTTGTGCTGAAACTGACCAAGCACCGCTCCAATAAATTCTTTCAGCGCTGGCTGTTGCTGACCAAGCTGGTCAAAAGGCTGGTTAACAAAATTCTCCAGTGCAACGCCCAGAATATGCGTAGCAGCCAGATTAAAAGTACGCAACTGCGCACACTCATCCAGCGCCAAAACGCCCGAGGAAAGATGCGCCAATATGGTTTCCAGGTAACCGCGCGCTGCTTCTACATGTATGCGGTTTTTCTCTGCGGCCTGGGTAGCCTCGCTCAGCTGGCGCGTCATACTGTTAAAGGATTGCACCAAAACCCCCAGCTCGTCTTTACCCTGCGCCGGTAGCATGGTGCTGTAATCGCCGCGTGCAATTGCACGTGTACCTTCTGCCAGTACAGCCAGCGGCGCAGAGAGGCGGCGGCTTAGCACAAAGGCAATCGCTACCGCTGTAAGCATGGACAGCATCAGCACCAAGGTCAGCGTCAGCGCGAAAACCTGCTTCAGCGATTCGCGGCTATATGATAGCTCCTGATAATCCTGATAAACACTTTGTACAGATTCCGCAGTCTCGGAGAGTGTCGGTGGCACTGGTTGCAATAACTGCAAAATTCGCGTTTCCCCGGATAAATTGGGCATGGTCACTGGCACCAATACCCGCAGATGCAAGCCTTTATTGGGGATGGGTTCTATGATGCCGTAAATATGTTGCCGCGCCTGGCGCAACTGTTGCACTGTGGGCATCTCCGGCAAAAAACTGGAAGAATCATTGCTGGAAAACGCCAGAATGCTCCCCTGCAAGGTAAGCAGCACTACATCCCTAACACCGCTTTTTTCGCGCATGTCGTTCAGCACCGTTAAATGTGCGCTAACTGGCTGCAATGCCAGAGCTAAGGCTATGCTTTCGCCTTTCTCCTCAAGGTCGGTCAGCATAATATCCAGTGTGCTTTGACCCAGCCTCAGCCCGCCTTCCAGTGCCGCTTCAACCTTGACGTTAAACCAGGATTCGATCGAACGTGTCAGAAAATTCACCGACACTGCATACACCACCAGGCCAGGAAGAATTGCCATCAAGGCAAACGCACCTAGCAATCTCAGCGTCAAGCGGCTGCCCATTACACGCTGGCGTATTTGCCGATATAAACGCCATAGCTGGACGCCTATGAGCACGATTAAAGCCAGCGCCAATAAACTATTGAGTGCTAATAAAATCATGTAGTAGTTGCCAGAAGCAGCAGTATTGGCGCTGGCTCGCGATAGCGAATAAAGCAGAACGGTGCCAAGTGCAGCACTAATAAATACGATGTATCTCATCGGCTTTGCATTTTGTTGGTGCTATTGAAAAACAAATGCGGGTGTCCAGCGGTGGCGTTCCGAAACCATATTCCAGTCTTCAGAGCCCAGGGCGTCCACTTGAAGTGGCTTGGGTAATTTTGATTGGTCCAGCCTGATGCGCAATGCGGCTTGATAGGTATCGCCTTTTTGTAATAAATCTTTTTCGAACACTTGCCAATCGCGCAAGTGGACAAACTCTGCTTTTGCCTCTTGCAGGCTGGCAAAAGATTGCTGATAA
>JBCKUK010000057.1:0-7325 GCA_038924905.1 Methylophilaceae bacterium | reverse complement strand
GGGTATTTCCTTCGGTCCAATCTGCTCGTCACTTTCAGTCCCTTGACCGTTGTAGTGTGAGCTATCAGATTGACGATCGTTTCGTAATCGCGCAACGGCTCGCCGCGCCAATTTGATGTAATGAAGGAAAAGAGTCGATGCTCAACCTTGTCCCATTTGCTGGTGCCTGGAGGGAAATGACAGACCGAAATGGACAGCCCCGTTTCATCGGCGAGTCTTTGCAGCTCCAGTTTCCAAAGCCGCAGTCGCGACCCATTGCTTCCTCCGCCGTCGGCGGTAATCAATAGCTTGTGCGCATCCGGATATATTTTCCTGCCTTCGTGACGCCACCACCCGCGTATGGATGCCACTGCAAACTCTCCCGTGTCGTGGTCAGTTCCTACATTGACAAATCCGGCATTGCGAGTCAAATCGTAGATTCCATAGGGATAGGCACGCGCAACTTCCAGGGTGGGAAAGTCGTGACCCTGAACATTGATCGGCTGTTTGGCAGGCAGCCATTGTTGCCCAGCATTGTCGTAATTGCCTATGAGTTCCTTCTTCTTTGTGTCCACCGATATGACAGGAATCCCTTGCTTGAGTGACTTCTTTACCGCTGTATTGATATGGCGAAATTGCGCATCGCGATCCGGGTGGTCAGCGCCTTCCTCGGTCTTTCGATTGCTTTGCAGGCTGAATTTCAGATCATGAAGAAGCTGGGCGACCTTCATATGACTGACCGGATGCTTCTTCTTGCTCAACTGTTTGGCAATGGCCCTTGTGCTTTTGCAAATCCACCGCAATGGCGACTGCGGGTCCCCTCGCGTTTGAGAGTCAATCATCTTCTCCAATGCCTCCAGCAAATTCGGATCAGAAACGGTGATCGACTTGCGTCCCCCGCCAGCGCGTCGAACGTGTCCCTTCGCGGGTGCTATGCCATCTTGAATTTCACGCACGCCTTGGGCTATAGATCGCCGTGATAAACCGCACGCGCGATGCACAGCAGAGATTCCGCCAAAGCCCAAACTCGCCGCTTCATTGGCGGCAAGAAGGCGTCGAGTCCGCTCATCCAATAGTGGCCAAACAGAATTCAACTTATGTTTCAACTCAATTGCAGTATTCATGCTCCTATTAGCATAGCATCTAAAATCTCAAATTGATACGTTTATTTATTTACTGTGCCTTACCGGATATCCGGCTGGGGGAAAATGACGCCGCTGAACAGCAAATAGGCGAGCAGCAGCGTCCAGAAGATGTTGACGGTCTGCGCTGCGATAAAGGCCAGCGCCGGCCGGCCCCTGCCCATCCCCGCCAGGTCCATGAAGCGGGCCTCCAATCCGATGGAGATGAACGCGAGGGCAAACCACCAGGTGCGGAACTCGCCAAACACTGCCCGGGTGCCGTCCACCACGTCAATGTGCAGGAAGAACGAGAACACTAGCGATACCGCCAGGAACCCCAGGATGAACTTGGGGAAACGCTCCCAGATGATGCTCGGACTCGGCCGCTCGCCCCCGGCCCCGGCGTTCTTGTAGGTCCACCAGATCACCAGGATGAATGCCGCCACGCCGATCAGCGCGTTCTGGGAGAACTTGACGATGACCCCGGTCTTCATGGCCGCGTCGCTGATGAGGCCCCCCGCGGCGACCACCGAGGCGCTGGTATCCAGGGTGCCGCCGATCCAGGCGCCCGCCACAAGGTGGTCCATCCCGGTTGCATTGACGATCCACGGCATGACCACCATCATCGGCACCGCGACGATCAGCACCAGCGCGACGACATAGGAGAGTTTTTTCTTGTCCGCATTGATCGCGCCGCAGATGGCGATGGCCGCCGAGACGCCGCAAATGGCCACTGCCGAGGACAGGATCGCGGCGAAGTCGTCGTCCACCTTGAGCTTTTTGCACAGCCAGAAGCAGAAGGACCAGATGACGAACACCACGGCCACCGCCTGGATGATCCCCAGGGCGCCCGCCTGCAGGATCTCGAACATGAGCAGGCTCGCCCCCAGGAGGACCAGCCCGGTCTTGATGTAAAACTCGGTCTGGACCGCCGGCTTGAGCCACTCGGGGGTGCCGATGGTGTTGCTGATCAAAAGGCCCAGAAACAGGGCGAAGATAACGTACTCGATGCCGAAGTTTATGAACATGCCGTTCCCGGCCAGGAACCGGGAGAGCCAGGCGAGGAGAAAAATCGCTGGAAAGGCCGCGATAAACGCCCCTGCCTTGCCGCCTATAAACTTGATTCCGATGACGGCGAAGATGAGCCAGGCGATCCCTAGGTAGAGAACCTTGGAGAGGTTGCCCCAGGTGAAAACTTTCGCTGCGGGGTCGGCTGCGGCATGCCCGTGGATTATCACGCCCGTCGCCCCCGCGACCGTTTCCCGGCCCAGACGCGTCAGCCGGTCGGCGGCCTTTTCGATCTCCTTTCTGTCGCCTTTCTCAAGCGCTTCCTTGAGGGCGTTTGCGCGCGTGACGACCCCGCCTTCGCCCCTTTTCTCGGCATCCTTCGCGATGGAATCCAGCGTGCTGATCCACCCCGGCGCTTGCGAGGCGATCTGACCGTCCGTCGTCCAGCGGTAGGTGGGAACGAGGTCCCTTACGTCCATCACCTTCCAGCTGAAAAGGGCAATGACAACCGCAATGATCAACCCCCCAAGGTAAACCACCGTCCAGTCTTCCGTGCGCCAGTTTTGTGCAGCCATGTGCGATTCCTCCTGACTTGTTTTCGTTCTTTTCTGCGGCTGGCCTGTCCGCCCGGGTATGCAGTCCGGACCATCGCTTCCGGACCGCTGCGCGGCAAGCCGCGCCGAGCCCCTTGTCATGATGCAATGCTTTTCTGCACCAACCTTGCGTTCGTGGCGCGCGCGGTTTTTTTTGAGAGGGCGAAGTCAGTGTTAGATAACGATGAGCAAATGTCAAGTATTTGCGCGCTTGCCGCAGCGGTGCGGCGGCATTCGGATTGCGCCGGAGTCTGGCATAAATAATTTCGATGAATGACCCAATTTATTTGATGCTGCATCGCGGACACTAGAAGAAATGGGGTCAGACTCCACATATTGCTTAACCTTGGCTATACTATGCGCATCGCTATTATGAATATAACTTTCTTGTATGGCACGACTTCCTCGATATGGGGAATCAATGGGTAGAGTAGAGAACAGCCTTGCGACAGCCCTCCCTCATCAAACTGTGCATGCAGTTTTGCGAGTTTTTGCTTCGCAAAAGCCCTGCTAACCCCAATTCCCGCACACGGCTTTCCGATGCTCTTCACGCCAAGGCATGCACATTAGCTCATCCTGCGTTTGTTAGTGCGACTGAGAATCGCACTTGCGCCTCAATGTTGCTGGCGTAACACAGGTGACCTCTATATTTGGCCTTGGCAATAGCTTCCTCTGTAGCGCAGCCCCCTCCGTCAAGACAGAAATTAGTCTAGTTTAAGCTGGTCTGTCCGCCCCAAAACGACCACTCATGAATTGCAATGCGGGCAAGCAGGGGCGGGTTTTCAGGTTCTTCGACACAAATTCCAGGATTGACTATGGCTGAAAACTCGGGATACTCCAAAAAGTGGCGTTGAAATTCCTATCCTTGTGGAGCATGCTTATATGTCAAGACTTCGTTTGTGTGACCCCGTTGTGCTGGTCGCACAATGGCGATTGGCCTGGCCGCAAGGCGAACTGCGCCGGTTGCACTTCCACGCCAAGCATTCCTTCTAAGCGGGAGCACACAGCATGTCGAAAAATGAATCCGAAGCAGGCAGGGGTAGTGACGGCGGTAGCTCGGAGCCACAACCAGTCTTCGATTCTGCGGTGTTTCGCAAGGACCTGATTCTAAGCGGCACGCTGCTTGCGCTTTTTTTGGCTACTTACTTTACAGCCGCAATAATAACCTCCGCGCCGTTGAAAGACCTCGCCGCCACCATGGTGCTGGGCCTTCCTGTCGCCGCATGGGTGGGTTGGATAGCTATCGGCATCGGTGTTGTCGTGACCAGAATATACCTTGTAAAAATAAGGCAGCCATAATTAAAGCATAAGGAGCGGCAGCAATGGAAAATCCGATTGCAGTGCTAATAGTGGCGTTAAGTCTGGCGCTGGTGCTGGGGATAACTTTCCACAGCAGAAGGTATACCAAGACTACCAGCGAGTTCTATGTTGCGGGTGGGAAAATATCATGGAAACTTAATGGCTTCGCCATGCTGGGCGATTACGCCAGTGCGGCCACTTTCTTAGGGATTGCCGGCGCGATTGCCCTGACCGGCATCGACGGATGGTGGATAGGAATTGGTTTTTTCGCGGCATGGATAGTGCTGCTGCTGCTTGCGGCTGGACCACTCAAGAACAGCGGAAAATTCACGGTTGCGGATGCGGTAATCGCCCGATTTGGCAAGCGCTCGGATTTGCGAATAGTGGCGATGTTGTGCACCCTTGTCCTCGGCATCCTGTACCTGGTGCCGCAGATGGTGGGAGCCGGGCATTTATTTAAATTATTGCTCGGCTGGGATTACCTGATCACGGTAATAGCAACCGGGGTGCTGATGGGGACTGCCGTGATCTTCGGCGGCATGCGCGGAACCACCTATAATCAGGCGATCCAGGGCGTCATGCTCTGGGGCGCGTTGATGGCAGTGCTGGTTGTTGTCACTATTGTCCATTTCGGGGGCAACCCATTCGGTATCATAAGAGCGGCCCAGGAGATGGTGCCGCCGGTGCTCGCGGTGGGGGCGGTGGAAGTGGTAAAAGGCGCCGAGAATGCTGCTGCAGCCATCGCATCGGTGCGGACTCTGATGCCGGAGGCGGCAAGCGCCATGACGCCGGGGGTAGCCCTGCCTAATTTGGCAAATCAAATCAGCCTGGTTCTGGCCCTGGCGTTTGGCACCCTCGGACTGCCACATATATTAATACGATTCTACACGGTGCGAGATGCAAGAGCCGCCCAAAAAGGCGCTGAGCTGACCATAGTGGGCTATGCTACTTTTATTGCCGCGGTGTTCCTGGTTGGACTAGCGGCAATGTATGTTCTGTATCCGACATTAGTACAACTTCTGGCTGAAGGCGAGCGCGGCACAGCCACCAATATGGCCCTGCCAATGCTTAGTGAAATGCTCGGCGGGCAGGTGTTCCTGGGCATTGTTGCTGTCGCCGCCATGGCGGCCATGATCAGCACCAGCACCGGGTTATTGATTTCAATGACCGGAAGCCTCGCACATGACCTTTATGCCAACATCCTGAAGCCTAAAAGCGGAGAGCATGAACAACTTATCTTTGCCAAAGTGGGGGCCTCCGGGTTGACGTTACTTGCTATTGCCCTCTCGATCTGGCTGAGAGACCAGAACGTCGCCATTCTGGTCGGCATGTGCTTTGGGATCGCCGCGAGCACATTTGCGCCGGCCCTGATCGCGACCCTGTGGTGGAAGCGGGCAACGATACAAGGAATCGTGGCCGGAATTGGCGTCGGACTGCTGGCTTCGTTACTATTCACTTTTGCCAATTTCGCGGGCGCGAAAGTGATTTTTGGGATCCCCGTCCTGATTAACCCGGCGCTGTACAGCATTCCACTGGCCTTGCTCGTCTTGATCGCGGTTACCTACCTGACCAAAACCAGCGGTAATGCTGAAGAATTTCTAGCGACCGCGCACAGAAAAACTTCTTGAAACCAATTCTACAATCTGCAAGAGAAAAAATGGGGTCAGACACGGTTGCGGCTTGGCAATGCCGCACAATCTAGCGGGTGTGAATCCCGCCTTGGTAACCGCTAGCCACGGGCCAAGTATCTAGCCTTGCAGGTTGGGAAGTCAATGGGCCGCTTGATGCGTAGGCAGATGCGCAGGCGAGGCGCAATGGTAACGGATAAAGCCGACTCGTTACGGTTGTAGTCCCGAAATGACCGCATTGGAAGGGGCCGATGGTTTCAAGACACCAGCAGGCAACAGCGGGCACGGCGAGAAGTTGAAGGGGCAAGCCGTGCCTGACCACCCGGGATTGTTAGACCGCATCGAGCCTGACACAACGATTGTGCGGTAACCAAGGAGATCCGGTAATTGGCGCGGAACAATGCGCACCCTCCGACAAGTCTGAACAACGAGGGAGAGGGCAGAGATTACCGGAAGTCGGAGGCGCCCATAGTAGCGATGAACGCGGGTAATGCTGCGGGAGCGAAGGGGCGCCAGTTTGAGATCGTGAATAGGGGACACATGCCCCGACACCGAGCGGACTATGCGCATGAGCACACAACTTATTCACTTCACACAATGGGCAAGAGAAGCCCCTCAGCTGTTTTTGTGTGTATAAAGAAAGGGGTTTTTTATGAATTGTGTTCGCCGTGCTGGTTTACTGTTATTTTTTATCTCAGGTCTTTTTGCATCATGGGGTTCGAGTTCTGCGCTTTCAGATTGCGCACGGTCGATGGGGTTTGTTGATTTGAGTGAAGTTGACCCAACAATTCTTGTTTCTTTGCGCTACATAACATCTGAAAACTTTCTTGGCACACCGGTAGATGGCTACAAAAAAAGCTGTATTTTGTTGACCAAAGAGGCAGCAGAGGCACTCAAGGCTGTGCAAGAAGAGGTAAAAAAAGACGGGTATTGTTTGGTGGTGTACGATGCCTACCGCCCACAACAGGCGGTTGACCACTTTGTACGGTGGTCTGAAGACGTTACAGATCAAAAGAAAAAAGCTCAGTACTATCCACGTGTAGATAAGGCACAAACGTTTGAGTTGGGATACATAGAAAAGCGTTCGGGGCACAGCAGAGGAAGTACGGTTGATTTGACCATCATCAAAGATGGAAAAGTTCCACACAAAATTGTGACTAGAAACATAACCTTGTTGGATGGATTTATGATTAAATATCTTGATGATGGCACGGTTAATATGGGTTCATCATTTGATCTTTTTGATCTTGCTTCGCATTATGAGAATAATCTCATTAAGCCTCTCTATCAAAAGAGAAGGCTCTATTTGAAAAACGTTATGGATAAGTATGGATTTAAGAATTATGCGGAAGAATGGTGGCATTTCACGTTAAGAAACGAGCCCTATCCTGCAGATCAAGACAGCAGCTATTTGAATTTTCCTATCGAGTGACCCCGTATTCGCTTTATGCCCTGAATCAGAAGGGATTAAGGCGCCGGGGGAATGATTTTTCCCCAGCCGTCCTTCCCTCCCTCCCCGCCACATCAAAGCCATGTTGTTTTTACAGCTGACAATTTTGTCAAAACAGCTTTATTTTTAATAAAAGCGTTAAATATGTTCAAAGCAGGACGTGGCTTGCAACCCCGTCCGGCTTTGATAATTAGCTTGAAAGGCAAGCAGCAATCACAACAAAAACAATCTTCTGGGATGTCATCAT
>JBCKUK010000056.1:0-7473 GCA_038924905.1 Methylophilaceae bacterium | reverse complement strand
TTGGTTTTAGTGGTTATATACAACCACTTTCTTGGGCTGCATGTAACCATTGATGTCAACTCAAGGTCGGGTTTGCTCCCACAAAATCATCAACCCCGCTTCATCTTCCCTGGCTTGCAAATGGCATGCAACACCTACGCCAGGCACCAATGCCAGGCTATCGTCGCAGTAAATAAGCGGCAAACGTTCACGCTGCCATGGCGGCATATTTGCCTCTTGCAACAAGTGCTTAAGCGTACGTGTGGGCTTGGCCAAGTCTGGCTTGAAGCGCTCACCACCAGCGCGATGTGCAATCCTCAACTTGGTAATGCCTAGTCGTTTAAACGCAAGGCCACACCCAATTTTTTGTTCAAAAATAAGGCGGCTATTATCCGGTAGCCGCAACTCCGGTTCGCCTTGCCACACGAGTGCGATTGGCAGGCTATTATGATTAAATTCCAGATAGGCAAAACCCTGATAGCGTCTTAAATAAACACCTTCATTGTTGACGGAAATTTTGACGCCGGCTTCAGCCTTGGCAGTCAATAGCTGACGCAACATCTCTTGCAGCCGAACAGTGCTCGGCAGAGACTGACCATTAGCAGCCAGCCACCAGCGCAGCAAATTCTTGGCACGCGGCTCTGACAAGCTTGCCAACACTGACAGATCCAGCTGACCAGTATCTATCTGACCGGCATCAATTTGCGCCAGTTCATCCAGTAACGCAGCAGCCTCAGCCAGGTGCGAGGCTGATCGTGCCAAAGTCTGCTTGGCAACAGGAAAGCGCTTCTCCATGACCGGCAATATTTCGTGGCGGCAATAGTTGCGGTCATAGCTGACATCTTCGTTGCTTTCGTCTGTAATCCACTGCAGATACTGTTGCTGGGCAAATGCCAGCAATTCAGCGCGAGAAACATCCAGTAGCGGCCTTAGCAGGCGCCTTTGCGCATCCTGAATCGCCATGCCGGACAAGCCTTTTGCCCCAGCGCCGCGTAACAACTGGAGCAGCAAGGTTTCGGCCTGGTCGTCCTGATGGTGTGCCAGCACTACATAATCTGCGTCAGCACTGAGTAAGGCCTGATAACGCGCATCACGCGCTGCTGCTTCCACGCCCAAGCCGCTCCTCTTGGACACGTTTACATAGGCTATCTGGATGGGTATATTCAAAGCGGCGCAGGTATCGCTGCAAAACTTTGCCCAATCATCCGCATTAGGGCTAAGGCCGTGATGGACGTGCATGGCACTCAATTCAAAACCGATATCAGGCCGCAATACGGCTAATAACTCGAGCAATACGCGTGAATCGAGACCACCGCTGAAAGCCAAAAGAAGTTTCTGGCTGGGGCGAAGAACAGAGGCAAGACAGGACGCTAGGCGCGTTTGAAGTTGGCTGCTAGTTGTCGCAACAGGGGTTGAATTTTTGTGTTTATTTGGCGCTGGCTTCTTTGAACTTGCCATAACTCATCAGACGATCAATGCGCGTATCAAGCAGGCGCTTAAGGGGTTTGGCTTGTAGACGCGCCAACTCGTCAACCAGGGCAAGACGCAAGCTTTGCATCATCGCATCGGGTGCGCGGTGTGCGCCACCCAGGGGCTCAGCCACAATGCTGTCTACCAAACCAAAGGCCTTAAGACGCGTAGAGGTAATTGCCAGCGTTTCAGCCGCTTCTGAAGCTTTATCGGCGTTTTTCCATAAGATGGAAGCGCAACCTTCCGGAGAGATCACCGAATAAGTTGCATATTGCAGCATCATCAAGTGATCTGCCACCCCCAGCGCCAAAGCCCCGCCAGAGCCGCCTTCGCCGATAATCACGGCGATAATCGGCGTCTTTAACTCGGCCATCACGTATAGATTACGCGCAATCGCTTCCGATTGGCCGCGCTCCTCCGCACCTATGCCTGGGTAGGCGCCCGGGGTATCAATCAGCGTGATAATTGGCAGGCCAAATTTTTCTGCCAGACGATATAGCCGCAAGGCCTTGCGATAACCCTCTGGGCGCGGCATACCAAAATTGCGGTGTTGCCGCTCTTTGACATCACGGCCTTTTTGATGACCAATCACCATCACCGGCTGCCCTTCAAAACGCGCCATACCGCCTACAATGGCAGGATCGTCGGCAAACGCACGGTCGCCATGCAGCTCTTCAAAATTGGTAAACAGGCCTTGAATGTAGTCAAGTGTGTAAGGTCGCTGTGGATGACGCGCCACCTGGGAAATCTGCCAGGCGGTGAGCTTGGCATAAATATCCTTGGTCATGGTCTGGTTCTTTTTGTGCAGGCGGTCGATCTCGTCCGAAATATCGTGCGCCGTATTGTTATGTACACTGCGCAGCTCTTCTATCTTGGCTTCAAGCTCGGCGATTGGTTGCTCAAATTCCAGAAAACTTGTTTTCATGCTTGTTGGTCTCGATACGAACTGTGTCAATTATAGAGGATTTTTACGTTTTCTTCGCTCAGCCAGGTTCTCAGGCTTATCAGCAAATCATCGTGCAACTCAACACGCCACGGATCGCCCAGCATTAACTCAACTTTGGCACCCGCATTGTGATATTCCACTTTGACTGCACAGCCACGACGCTCATCCCCGGCGGCGCGACGGCAGTAAGGTGATAGCAATTCACGCAGCTTCCCTGCGTCAGATTGCCCGTTACACGAAATTTTTAGCAAGCTTGCGTAAGCGCTGCGCGCCGTGGCAAGGTCATACAAACGGCGTGCATTGACACGCAAACCGCCGGAAAAATCGTCGTTGCTGACACGGCCCTCGACAATCAGCAACATATCTTCTTTGAGTAATTGCTGATTCTGATTGAGTAACTCATTGCCAACCACCACTTCAATACGGGAGATAGCGTCATCCAGCGTCACAATCGCCATCTTGCCGCGCGCCGTCATGCGAATGCGGATGCCAGTGACCACGCCAGCCAGTAGCTGCAATTGCTCCTGCGGCGCTAATGTGGCCAGGCTTCCGCGAACAAAAGAGGTCAGCTCTTTTTGATAGCCTAGAAAAGGATGTCCGCTGAAATAAAACCCTAGCGCAGCTTTTTCATTCAACAAGCGCTCCGATTCTGACCAAGGGGCAATCTTGGGTAAAACGTGCGCAGCACTATCCGAAACGGCACCAAACAAGCTGTTTTGTCCCTTATTGGCACCGCTTTGTTCAGCTGCGCCTATGGCCAGACTTACCCCAGCCAGCAAAGCTGCGCGATTTGGCTCTAATTGATCGAAAGCGCCAGCGCGGATCAATGATTCAATGACACGCCGATTTACCTTGCGCAAGTCAAGACGGCAACAAAAATCAAATAAATCCTTAAACGGTCCATCCTGTTCACGCGCCGCCAGAATCACCTCAATCGCCGCCCAGCCGGTACCTTTTACCGCGCCCAAGCCATATAGCACCTGGCGCTCGTTAACAGGTTTGAAGCGGAACTCGCTGTGATTGATGTCAGGCGCCAGTACTTCTATCTTGTTGGGCGCACAATCCTCCACAAAAATATGGACGTTGTCGGTATTATTCATGTCCGCCGACATAGTAGCGGCAAGGAAAGCGGCTGGATAATGTGTCTTCAGATAAGCCGTTTGGTAGGCTACCAAAGCATAGGCTGCGGCATGAGATTTATTAAAGCCATAGCCGGCAAACTTATCCATCAAGTTAAATAACTCGGCTGCCTGGCGTTGAGATGTGCCCATCCTGGTGGCGCCATCGATAAACATGGCGCGCTGGGCATCCATTTCTTCCTGATTCTTTTTACCCATTGCGCGGCGCAGCAAATCGGCGCTGCCCAAGCTGTAACCTGCCACCACTTGGGCAATCTGCATCACCTGCTCCTGATAGACCATGATGCCGTAGGTTTCGCGCAAAATAGGCTCGGTAGCTGGGTGCGGGTATTCCACGCGCTCTAAGCCGTGCTTACGACGGCAGAAAAGCGGTATCAGATCCATCGGACCTGGGCGGTACAGCGCAACCAGGGCAATAATATCTTCAAAGCAGTCAGGTCTCGCCTGCTTCAGCATGTCTTTCATGCCGCGCGATTCAAGCTGGAATACCGCAGTGGTATTAGCCGTCTTTAACAAGCCATAGGTTGGCACATCGTCCAGCGGCAGGGTATCAAATGATAGTGGTGGCAGGCTCTCGGCAGCGCGCGCGGCATTGGCATTCACCATCGTCATATCAAGGATGGTCAGCGTGCGTAGCCCCAAAAAGTCAAACTTGACCAAGCCAACCGCTTCTACATCGTCCTTGTCGTACTGGCTGATCAGGCTGGTGCCATCCGGCTGACAATAAATCGGGCAAAAATCGGAGATTTTTCCCGGGGAAATTAAAACACCGCCTGCGTGCATTCCCACATTGCGCACCAAACCTTCCAGCCTTAAAGCAAGCTCCAATAGCTCATTGACTTCTTCCTCATTTTCACGGCGCTCCTTAAGTTGCGGCTCTTTTTCCAGCGCCTCACTCAAGGTAATGCCAAACTCAAGCGGAACAAGCTTGGCGAGGCCATCAACCATGCTAAATGGCAAGTCCAGTACACGCCCAACATCTCGAATCACCGCCTTTGCCGCCATGGTACCGAAGGTGGAAATTTGCGAGACCGATTCACGACCATATTTTTGTTTGACGTAATCGATCACGCGATCGCGGCCTTCCTGGCAGAAATCGATATCAAAATCGGGCATTGAAACCCGCTCAGGGTTGAGGAAACGCTCGAACAGCAACGCATAACGCAGCGGATCAAGATCGGTAATGCCCAGGCTGTAAGCCACCACTGAGCCGGCGCCAGACCCGCGGCCCGGGCCCACCGGCACGCCATTATGCTTGGCCCAATTGATAAAGTCCGCCACTATCAGGAAATAGCCGGCATACCCCATCTGAATAATAATGGTGGTTTCAAAATCCAGCCTGGATTCGTACTCTGGACGCCTGGCATCACGCTCCTTAGCTTTTGGATAAAGCACTTGTAAACGCCGCGCCAGGCCCTCTCGCGCTTGCGCAACCAGATAGTCCTCCAGGGTTTCGCCGTTCGGTGTGGGAAACTGCGGCAAATAATTTTTGCCCAGAGTAAGTGTTAAATTGCAACGCTTGGCAATTTCTACGCTATTGGCTAGCGCTTCGGGAATATCGGCAAATAACGCTGCCATTTCTGCTTGCGTTTTGAAGTACTGGTCAGCAGTAAAATTCAGCGGGCGACGCTTGTCTGCCAGCACATAGCCTTCGGAGATACACACGCGAGCCTCGTGCGCCTTAAAATCATCCGCCTTAAGAAACTGTATGGGGTGTGTAGCCACCACAGGCAGGGCGGATTCGCCAGCCAAAGCCAACGCACGGCTAATGTAAGCCTCTTGTTGTGCATGACCCGCCCGCTGCAGCTCAATATAAAAACGATTGGGGAATAACTGACTCCAGTCAGCGGCTAACTCTCTGGCGTGGCGCATGTTATCTTGCAATAACGCTTGACCAATATCGCCTGCCATCGCGCCTGAAAGCAAAATCAGCCCTTCGGTACCGGCATCAACAAACCACTGACGTTTAATTTCGGCACGGCCACGGTATTGATTATGTAAATAAGCTTGTGTAAGCAGCTCACATAATCGCAAATAGCCTGGCTGTGATTGGCACAATAATAAAAGACGGTATGGCTGATCGCGATTAACCTCATTTTCCAGCCAGATATCGCAGCCGAGCAATGGCTTGATGCCCTTGCCGCGGGCGGCTTTGTAGAATTTGACTGCACCAAATACATTGGTTAGATCAGTGAGCGCCAGCGCTGGCATCTCATTTGCCTGTGCATGCCCGACGTAATTATCAATGCGCACTGTGCCATCAACGATGGAATACTCGCTATGGCAACGCAAATGTATAAAAGAGGGTTGATGCATACAACAAGAATTTTACCCGATTCGTGAGTCAATCGGCGGAGCTATCAGACCATACAACTACAAAAAATGATTAGATTAAGGGGCTGTCCTAGATAACTAGCCCATATATTGTTTAACCCATTGTTTCAATTGTACTAACTGTGCTTGTGGCGTTGGGTTATTAAAACGCCACTCGCATTCCTGTCAATCAGCGTCCAATGGCTCAGAGCTGCTTTCCGGCTTCCAGAGCGTATTAGGCGAAGTGCCAATTGTGGGCGGTATGGCAGGTGACGGTGCCGCCTTCGTTAAAACACTGCAATTATTTAACGATACCGTTACTGATGGTCTGGTCATCGCCATAGGTCTTTATGGCAACAACCTCGTCACTGCAAGCGGCGCGCTAGGCGGCTGGAAGCCTTACGGTCCGCCCCGCAAAGTGACACGCTCCGAGAAAAACGTGGTGTTCGAATTGGACGGCAAGCCTGCATTGCCTTTGTATCGTATGTACCTAGGCGAGCATTTCTCCAAGGGCTTGCCTGGCACCGGATTAAAGTTCCCTTTTGCCATCATTGAAGAAGGCAAGCGCGATGTGGAAAAGATTCGTACTTTATTGGCGATAGACGCAGCCAACAACAGTATGACTTTCGCTGGAAATGTGCAGGAAGGCCACACCGTACGTTTATGCCAAACCACCCATGAGCGACTGGTTGAAGGCGCTAGCGGTGCGGCGCATCTTGTCACTGGTAATCTGGCCGCTGCCGGCACCAACCAGCCTGGTCTGGCTTTGTGTGTGAGCTGCGTGGGTCGCAAGCTGGTGATGGCCGACCAAATCTCCGATGAGATTAAAGCGGTGCAGCAAATCCTGGGGTCGCAGACTGTGCTGACTGGTTTTTATTCCTACGGCGAATTTTCTCCACGCCCCAACACCACCGATAGCGTGCTGCATAGCCAAACAATGACCATTGGCTACCTGAGCGAAAATCTGGTGGGCTAATTACTTTGGGCTAATTAGCAATAAACGCTTTACACAAAAACGCCCTAAATATTCAGGGCGTTTTTTTGTTTTTTCAGTTAAAATTATTACCATAACATTACTTTTCATTCACTACAAAGGACATCACCATGACTAGCACCGTTACCCTGAAAGGCAACCCGATTGAAGTTGGCGGCAATCTACCAAAAAAGGGTCAGAAGGCACCGGACTTCAAGCTCGCCGATAAGGCCAGAAATCTTGTTTCATTGGCTGATTTTGCCGGCAAGCGCAAAGTGCTCAATATTTTCCCAAGTATTGATACCCCCACTTGTGCAATGTCTGTGCGTGCATTTAACAAAAGCGCGAGCTCGCTCAAAAACACTGTGGTACTTTGCATCTCGGCCGATTTGCCATTTGCCCAAAGTCGTTTTTGCGGCGCCGAAGGCATAGAGAATGTGGTTAATTTATCTACCTTCCGTAGCCCGGATTTTGCCGAAAGTTATGGCGTAGCTATTAAAACCAGTAGTCTCACCGGCCTTACCGCACGCGCAGTGGTCGTGCTGGATGAAAACAACAAGGTATTGCACACCGAGCTGGTATCAGAAATTGCCAACGAGCCAAACTACGATGCAGCTTTAGCAGCTTTGTAACAAACTAAAAAACCATCAAAA
>JBCKUK010000055.1:0-7547 GCA_038924905.1 Methylophilaceae bacterium | reverse complement strand
AAGCCGATGGCGGTCTCTTGCCTTCGGCGCTCTGTCAGATTGCCACTGCACTAGCCTGGCGCGGTGCATGCGCCTTTTCTTTGTTGCAAGCGGCGTGACGGGCGGTAAGGTGGACTGTTACAATCTGCTAAAGCAACTCAAGCGTGGTGCGCCTGTTGGTATAGTCGTTGGTATAAACAATTATCGAATTATGTCAATCAAGTATTAATGCTGGTTTGCAGCCTAAATGTGAAGCACTTTGGGCTAGACCCCATCCTTAGTGCCCTTGAACTCCAGCACATCTTCGGCCAAAGCCGCCCCTGCTATCATTAACCCTATCGTAGCGCACATCAGTTGTTTGTTGAGCATGATGTCTGTCTTCTCTAGGTTATGAAAGATTACTTTGAAATGGGGGGAAATTGCACTTCCCCAAGTTTTGCCGTTTACTAAAAAAAGCACTTTGCATATTGATGGGTCAGAAGGTGGGTATAAAATAAAACTGCCATGAAATCCGCGTATTTCCTTGTGTATTGGCGGAAAGGGAGGGATTCGAACCCTCGATACGCTTGCGCGTATGCCTGATTTCGAGTCAGGTACATTCAACCACTCTGCCACCTTTCCGCTTGACGCTATTTTATCATCGCAAGTCATTGCAGGATTTATTGTCTGAAAATTTCGACTGGACAAAGCGTGCAAAGTTGGTGAAACTTTGCCTTGTGCGTATTCTTTTAACCTTACTCGTTACGCTTTTATTGGCGGCCTGCGA
Organism: Methylophilaceae bacterium; assembly: GCA_038924905.1. Taxonomy (GTDB): domain Bacteria; phylum Pseudomonadota; class Gammaproteobacteria; order Burkholderiales; family Methylophilaceae; genus JBCKUK01. The sequence goes on along the minus strand of JBCKUK010000055.1, from coordinate 6,802 downwards.
AAACACCGCCAAGCCCTTATCAGAGCCAGAACAGGGCGGCCAGGACAAAGGTAACAGGGAACTCATTGTCGTCACGCACAATGGGCCGAACACCTATTACGTCAATGGTGATAATGAGATAGCCGGCCTGGAATATGACCTGGCTCAGCTATTTGCCAAGGAGCTGGGTGCAGAATACAGCGTCAGATTTCTGTTGGCTGATAACATTACCAAGGTGATCCCCGCCTTGCTCAAAGGCCAAGCGCACTTGGCTGCAGCCGACCTCAGTATTACGCCTATCCGGAAGCACGTGGTGCGATTTTCCATGCCTTATCAAAGCGTTCAGCAGCAAGTTGTTTACAATACAGATCAAAAAAATGATCCGGAAAAGGTGCAAGATTTAATCGGCAAGCGCATTGCTGTGCCTGCTGGCACCAGCTACGCCGAGCGCCTGAGGGAAATCGCAAAAAATGAGCCTTCACTCAAGTGGCAGGAGCCCACCAATGCCAGCACCGATGCGCTGCTGGAACAGGTGTCAGAAGGCCTATTGGATTACACCATAGCTGATGACCATTTGGTGGCACTGGTGCAAAATTATTACCCCAATCTAGACATTGGGCTCGCACTGGGAGACCCAGAAAAAATTGCCTGGGCATTCCCTCAAACCGGCAACACCTGGCTGTATGACAGAGCCAACCTGTTTTTTGCGCGTATCAAGAAAGATGGTACTTTGCGCAATTTACTTGACCGTTATTATGGCCACTCCACCCGTCTGGATACGATGGATGTCAGTACATTCCTACAGCGAATATATACGCTTTTACCGCAATATGTAGGCTTATTTAAAGAAGCGCAAAAGTTAACCGGGATAGACTGGCGCCTGCTGGCCGCAGTCGGTTATAGGGAATCACACTGGGATAGGCTGAATACATCACCCACCAATGTGCGCGGCTTGATGATGCTCACCGAAAAAACCGCTGACTTGCTTGGAGTCACCGACAGGCTCGATGCAAAGCAAAGCATTATGAGCGGCGCACGTTACATTGCTCAGCTAAAAGAAACAGTACCGGAGCGGGTGCAAGAGCCGGATCGCACCTGGATGGCGCTGGCCGCCTATAACATCGGTTATTCTCATGTAGAAGATGCGCGAGTACTGGCACAGCGCTTAAACCTCAATCCAGATAATTGGGTTGACATTAAAAAGACATTGCCGCTACTTAACCGAGCCGAATACTACACCAATGCCAAGTATGGGTATGCCAACGGTGGTGCGCCCGTTATTTTCGTGGAATCCGTACGCACTTATCACAAAATACTGGAAAAATATGAGCCGCAACCTGACTCCGCATTACCTGACTTTGGTTTTACAAACTGGATCCTGGCGCCAGCCTAGCTTCCAGGTCTTCAGGCTACCTGAAGCTTTTGCAAGCCGCCCATATACGGCCATAATACTTCTGGCACAGTAACACTGCCATCCGCATTTTGATAATTTTAGCTACGGCCGCTCGCAATTTCTCGCTTAACATTCGCTTTGTTCATGTTAGCCTCCACTGAAACAATCAGCGAGGCTTAATCACCTCAAGATTATTCATATACGGCCTCAATACTGGCGGGATGACTACGCTACCGTCCGCTTGCTGATTGTTTTCAAGCACTGCAACCAGGGTGCGGCCAACGGCCAGACCGGAGCCATTAAGGGTGTGCACAAATTCTGTTTTCCCTGCTTCATTACGAAAGCGTGCTTGCAAACGCCGCGCCTGAAATGTCTCGCAGTTTGAGACGGATGAAATCTCGCGATAGGTATTTTGCGCTGGCAGCCAGACTTCCAGATCATAGGTCTTAGCCGCTGCAAAGCCCATGTCCCCGGTGCAAAGCAACACTACACGATATGGCAGGTTCAGCGCTTGCAGGATATTCTCGGCATGGCCGACCATTTCCTCCAGCGCATCGTAGCTTTTATTCGGATGGGTAATCTGCACCATCTCGACTTTATCAAACTGGTGCTGACGTATCATACCGCGCGTATCTTTGCCGTAAGAGCCAGCCTCACTGCGGAAACACGGCGTATGTGCGGTGAGCTTGATAGGCAAGGATTCCAGCGGCACGATTTCATCGCGTACAGTATTGGTGAGGGTGACTTCAGAGGTTGGGATGAGGTACAACGCATCGCCCTCTTGCCCACCCTTTTGCACCGCAAATAAATCCGTTTCAAACTTCGGCAATTGACCTGTTCCAAGCAGCGTTTCTGTATTTGCTATATAAGGCGTGTAACATTCGGTGTAACCATGCTTCTCTGTTTGCACATCCAGCATAAACTGCGCCAGCGCACGATGTAGCTTGGCCATCTGCCCACGCATGAAAGTAAATCTCGCACCAGCCAGCTTGGCCCCGGTATCAAAATCCAGTCCCAGCGGTGTGCCGACATCCACATGGTCTTTGACCGTAAACCCAAAAGTTTTGGGTGTGCCGACTTTACGCACTTCGACATTGTCAGCTTCTAATTTTCCCTTTGGCGCACTCTCATGCGGCAAGTTAGGCACGTTCAGAAGCAGCTCTTGCAGCTTTTCCTGAATAACCATCAGGCGCTCTTCATCAGCCTTTAATTGCTCGCCTAGGCCAGCGACTTCTGCCATGATTGCAGTCACATCTTCGCCTTTGGATTTGGCAATACCAATTTGTTTTGAATCCGCATTGCGCTTGGCTTGCAGCTCCTGTGTGCGTACCTGAACCTGCTTGCGGTCTGATTCCAGCGCGCTAAATGCAGCACTATCGAGCGCAAAGCCGCGCGATTTAAGCCTGGCTACAACATTGTCCAAATCGTTTCTTAATTGCTGAATATCTAACATGTAAAACCTTTAAAAACATTAGCCACAGAGGACACAGAGATCACAGAGAAATACGTTTAATTCCATCAATCAACCGTGCCTCACCAAAATTGATAAGTAAACCACGCTTCAATCCAGTTGCTTTGAGGTAAGACAAAAGCTGAGCGACTGCCACCTCCGGTAACTTAATGAGCGATTTTAATTCGACGACAACTTCATCTTCCACCAACAAATCTAAACGCTGCCCTTGAATCACAATATCCTTGTAACGGACACTGACCGATACTTGTCGTTGCAACCGCAAACCGCACAATCCAAATTCATGGCATAACGCTTCTTCATAAACCGATTCGAGCAACCCGCTACCAAGTATGCGATGCACCTCAATAGCTGCCCCTATTATTTTTTCAGTGAGTTCGTCCGCCATATATTTTTGTTGTTCTGTTCTATTTTGTTGTTCTGGTTTTTCTCTGCGAACTCCGTGTTCTCTGTGGCTCTATTTTTTGTTTTTAGCTTTGGCTTGTTTATCCAGCTCGTGCAGATGCGCCAATTTTTCGCTAATTTTACCTTCTAAGCCACGCGCTGTGGGCACATAAAACTGTATCGGCTGCATATCGTCCGGCAAATAGGTCTCACCTGCGGCATAGGCATCCGGCTCATGATGCGCATAGCGATAATCCTTGCCATAATCCAGCGCCTTCATCAGCTTGGTGGGTGCGTTGCGTAAATGTAAGGGCACTGGCCGCGATTGGTCATCCGCCACAAACGCCTTGGCTTGGTTAAATGCGTTGTAAGCGGCATTGCTTTTAGGCGCAACCGCCATGTAAAGCACGGCATTGGATAAGGCTAGTTCGCCCTCCGGCGAACCCAGCCGCTCATAAATCTGGCAAGCCTCCAGCGCCATGCTCTGCGCACGCGGGTCGGCAATGCCTATATCTTCAATCGCCATACGGATAATACGGCGGCCAAGATAAAGCGGGTCGGCGCCGCCATCGAGCATACGCATAAACCAATACAGCGCCGCGTCAGGATTGGAACCGCGCACAGACTTGTGCAGCGCAGAAATCTGGTCGTAAAACGCTTCGCCGCCTTTATCAAAACGACGCATTTTACTTGCCATGGTGCTTACTAAAAAGGCTTCATCTATGTTGCTGACCCCAGCCCCTTGTGCTGCGTTGAACAAGCCTTCAAGAAAATTGAAAAGCCGCCGTGCATCACCATCGGCATAAGCCAGAATTTGCTCTCTGACCTCGGCAGCAATGGTTAATCCCTCACCTGCCACTTTTAACGCGCGCTCCAGTAACTCGCCCAACTCGGCCTCGGACAAGGCATTGAGCACGAATACTTGCGCGCGGCTTAATAGTGCGCTATTCACCTCAAACGATGGGTTCTCCGTAGTCGCGCCAATAAATGTGATCAGGCCGCTTTCTACAAAAGGTAGAAAAGCATCCTGCTGGCCTTTGTTAAAGCGATGCACTTCATCCACAAACATGATGGTGCGTCGGCCAGATTGCTGTAAGGTCAACTCTGCAAACTCCACCGCATCGCGGATATCTTTAATACCGGAGAGTACTGCAGAAATCGGAATAAATTCAGCATCGGCAGTGTTGGCAATCAGCCTTGCCAGCGTAGTCTTGCCTACGCCGGGTGGTCCCCAGAGTATCATCGAAGGCAACTTACCGGAGGTAAACGCCAGGCGTAACGGCTTACCCTCGCCCAGCAAATGCGATTGCCCGACCACTTCATCCAGAGTAGCTGGTCGCAACCTCTCGGCTAAAGGCGCTTGTGGGGCTACAGGTTCAAATAGACCACTCAATGGTTAACCTCTGCCAAGCTGGGCACATCAATAGTCTCAGGTGGCAACCCTGCCTCATAACGCTGCCAAACCATCTCGTAGGCGCTCTCAAGATGCTTTACCGTGAGAGCTGTATTGAACAAAGATGAACTGTAGCGCGCCAATTTAAGTTTTTCACGCAGAGCCAGTAACTCGGCAGGATGCTTGGCATAATAAATGGCCTTCTTTTCATATTCTGCAACATCCTGTGTAATCAGTTCCGGCATGCCTAAAACATGCAGGCACGAAGCAGCCGACCGAGAAGATACTCCATCACCTTCACGAGTCAACAGGGGCAGACCCTGCCATAGTGCGTCTAATCCGGTGGTTTGCGCATTGTGCCACAGAGTATCTAAAAACAAGTCGGCCATCTGGTAACGTAAACAATGCTGCGCGACATCGCTCATAAAGGGCGCGAAGATCAATCTGTTAATCTCAATCCCTCTTAGCATAGCCTCGTTCTGCAAATTGGTCCTGGTTTGCTCATTCTTATTAACCAGCCACAACACACTATTTGGCACGGCTTTCAGGATATTGCACCAAACACCAAAAATTTCAGGCTCAATTTTGTAGCTCTTATTCAAACAACAGAAGACAAAAGCATCTTCCGGCAAACCATAATCGCTGCGCTTTGCGTCTATAGGTGCGTTATCAATTTGATTATCGTAAGGTAATACGTGATGTGGCATTCTGACTACTGCTTCGTGCCAAAAACTTTCTCCCCCAACTGGATAGACATGAGCGTCTGTCACGACATAATCAACAATCCCTCCGCCCATGCTTTCAAGATAGCCATTTTGTGAAATCTGGATGGGCGCAGGTCTCAGTGCCATGGCTTCCGGCTTGGCATGCGTGGTATAGTCAGCAATATCTACCAGTATGCCTATCTCGTCCTGGTGTATCAAATCAGCCAACTCAAATGTGTTTAAGTTGGCCACCTCCCGGAACACATCGCAGGTTTTCTTGATGTGCTGATATATCTGGTCATCAGCACTCACTTCAATCAGCGAGTAAGCAAAAACTTCGAATTTTTCTCTATCATACAGGCCGTAAATTTGACGTGATAAATATCCTACCGGATGCTGCCGAAAGTCAGGTGAAACATGACCGATTCTCAGGCGCTGTCTCTTGTGCGGTTTGAATGTGAAAGGTGGCAAGCCAGTTATCCAGGCCAAATCCCGCACATGGTTGCCAATATTTTTAGCAAGCTTCAGCCGTGCTTTTGCATCAATCTCGAGGGAAAATGACCGGAATCCAAATTCAGCGGTATGCACCAGCGCGTAGGGTAAATCCGGTGACTGGATTGTATTGTTCAGGATTTTTATATATTGACCCCTATCTCGCCAGAAACAGCATAATTGCTGCTGATACATTGCATCAAAATAAAGCATCCTGGCATCTACATACATACTTGCGTTGGACGCAGCCTGACGCAGATTTGGCAACAGATTTCTGAGAATGCCGGGCTCTATGACCTGTGCCATTGATAGATATTTCTGCGCATCCTCATATCGGCACAAGCAACTTAGAATCATGCCTTTTTTGAACATCATATACGCATGGCGCAGCATCCAGGCCAGTCCGGCATCGCAGTAGGTCAACGCCTCGTCATATTGAAACATACCAATCAGCGCATCAACCAGGTTATATAAAAGTCCAAACATCTCTGGGCATAATACATGTGCCTGGCGGTTATGCGCCAGGCCTTCCAGGCGCCTGCCAAGCTTGGTGAGCAAGGTGCCACGGTTGGTTAAAGCCACCTGATTTTTAGGGTTATACGATAGTGCTGTATCGTAGCAGGACAAGGCCTCGTCCAACTTCCCCAATTTTTCCAGCGCAACACCGAGATTAGCGCACACTGCCGAATCATCAGGCGCTAATTGGTATGCCTTCAACGTAGTGTCATAAGCCTCCTGATGGCGCTTAAGCTGTTCAAAGCAGGAAGCGCAGGCGTTGATTACCTCAATGTCGTTTGGTGCTATTACATGCGTCTTCTGAAACGCCTCCAGGGCTTTGACGATTTTGCCCTGAAACTGCCTGGCTACCCCCAGATAAAACCAGAGCAAGTAATTTGATGCAGCCAATGTTTTTAAAGCGATATTGCATAAGCGCTCAGCCTCGGCATGGCGCGCCTCTTGCAACAACTGCATAATTCTGGGGTAAA
>JBCKUK010000054.1:0-8100 GCA_038924905.1 Methylophilaceae bacterium | reverse complement strand
CGATTGTTGAACGCATTATTCACTCTTTGCGCGATGTATTTTATATTGATCATCACGAAATTATCATCTCTGCCTCTGTTGGTATCGCGGTTTCTCCGCGTGATGGTGACATGGAACGCCTGCTGATATGCGCGGACGCGGCAATGTATCGAGCCAAGAATGATGGCAAAAATAGATTCCGTTTTTTTGATGCTGATATTGCATTGGCCTCTGACCGCTTACTTGAAATGCAAAGTGAATTGCGCGATGCGCTATCCCGAAGTGAGTTTAAGTTATATTTTCAGCCCAAAGTTGACAGCAAAACTCACGCGCTGGCGGGTGTTGAAGCCCTGTTGCGCTGGCAACACCCAACTAAAGGCATGATTTCTCCTGAAATCTTTATCCCGGCAGCAGAGCGTTTTGGCCTGATCAATCATATCGGTGACTAGGTAATCGAAGAATCCTGCCGCGTGCTGCATCGCCTGCGTAGCCAGAAGATCGCTCTGAAAATTGCGATCAACCTTTCTCCTCAGCAATTCCGTAACCCTAATCTGGTAACGAATATATTAGGGCTGCTAAAACGGTTTGACTTGCCGCACTCATCCATTATGTTTGAGGTTTCAGAAGCCGCTGGCTTACAAAATCCAAAATAATTCAATCTGCTATTTAATGCCCTCAAGGAAGCCAAAATAGAAATAGCCATGGACAAATTTGGCACTGGCGATTCCAGCCTTGCCCATTTACAGAGAGTGAAAGTCGATCAGCTTAAGCTGGATTACACATTTATTGCCGACATTGGCACCAACAAGCGATCTCTGGCCATCACCAGTGCCATTATTGATCTGGCACACGCGTTAGACCTAGTCGTAGTGGCAGGCGGCATAGAAACCGAAGAACAGCGCCAAATACTAACGGAACTTGGCTGCGACCAATTGCAGGGTTTTTTATTTTCGCGCCCGGTGCCTGAAGAAAATCTAACCAGCCTGATTAGCCAAATATCCGCGATACACAAAAACACCCGCTAGGTGGGTAGCGATCAGCATAGTCTCCTGCCATCTTCTTGCCTCCGAGGCACACATGAAACGTTGCAACTGCTAGAATTACGTTTTACTCTGGTATTCAATCAACAGCATTCAATCTACCCTATGAAGCTATACGGCATTCCCAACTGTAATACTGTGAAAAAAGCGCGCACCTGGCTGGCAGACAACCGTATAGAAGTTCAATTTTACGACTTCAAGAAGGATGGCGTTGATGCCGCGCTTATCAATGGCTGGCTTCAGCAAGTGCCCTGGCAAAAACTGGTTAACCGTGCCGGCATGACGTGGCGCGGTTTGAGCGACGAAGCTAAAGCTTCAGTTCAAGACAACGCTTCGGCACTAGGGTTGATGCTGGAAAAACCTTCTGTGATTAAACGCCCTGTGCTGGTAGATAACGGCAAAATTCTGCATCTGGGATTCGACGAAACCGAATATGGAAAGCTACTGAAAAATGAGTGAAACCCAGGATTCCAAAACTTTAAGCTTAGCCAGGGATTTGCTTGCCCGCCGTTCAGGCACGCCTGAGGATGCAGGCTGCCAGGACTTGATGATTGCGCGTCTCGAGCCGCTCGGTTTCAAAATCGAGCGTATGCGCTTTGGCGATGTAGATAATTTTTACGCCAGGCGCGGCACATCTGGCCCGCTACTTGTATTTGCCGGCCATACAGATGTCGTCCCTACCGGCCCGCTTGACCAATGGAATACACCACCATTTGAGCCCACCATCAAGGATGGCATGCTTTATGGGCGTGGTGCAGCGGATATGAAAACGTCCTTGGCTGCCTTTATCACAGCCATTGAAGAATTTGTCGCGGCGCATCCAGACCATAATGGCTCTATAGGCCTGCTGATTACTTCAGATGAAGAAGGCATCGCGGTCAATGGCACGGTCAAAGTGGTTGAAGTGTTGCAGGCCAAGGGCGAGTTGATTGACTATTGCATCGTCGGCGAACCGACTTCCAATAAAGTCGTGGGCGATATGATCAAGAATGGTCGCCGTGGCTCACTCTCTGGCAAGCTCACGGTCAAAGGCGTGCAAGGCCACATTGCCTACCCACACCTCATCAAGAACCCCATCCATATGGTCGCGCCAGCAATCAAGGACTTAGTCGAAACCACTTGGGATAACGGCAACGAATATTTCCCGCCAACCTCGTGGCAAATATCCAATATCAACGGCGGTACCGGCGCCACCAATGTGGTGCCGGGCGAAGTGGAAATCCTGTTTAATTTCCGCTTTTCAACCGCTAGCACCGAGGAAAATTTACGGGAGCGCGTACACGCCATCCTCGACAAACATCAGCTGACTTACGACTTGAAATGGGAGTACTCGCCGCCCTATATCACACCCAGAGGCAATCTGGTTGAAGCCATCTCGGCCGCTATCGAGCAAGCCTATGGTGTAACGCCCGAGCTTTCCACCACCGGCGGCACCTCTGACGGGCGTTTTATCGCCGACATCTGCAAGCAGGTGATTGAATTCGGTCCGCTTAACGCAACCATACACAAGCTGAATGAGTGCGTGGGTGTGGCCGACATTGAGCCGCTTAAAGATACCTATAGAATTACCCTGGAAAAACTTCTACTAACATCTTGAACCACAGAGAACACAGAGCTCACAGAGCTCACAGAGAACTTCAAAACCTAAAATAATAATACCCAGTAATTGCGTAGATACTCAAACTGGAAATTTTTATTGTGGCGTTTGTTTTGTCGGTTAGTTTTTCTCCGTGAACTCTGTGTTCTCTGTGGTGAAAGAATTTAATTATGCCCAAACAATTACATACCGAACTCTCAACTATCCGCGACTGGCTGCGCTTTACCGTCAGCCGTTTCGAGGAATCCGCCATCTTTTTTGGCCACGGCACTGATAACGCCTATGACGAGGCTGTTTGGCTGATTCTGAGTGCGCTGCATTTGCCGCACGATACATTGCATAACTTTCTGGATGCGGTGATTACCGAATCAGAGCGCAAGCACCTTGCGCACCTGATTGAACGCCGTATCACCGAGCGGGTGCCAACAGCCTACTTGGTGCGTGAGGCATGGCTCAGGGGCTACAAGTTTTACGTGGATGAGCGCGTGATTGTGCCGCGCTCGCATATTGCCGAGCTGCTGGAAGAACAGCTTGTTCCGTGGATTGAATACCCCGAAATAATAGGAAGTGCCGCTGATATCTGTACCGGCAGCGGCTGCCTGGGCATTCTGCTGGCGGACGCCTTCCCTAATGCCGCGATTGACGTAGTGGATATTTCGCCGGATGCGATTGCCGTTGCCAATATCAATATCGTCAACTATGGGATGGAAGAGCAGGTTACGGCGATTCAGTCGGATATGTTCAAGGCGCTCAAGGGAAAAACTTACGACCTGATTATCAGCAATCCGCCCTATGTGGACGCGCCTTCAATGGCAAAACTGCCACAGGAATATCGCAATGAACCGCAGCTGGCTTTGGGTAGCGGCGTCGCAGGGCTAGACCATACACGCACTCTGCTGCGCGAAGCGCCCAAATATCTTAATGCAGAGGGGTTACTGGTGGTGGAAATTGGCCATAACAGCGACGTATTGCTGGAGGCCTTCCCCGACCTGCCTTTTACCTGGCTGGAAGTAGAAGCGGGTAATGAGTTTGTGTTTCTGCTCACAAGAGAACAATTAATTTAGGCTCTAGTTCCATTGGCTAGTGATGACTCAACTAACGCTTTAATTTTATTGAATATGTTTAGAATTATGCGTATTTGCCAAAATACTCTAAAACCCTTAATGCTATTCACTTTGGGGGCAATTGAAATTTGCGTCACTAGCTAATGGAACTAGAGCCTTAATTTAAGCTCCCGCACCATAAGCCCTGCCAATCTTTCGCTGCCTTGTTCAGCACCGAAATCAACCTACCTCTGAAACTTTTGATTAGTCTCCAACTCTTAATTTTGCGTAATCAAGCATCAAAATCCACAATAAGCTTGCTCTACATCAAGTCGAAAAACTGCCAACCATTTAGACTATAAACAGTTGCACAAGACTACTGTAATGGTCTAACAATCTGCCACACAAGTTAAGAGGCTATAATCACTTAACGGAGCATTAAACATGACTACACTCAGAAATCAATTTACAACCGAATTTAAGCAACCCTGCCTGAACACGCCATTTGTGATTATAAAAAATGGCTCCATCCTTTATTAACCTGTACATTTCGGTTAAACAATCTCGTTGCCATTGAGCATATTCATCGTGCGGCATGTTGTCATGATGGTGAGAATAACCGTTTACTAGGGCCGCATTGGCCCACTTTCCGCCACGTCTGTCTTTCATTCCGTTACCTGTGGAATTTTTCAAGTTATAGGGCACGGAAGTGACTACTAGGTCTATGCTGTTATCTGACATTTCACGCATAACAGTCAATGCGTCGCCGCAGATAAATTGATTACGAAATAATTCGATGTCTCGGTTAGAGGTTTTGTTTGAAACAGGAAAATGCTCTTGGTCTAGATTCACTTGTTCAACAATCTCTGATTCTGATGATTGCACATTAACCCCGCCCTCTATTCCTGTCACTGCGCTTTTGCTGTTTAGGTGGACTCAAATCACTCGCCTGACGCACGCGCCTGTGCTTTGCTGGGGAAGCTGATGGAGATTTCCTTGTCTTACCCTCTATCCTGTTTTTTGCTTCATGGGCGGCCGGGGCTTTATGTTCTTTCGGCATAAAAGTCCGGCCGGCTTTTTCTTTCTCGCGGCTGGATAGTTGCCGCGGCGCAATTTTTGGCACTTCCAGCCCGGCCCATTCCAGCAAATTAACCACTTCTTTGGTATCCAGCTCCAGCATCATGCCGCGCTTTAAGCGTGGTGGCAGGTTGATGGGGCCGAAACGCACGCGCATCAAGCGGCTGACCGGCAGTTGAAACGCCTCGAACAAGCGCCGTACTTCGCGGTTACGGCCTTCGCGTAATACGACCTTGTACCAGTGGTTAGCGCCCTCGCCGCCCAATGGGTGAATCACATCAAAATTCGCCGGGCCGTCATCCAGCTCTATACCTTGCGTCAACTGCAGCAACTGGCCTTCAGTCAGCTCACCAAAAACGCGCACGGCATATTCGCGCTCCACTTCATAACGTGGGTGCATGAAGTGGTTAGCCAGCTCGCCTGATGTGGTAAAAATCAACAAGCCAGAGGTATTGATGTCCAGGCGACCAATAGCTATCCACTTTGCCCCTTTGACACGCGGCAGTTTGTCAAATACGGTAGCGCGTTTTTCCGGGTCATCCTGGCTGACAATTTCGCCTTCCGGCTTGTGATAAACCAGCACCTTGGGTAGCTCGGCTTCAAATTGTAAACGCAGCGGACGGCTATCCAGCCGCACAACATCGCCAGCTACCACAGCAGCGCCAACCTGGGCGACTTTGCCGTTGATGGTGATGCGGCCATTGGCAATAAGCGTTTCCATCTCACGGCGCGAGCCCAAGCCAGAGAGTGCCAGCAGTTTATGCAGGCGCTGCGGCACGGCATTGGGGTCTGCTACCAAGGGACGAGCGGCCTGTGCTTCAGGCTGTTTCTTGAATGGCCTCATGCTACAAACCCAGCGACATCTCGGCTTGCGCGAAGTTTTCCATTGGCGGCAACTCGGCCAGTGAACGCAAATTCAGATCGTCGAGAAAATGTTTGGTGGTGGCATACAGCGATGGCCTGCCCGGCACATCGCGCTGGCCGACAACGTCTATCCAGTCACGCTCCTGTAGCTGGCGGATGATATTGGGGTTGACCGTGACGCCGCGAATATCTTCAATATCGCCGCGTGTTACCGGCTGACGATAGGCGATAATCGCCAAGGTCTCCATCGCCGCACGCGAATAACGCGGTGGTTTCTCGGGGTTTAATCTTGCCAGAAATGGTGCATACTCGGCGCGCGCCTGAAAGCGCCAACCACTGGCCACCTGCACCAGCTCCAGGGTGCGTGTCTGCCAGTCGCTTTTTAACTCATCCAGCAACATACGCAGCGTGGCACGCTCCATACGGCCGGCAAATAGCCTCAGTAATTCATCCAGCGCCAAGGGCTGGGGATTAGTCAGCAATGCCGCTTCCAGCACCTGCTTCATCTCTTCAATATTGCCCGGCTCAGTCTGCATGAATGATCTGCAAATAAATAGGTGAGGATGGCGCCTGTTGTGTCATGCGCAGCAAGCCCTCACGCGCCAGCTCAAGAATAGCGAGAAAACATACCACCAGTTTGGAAATACCATCATTGGCTACATCGAACAAGGCGGAAAATTCCACCAGCTTGTCCTTCTTCAGGCGCCGCAGAATCTCGCTCATGTGCTCGCGCACCGACAATTCTTCGCGGCTGATTTTATGATGCGAAAAATGGCTGGCACGTTCCAGTACGCCTTTCCAGGCGGCTATCAAATCATCCAGTTCTACCTGCGGTGGCTCAATTTCAACCATTTGCTGATAATAAGCCTGCGCTACCATGATTTCCTGCCCCACCTGTGGCAGGGTATCCAGTTTTTCAGCCGCCAGCTTGATCGATTCATATTCCATCAAACGGCGCACCAGCTCGGCACGTGGATCGTCTTCCGACTCGATATCAGCCGGCGCGGGCAATAACATGCGCGATTTAATCTCGATCAGCATCGCCGACATGAGCAGGTAATCAGCGGCCAGCTCCAGCTTGACCGTACGCATTTTTTCGACGTATTGCATGTATTGGCTGGTCAAATCGGCCATCGGAATATCCAGAATATCCAGATTGTGCTTGCGTATCAGGTAGAGCAGCAGGTCGAGCGGGCCTTCAAAGGTCTCCAGGTAAACTTCCAGCGCGTCCGGCGGGATATATAAATCATGTGGTAGCGAGGTGATGGCTTCACCATGAATTTTTGCGTTGATTTGCTGCTCAATCATGAATAGTCCAGCCCCATCGCTTCACGCACTTCGCGCATGGTTTCACGCGCCAGTTTCCGGGCACGTTCACAGCCTTCCGCCACCACGTTTCTCACCAGTGTCGGGTCTTCGGCATATTGCGCGGCGCGCTCCTGTATCGGCTTCAATTCTGCCAACACAGCATCAATCACCGGCTGCTTGCATTCGATACAGCCTATGCCCGCGCTTTTGCAGCCTTGCTGCACCCACTCCTTGGTCTTTTTATCGGAATAAACTTCGTGTAACTGCCATACCGGACATTTGGCCGGGTCGCCCGGATCGGTGCGGCGGATGCGTGCCGGGTCGGTAGGCATGGTTCTGATTTTCTTTGTGACCGAATCGGGCGGCTCGCGCAGGGAGATGGTGTTGTTGTAGGACTTGGACATTTTTTGCCCATCCAGGCCATACATTTTTGAGGCTGGCGTGAGCTTGTACTCCGGCTCCACCAGTATCATTTTGCCGCCGCCTTCAAGATAACCAAGCAGGCGTTCTCTATCACCCAGGCTTAAGCCCTGCTGCTCTTCAATCAATGCACGCGCGGATTCCAGCGCCTCTTCATCGCCGCTTTGCTGGTAGCTGTTACGCATCTCTTCATATAAGGCACCTTTTTTGCTGCCCAGTTTTTTAATCGCCGTACGCGCTTTTTCTTCAAAGCCCGGCTCACGACCATAAATATGGTTAAAGCGGCGCGCAATTTCACGCGTAAACTCGATGTGCGGCACCTGATCCTCCCCCACCGGTACTTGTGTGGCCTTGTAAATCAGAATGTCGGCGCTTTGCAATAATGGATAGCCAAGAAAACCAAAGGTGGAGAGATCTTTATGTGCCAGTTTTTCCTGCTGGTCTTTATAGGTCGGTACCCGCTCCAGCCAGCCCAGTGGTGTAATCATGGCCAGGAGGGTAAACAACTCGGCATGCTCTGGCACGCGCGACTGGATGAAAATAGTGGCATTGGCCGGGTCTACGCCAGCCGCCAGCCAGTCGATAACCATCTCCCAGACGTTTTCTTCAATGATCTCTGGCGTATCGTAGTGTGTAGTCAATGCATGCCAATCCGCCACAAAAAACAGGCACTCGTGCTCATGCTGAAACTTGAGCCAGTTCTTTAGTACACCATGATAATGGCCTAAATGTAGACTGCCTGTGGGTCGCATGCCCGATAAAACGCGTTCAA
>JBCKUK010000053.1:0-8249 GCA_038924905.1 Methylophilaceae bacterium | reverse complement strand
ATGAATGTTCTTAACGCTTGGTACACAGGCATGACCAAAGGTCAGAAAATCTTCGTCTATCTTGCCTCTAGTGCGCTGGTTTTTGTTTTCGGTGCTCAGGCCATAGTGTTTAAAGCGAATCTTGGCGAGCACTTGATTCAGTAATTTCGTTGGCTGCGAAGATGTCGTATTGGCTTGTATGCCTTATCCCGCTGACCTATACTTTAGCCGAAATAACAATTTAATAGCTGTGATTAAATATGATTATACGACATATCGGCAAGGCTGTTGGACAAGGAAAAACAAAGAAACAAAGGGGCCTATGGCAGCCCGAGGATGGTGGACGAACTGCGCGGGCGCGGCTTCCCGGCTTCCAGAGCGCGCGTGGAACGCCTGATGCGGGAGAACGGCATCCGGGCCCCCGCCACAAGCGGCGCTATAAGGCCACGACAGACTCTAATCACAGCCTGCCCGCCCCCAACCTGCTGGACAGGAACTTCACCCCGGCGGCACCCAACCGTGTCTGGACATCGGACATCACCTACATCTGGACGGATGAGGGCTGGCTCTATCTGGCCGTCGTGCTCGACCTGTTCAACCGCGAGGTGGTGGGTTGGTCGATCACACCGAGAATGACGGCGGACATCGTGACGGATGCGTTGACGATGGCCTGGTTCAGGAGAAAACCCGCGCCGGGTGTGTTGCATCACTCGGATCGGGGAAGCCAGTACGCCAGCCGGATGTTCCAGAACAAGCTTGCCGGGTACGTCATGATCTGCTCGATGAGCCGCAAGGGTAACTGCTGGGCCAATGCGCCGACGGAGAGTTTCTTCAACAGCCTGAAGAACGAACGGGTGCATGGCACCCGCTACGCCACGCGAAGCAGCGCGATGGCCGACCTGTTCGATTACATCGAGCCGTTCTACAACCGGAAACGCCGTCACTCGACCCTCGGCAGCAAGTCGCCGATCCATTTTCTGCAAGACTGGGTCAGCACTCAACATGATGAAAAACTGGTAGCATGAAACCCACTCGTTGGAAGACGAAAAACAGAGGGAATCTCATATAAACAGGCTAGGAGACCAAGATGACCCAACGAAACGTAACGAAATCCGCGCATTGGCTACGCATGGCGGCGGCTTTTATGGCTTTGACATTCGCCGCAGTGGCGGGCGCCCAGAACATTTCCATCGCCACCGGCGGGACCGGCGGTGTGTATTATCCGATGGGTGGCGGCATGGCTGCTGTGCTGTCCAAGTACGTGCCGGGGATGCAGGCTACCGCGGAAGTCACCGGCGGTTCGGTCGACAACCTCAAGCTGATCGGCACCGGCAAGCCCTACATCGGATTGACCGGAGCCGATGCCGCCCTCGATGCCTACAAAGGTGAAGGTAAATTCAAGGGTAACAAGGTCCCGCTGCGGACCCTGATGGTGCTGTATCCGAATCGGATGCATCTGGTCACGGTGGAAGGACGCGGCATCAACAAGATCGCCGATCTCAAGGGCAGGCGTATCTCCACCGGTTCGCCTGGCAGCGGCGCGGAATTCATGGCGTTCCGGGTACTCGAGGCGGCCGGGCTCGACATGGACAAGGACGTCAAGCGCGAGCGCCTGAGCGTAGCCGAGTCGGTCAACGCGATGAAAGATAACAAGATCGACGCGTTCTTCTGGGTGGGTGGCTTGCCGACCGCGGCTGTCACCGACCTTGCCCATACGCCAGGCACAAAGATCAAGTTGATCGACCATGCAGAGGTGGTGTCGAAGATGAACAAGAAATACGGCGATCTTTACGTCGAGGACAGCATTCCGAAGGCCGTGTACAAAGGCATGGACGCAGACAACAAGCAGGCCACCGTGATAAACATTCTTGTCGCGCACGCCAACATGGATGACAAGACGGCTTACAACATCGTCAAGACGATCTTCGACAGACGCACCGACCTGATCGCGGTGCACAAAGAGGCGGAGAACTTCAAGCTGGAAAACCAGAAGGCTGCGGCATCTCCCATTCCGTTTCACCCGGGTGCGGCCAAGTATTTCGCTGGAAAAGGCATCAAGCTCAACTAAGGTCGGCATCGACTTCCAACCCCCCGCCTGCTGGCGGGGTTTTAGTTTGTGCAAAAGGCTGAACCATAGTCGGCGGCGTAGCATCGCCGCGCAAAATGAGAGAGACGCACCCCATGAGCGAACAGACCAGACTGGACCCGACTGCGCAGGTGGTCGTCAGCGACGAGGCACTACGGAAGGCCGAGCAGTATATCGAGGAGGAAGGAGGTGCGGCAAACCGGCTGGTGGGCGGGCTGGGCAACTTCGTAAAACTGGTTGCGGTGGTGATGTCGGTATTTCACCTCTACAGTGCTTACGCCATCGTACCGACGCAGGTCTTGCGCTCGGTTCACGTCTGCTTCGTGCTGTTTCTGGCATTCCTGCTGTTCCCGGTCGGAAAACGTTTTCGCCATCGCATCATGTGGTGGGACTGGATTGCGGCGCTGCTCTCGATCGCCGTCGTGCTCTACGTAATCTTGGGCGGCGACGATTTCACCGACCGCAATACGACGCCACAAGCCTGGGACATTTTCTTCGGAGTGGCGCTGATTTTGCTGGTGCTGGAAGCCATGCGCCGGACTACCGGCTGGATCCTGCCGGTGGTAACGAGCCTGTTTCTCCTCTACGCGCTATTCGGTGCCTACCTGCCCAGCCCCTGGACCCACAAGGGCTATGAGCTGGGACGCCTGATCGGACATCTGTACATGACTCTCGAGGGAATCTTTGGCGTGGCGGTCGACGTATCCTCATCGCTGATCATACTGTTCACCATCTTCGGGGCATTCCTGCAATTTTCTGGCGCGGGCAAGTTCTATATCGATTTCTCGTTCTCGGCGATGGGCGGCAAACCCACCGGCGCAGGCCGCACGGTCGTGCTGGCCTCTTTCCTGCTCGGAGGGCCGTCCGGTTCGGGCGTGGCAACCACCGTGACGCTGGGCGCGGTCGCCTGGCCCCTGCTGGCCAAGGTCGGCTATGAACGGAACGCCGCCGGCGGCCTGCTGGCAGCGGCCGGATTGGGCGCGATCATCTCGCCACCGGTAATGGGTGCCGCGGCATTCCTGATCGCCGAGTTTCTCAAGATATCCTATCTCGATGTGCTGCTGATGGCGATTATCCCGACCTTCCTGTTTTACCTCGCGCTGTTCCTGATGGTCGAAATCGACGCACGCAAATACGGCATGGGGAATACAGTTTTCGAAAAAGTGGCCTCGGTCTGGAACCTGACACGCAAGTACGGGTTCCACTTCCTGTCGCTGGTCTCTATCGTGGCCTTCATGATGTTGGGCTTCTCGCCGGTGCTATCGGTATTCTGGGCGACCGTGGTGGCCTTATTTACCAGTTTCCTGCGCCCGGATTGCGCGCTGATTCCCTATGCCGTTTTCCGCGGCAGGGGGCCGATCGCGAAGCAGCTCTGGGAATCGAACTTCATCAAGGCGCTGCAGAGCGGCTCGACCGGCGTGCTCAACGTCGCCACCACCTGCGCCGGCGCAGGCATTATTGTTGGTGTCGTGACGCTGACCGGCCTCGGCCTCAAGTTCAGCTCGATCGTCATCGATCTGGCCGGCGGCTCGCTGCTGCTGACCGCGATCTACACTTCTCTGGTGGTCTGGATCGTCGGTCTGGCGGTGCCGGTGACGGCTTCCTACATCATCTGCGCGGTGATCGCAGCGCCGGCACTGATCAAGCTCGGCGTACCCGACTTTGCCGCGCACATGTTCATTTTCTACTACGCCGTGCTGTCGGAGGTATCGCCGCCAACCGCCCTGTCGCCATTCGCTGCTGCGGCCATCACCGGAGGCGACCCGTACAAGACCACGATGCAATGCTGGAAATACACCATTCCGGCATTCCTGGTTCCGTTCATGTTCGTGCTCGATCCAAGCGGTCAGGGCCTGCTGCTCATGGGTTCGACCCAGGCGCTCGCCACAGCGAACTGGTGGTCGATCGCTGAAGTCACCGTTACCGCCGCGCTGGGTGTCGCCGCGTTTGCGGCAGGCTTCCAGGGCTGGGCGCTCAGGCGCGCCACCATGATCGAGCGCCTGATGCTGATCGTCGCCGGTTTTGCGCTGGTTTATCCGAGCGTTATGGCGGACATGCTGGGCATTGGACTGATGCTCGCCGCGCTTGCATCGCAGTACCTGCGTGGGCACCGAGTGCTTGCCTAGTACTGCGACCCGGAAATAAAGAAACATGAAAACGCGGCTTTTCCCGCCTGGCATCGTTGTTCGTCCAAGAATTAGGGGCAGACTGTTCGCAGTAACAGTAGTAAATCTAGCTGGTTGAAGTCCCGTCCGGGGAATTGTCTGTACGCCCCGGTAGCATGAGGAAGCGGTGTCGTGGTAACACGGGGTCGTGAGTTTTCACACAGCAAAAGAGCAGGCCGAAACGCAAGTGAACCTATGAGTAGCCTCGTAAACTAATTGGAGAAGCTGACCCTGTAGTCTGAAGGGGAAGGTCGCTGGGATGGATGCTGGAATAACGGAAGTGGCAGCTATCGACTCCCGGGGTAGCAGGGTCGGCATGTTCTCGAAGATTTATTGCCCAGTGCTGGAGACCCGTTACGGTGGTGGGGAGACCATCGACTGGTGCGTATAAGGAAACGAAAGCGCAACAGGCCGTAACGGGAGTCGGAGGGGTTCATAGTACTGCTTGAGACCGAAGGACAACATAACCCCGGTCTCAGGGCGGGAACCCTGCTTTGTTCATGCAACCGAAGGGCGGAGGATCAGGGGATTGCCATGTTGCTAACCACCCCGGAAGTGATCAGGACGCTACAGAGGAAGCTATTGCCAAGGCCAAATATAGAGGTCACCTGTGTTACGCCAGCAACATTGAGGCGCAAGTGCGATTCTCAGTCGCACTAACAAACGCAGGATGAGCTAATGTGCATGCCTTGGCGTGAAGAGCATCGGAAAGCCGTGTGCGGGAATTGGGGTTAGCAGGGCTTTTGCGAAGCAAAAACTCGCAAAACTGCATGCACAGTTTGATGAGGGAGGGCTGTCGCAAGGCTGTTCTCTACTCTACCCATTGATTCCCCATATCGAGGAAGTCGTGCCATACAAGAAAGTTATATTCATAATAGCGATGCGCATAGTATAGCCAAGGTTAAGCAATATGTGGAGTCTGACCCCATTTCTTCTAATCCATGGGGAAAAACGGAAGGGAAGGGGAACGGCTGCGCGCTGCGGACAGCCGGTCCCGGTCCGGTCTAGTTCTTGAACCCGCCCTTGATCCAGTCAGCACTCTTCACGCCGTCCGGCGGATTGACTTTCTCGGCGGGATAGCGCTTCACGTTGGTGACCGTCATCTTGCCGCCCACGACCTTGGACATGCCGTAGACCGCTTCCATGATCGCCTGGTGGCCCTTGCCGATGGCCATTTTCACCGTGCCTCCCGGGCCTTCGAAGGTGGAGTTCTCGAGCGCGGCGGCCACCTCCTCGTTGCTGGGCCATTTGCCGCCATTTGCCGCCTGCGCCTTCTCCCATGCCGCCTTGACCCCCAGAATCGCCTGCGCCATCGTGTAGGCCGTATAGGTTGCCGGCACCTGGTAGCGGTCCTGGAATTCCTTGGCAAACCAGCGGTTCAATTCGTTGTTCGGAGCGTATGGACCGAACGGGCCGCGCGCGCCGAGGATGGTGCCGTCGGGAATCTGGGCGGCAAGTTTATACATGGCGGTCTCGCCCGTGGTCAGCACCCCCGTGCTTTTCTTGAACAGCCCGCGCGGCGCGCCCTGAAGAATCAAGGCTTGGAGGTCGCCGCCCCAGAAACTGGAATGGATCACCTGCGCGCCGGAAACCAGCAACGCCGAGATTTCGGCGTTGTACTGTCCGGCGAAAAGTTTCGGCATCTGCGAGGTCTTGACTTCGATACCCGGAACGAGCTGTTTCATCGCCGCCTCGAAATCCGCCCAGGAATCCTGTCCCCAGGAGTAGTTCTGGTTCAGACCCGCAATCGATTTGATTTTCGGTTTGGCATCCTTCAGGTAAAGCGCGGCGCCGACGCTGTCCGTGGTTGCAGTAGGCGACGTGCGGAACACGTACTTGTAGCTCGCATCCTCGAATATGCGCGGCGTGGCGCACTCAAAGAAATTGGTAAGCTTCTTCAGTTCCTCGGCCACGGGCGCGATCGCGATGCAATTGCCGCTGGATTCATAACCGATCACCAGATCGACGTTATGGCGCTGCACCAGATTGCGGTACTCGGTGACCTGCGTGGTCGTGCTGCCGGCCTCGTCGATGATCACGGTTTGAATCGGCGCTCCGCCGAAGCCCTTGGTGGCATAAGGCGCGGGCGCCTTGCCTGCGTTCAGCAACTCGATCACCAACTCGGCCGCGTTCCGCGCCGGTACCCCGGAAGACGAAGCCGCCGGGCCGGAGAGGAAGGCGACGACTCCGATCTTCACCGGGGCAGGCGCCTGATCCTGCGCAAAAACCGAATTCGGGGCTACTGCGAACGCTGCGACAACCGCCGCCAACTTCATTAGACTACGCATGATTTCTCCTCGTTGCTGTTTGGGTTTATCCGCTGCACTTGCAGCCGGGGCTACGACGCTGCTATTTTTTCAAGGCGAATAATACTGCATCAAATACTACATCCATTGGTTTGCCTGGTAAAGAGAACGCCCGGAAACTGGTGCACCGCGGATGGCGTCGCGCTGAATCCAACGCTACAATTGCGCTTTCTTCCTTTTCTAACCCACGTTCAACAGGAGACACGGCATGAAATTCCACAAGACACTGATTGCGATCGCGACGCTGGCGGCCTCGGCCGCCGCGCTGGCCGACGTCAACATCGGCGTGAGCCTCTCGCTCACCGGCCCGGGTTCCAGCCTGGGCATCCCGATACAGAGCTACTTCAAGCTGTTCCCGCAGACGATCGCCGGCGAGAAGGTCAACCTGATCGTGCTGGACGACGCCACCGACCCGGGCAAGGGCGCGCAGAATGCCCGCCGCTTCGTGACCGACGACAAGGTGGACATGATCATCGGCTCGAGCATCACAGCCGTGAACGCCGCGATGGCCACCCGCCTGGGCGGCCGCCGCATCGTGGACTGGCTGACTGGCGAACAGTTGCCAAGAATTTGTTGAACCATGCGCATAAGGTTTTTATTTCTGGCGATCATGTTCATGGCGGACAGTTCCAAACCGGCTGCGGCGGAAGCCGTCAACGCGGAGCAAGCAGTATGCGGCGCCATTCGCGAACCGCTGGCGTTTTGGCTATGGCAGCGCATCGCCGGCCGCCCGGATGCGCAGCGCGTCGCGCATATCCCGAACCTTGAGCCGATCCGCTTTACCACCCGGGACGGCGTCACCCTGGGCGGCTACAAGCTCGCCGCGCGCGCGCCCAAGGGCTATGTGCTGGTCGCACAAGGCAACGCCATGCTGGCGGATCAACTGCTGGACGATTTGCGGCTGTTCCGCGACCTGGGTTTCGATGTCTACCTCTACGATTACCGCGGCTATGGCCTATCGGGCGGAAAGGGCCGGCTTGCCGCCATCGTTGCCGATTACGCCGAGATCGCTGCCCACTTGAACACGCTGGGCTACGCCCGGCGTTTGCTGTATGGGATTTCCATCGGCGGCGTGATGCTGCTCAACGCCGCGGGGCGCGACCATAATTTCGACGCGGCGGTCATCGATTCCTCGCCGAGCCGCATCTCTGGCTTTGGCTGCCCGGAAAGCTACGATCTGGTCGGCCATCTGCCGCGGGACAGCTCCCGCATCATGATTATTTCCGGCGCGCGCGACACCGTGGTCAGCCCAGCGCAGATGGCGCAACTGATCGACGTGGCGGCAAGCCGCGGGGCGGCTATCCTGCGGCACGATGCCTTCGCCCACCCATACCAGGACTCGTCCCACGCACTCCATCGGCACCGGCTGAACGAGGTGGCGCGCTTTCTCATGCAGGAATGAGGCATTGTTAACGTGAAACTCGCGCCCCCTTCATAACAGACAGCCCATGAAAATAATCAAATCACGGGGATCGCCGGTCATCCACGGCAAACGGCTTGCCGGACTGTGGCCGATCCTGCTGCTGCTCGCCCCGCTGGCAGTGGGAGTGTTTCTTTTGCTGATTTGTAACTTGTGGCCATGATAGTTTCCTTTGAGCGTCATTGGTAAACTATCATGTACACAGATTTTTTTACAGGCTCTCAAATCACTGAGTTTGGCATGACATTTGGCGTAGGCGGGCTGATGCTGCTGATGATATTTATTGTGGGGCA
>JBCKUK010000052.1:0-8288 GCA_038924905.1 Methylophilaceae bacterium | reverse complement strand
TCAAAACAAGTATCAAAAGCCGTTTATCTTGAATCTGCGCAATGATTCGATAATCGCCAACCCGATATTTCCATAATTCGCCTAAACGTGAGCCTTTAAGCGCCTTACCGAGGCTTCTTGGATCATCCAACTGACTTAATCGTTGGTGCAAAAAAGCCAACAGGCGTTTGGCAATTTGAGCATCCAGTTTTTTGAGTTCGCGTAGCGCCGCAGGGTCAAACTCAATCTGCCAAGCCATAGTCTTTCATCACATCAGCCAGTGGAATAGCTTTAACCTTCCCGAGGTTAATTTGGTCAAGGCGTTGTTCCGCCAGATATAAATCCTCCAGGTCTTCAATATGATCCGCAATCGCCTCACGGATATAAAATGCCTTGGTGCGCCCGGTTAAATTGGCAAGCCTGGCCAACCTTGTTTCCAAATCATCGGGCAACCTGATTGAAATAGCCATGATGTTTCTCCAATACCGCTAATTGAGATACAAGTATCTCACTTTAATATGTTGGCCGCAATAAAAAAGGCAGGTGTTTAATCTGCCTTTTTATTCAATAAGTTAGGTAATATTTAGGCCAACCTCACCTCAACCAGATTATCCGAGAACGTTGTAGAATGCCCCATATCTCCAAATTCCGCTGAGCTGATGCAGTTCACCGTGCCGTTATTGAGCTGCCGCCAATAACCTAGCGTTGCAACTACTATCCCCGCATTTACATCATCGGAAATTTTAGTCACACAATCAAAAGCACCGCGGTCATTGAACACTGTGACCTTGTTGCCTTCTTTAATACCGCGCGATTTGGCATCCAGCTCATTAATCAGGACAAACTGCTCGCCCTGCCCCTTGATTTTTTCAGCTACATTGGCATAGCAGGAGTTCAGAAAGCCATGACTCTTGGGCGAAATGATGTTGAGCGGATATTTTGCAAAGAGTGCCGGGTTGGCTGCAAGCGTCTCTCTTGCGGCAAGGTAATCAGGCAAATCATCCAGCGGTTCACCAGGCTGGAAGCCATCGTACATCTGGCGGAACGGCCCTGCGACAAAGTTTTTTGCGCCATTGAGCTTAAACTCACATTTGCCCGACGGCGTTGGGAATTTGCCCTCTTTGTGAGGTGCGCGATCATCCTTGGTGCCCACTTTAAGTCTGGCATAACCATGCTTGCGCATATACGCTAGATCGATGCCATCGCAGGCGGGGGAATCCCAAGCCACATAATGCTCAAGGCATTCACCATCTGACCATTTAAAGTTGTCGTCTTCATAGCCCATGCGTTTGGCCAATTGCCTGAAAATTTCATTATTAGGAAGCGCTTCACCAGGAGGTTCAATACATTTTTCGTTATAGGTCAGGTAGAGGTGACCCCATGACAGTATCATGTCCTCCATCTCTGCGCCCATCGCGGCTGGCAGCACAATATCTGCATAAGCTGCCGTATCTGAAATAAAATGCTCTGCAACCACCAAAAACAAATCTTCGCGTTGCAAGCCTTTGATGATTTTGTCTGTCTCTGGCGCTTGCGTGATGGGGTTGGTGTTCCAAACCATCATGGATTTAATTGGTGTCTTGAGTTTAGTTTCGCCTGTGAGTACGCGACCTAGTTGCAGATTATTCACGACTGGCGTACCTTCCGGAATTAAGTCTGGGCGGCAAATCACATCGAATCTGTAAGGGTGCTCCCACACTGGAAATTGCAGCGCACCGCCCCCCACGTGACGCCAGGCGCCAATCAGCGCGGGTAGGCATGTCACGGCACGAATCGCCTGACTGCCTCCATGACTTCTCTCTAAAGCCACACCAAGCCGAATAGCCGCTGGCGGCGTGGTTGCATATTCCCTGGCAAATTTACGAATATCTTCAGCCGGTATACCTGTGATTTTTTCTGCCCACTCGGGGGTTCTGGTTTTAGCGCGTTCAGCGAGCTCTGCGTAACCGACCGTGTGTTTTTCGACGTAGTCTTTATCCACCAAGCCTTCGGTGATAATCACATTCATCATCGCCATGGCCAATGCGCCGTCAGTACCTGGTTTTGGCGCAATATGCCAATCGGCTTCTTTGGCTGTTTTCGAGGCATAGGAATCGATCACCACCACTTTCGCGCCTTTTTTCTGCGCCTCGTGCACGATATGCCAGTGGTGCAGATTGGTGCTGACGGAATTACATGCCCAAATCACAATATATTTGCTGTGAATAAAGCTCTCGGGATCAACCCCAGCGGTAGGGCCTACTGTGAGCAGCCATGCGGTACAGGAGCCTTCGCCACAAAAGGTTCGCTCGCAAACGGTAGCGCCCATGCGGTTAAAAAATGCATCGCCGCCATTTAAGCCATGTACCAAGCCCTGATTGCCAAGATAGCTGTTAGGCATAATCGCGTGCGGGCCGTGCTCAGCAATAATGGCCTTCCATTTGCTGGTGATTTCATCCAAGGCCTCATTCCAAGTGATACGCTTAAACTGCTTGCTACCTTTGGGGCCTGTGCGCTTGAGCGGATACAACAAGCGGTCGGGGTGGTAATGACGCTTTTCGTAATCTTTTAATTTGACGCAAAGGCCGCCCCGCGTATAGGGATGATCCGGGTTGCCTTTTACGCCTATCAGCTTGCCATTTTGAACTTCAAATACCATGGAACAGGTATCGGGACAATCATGCGGACAACCGCCGTGAAAGGTTTTAATGTCGCCTGCTGGTGCGTTCATCGTGCTCTCTCCCTAAAAGGTAAGGCCAAAGATCAAACCTAATGCAATCTAAATTTTTTTAAACTTCAAACTAGACTATACAACTAGGTACACAAAAATCAAGCGGTAATTTAAGCGCGGCGCCAAGTAGTACCTTGAGCGCTATCTTCCAACACAATCCCTTGGTCTAAAAGCTCTTTGCGGATACGGTCAGCTTCGGCGAAATTCTTGGCTTTTTTGGCTTCTGAGCGGCGAAGAATTAAGTCATCCACATTAATAAACTCAGATATACCTTCTACTTTAGACGAGCCATGTGCTTGACCAGCAGCACTTACAACTACACTATGCTCATAGAAAGTGTTTTTGTTTGCAAATAGTGAGGGTTCTATATTTTGTGTACGCCCTTGCAAAAATTCATTTGCATCACGTTGTAGCAAACCCACAACCGCGCCTAAATTTCTGAGTAAACTAGCGGATTCAATCGATTTATTCTTATTCACTTCATTCGCCAAATCAAACAATACCGCAACTGCTTCCGGCGTATTGAAATCATCGTCCATTGCGGCCTTGAAGCGCGCTGCGTAAGGTTGCTGCCAGTCAATTGGGGCATCTTGAATATCCAACCCGCGCAAAGCTGTGTAGAGACGATCTAGTGCTGACTTTGCGTCATCCAAATGCTTATCAGAATAATTAAGCGGACTGCGATAGTGCGCACGCAGGATGAAGAAACGTACTACTTCGGGTTGGAATTTCTTCAAGATTTCCCGAATGGTAAAGAAATTGCCCAGCGACTTGGACATTTTTTCCTCATCCACGCGCACAAAACCATTGTGCATCCAGTAATTGACGAATTTGCAATCATGCGCGGCTTCACTTTGTGCGATTTCATTTTCGTGGTGCGGGAACTGCAAATCCTGGCCACCGCCGTGAATATCGAAATGATTGCCCAAATGGTGCTCGCCCATCACCGAGCATTCTATGTGCCAGCCCGGACGGCCTTTGCCCCAGGGCGAACTCCAGCTTGGTTCGTCCGGCTTGGCAGATTTCCACAACACAAAATCCATCGCATCATGCTTGTGGGTATCAATCTCTACGCGCTCACCAGCGCGCAAGTCTGCCAGCGATTTGCCTGAAAGTTTGCCGTAATCGGCAAAGCTGCTCACCGAATAAAACACGTCGCCATTGTCTGCTTGGTAAGCATGGTTTTTTTCGATCAAGGTGCTAATAATTTGCACCATTTCGCCAATGTAATCAGTAGCGCGCGGCTCAATATCCGGCCGCAAAACACCGAGTTTGTCCGCGTCTTCATCCATGGCATCTATAAAGCGCTGTGTCAGCTCAGCTATAGACTCGTTATTTTCATTGGCACGCTTGATGATTTTGTCGTCGATATCGGTAATGTTGCGCACATACGTCACATCAAGCCCTGAGGCACGTAGCCAGCGGCTCACCATGTCAAACACCACCATCACACGCGCATGGCCCAGGTGGCAGTAGTCATAGACTGTCATGCCACAGACATACATACTGACTTTGCCAGCAACAATGGGGTGGAATTCCTGCTTTTCTCTTGCGATTGAGTTGTATATCTTTAACATATCGTTGCCAGGTTATATGCCGCTAAAATAAATGCCATAGAAACGTCTTGGCTATTGGAGGTTGGCTAAGCTATTGATAGAATTGGCAGCTTAATAAACCAGAAAAAGTATATCATAATACCTCTATCTCGCGTTCTGCCCCGTGCCGCGTTGTTACTTGCGCTTCTGCTTACGTTTGCCAGTGTGCAGGCAGACTATTTAAAAGATATCTCGCAGATGGCGAGCCAAGGCCAGCAGGCCGCTGCACTGGATCGTATTAACGTTTATCTTGCAGCCAACCCCAAAGACGTGCAAGCGCTGTTCATTAAAGGGGTAATTCTGGCCGAACAAAACCGCCGAGATGAAGCAATCAAGGTTTTCACCGAATTAACCGAAAAATATCCCAATCTGCCGGAGCCCTATAATAATTTAGCGGTTTTATACGCCGACCTGGGGCAGTACGATAAAGCGGGAAAGGCGCTGGAAACCGCAATTAAAACCCACCCGAGCTACGCTACGGCGCATGAAAATCTGGGTGACATCTATGCCAGAATGGCCTCCGAAGCTTATGACAAGGCGTTGCAGCTGGATAATGGCAATGCCCGTGCGCAAAACAAACTATCCTTAATCAAGGAGTTATTCTCCTCCACCGGTAAACCGATCCAACTGGCAGGCAAATCATCGCCGATGGGTAAGGAAGCCGTTACCACACCCTCACCAACAATAAAGCCCGCTGAATCTGTGAAACCTGCTGAACCGGCCAAGCCAGCTGAGTTAAAACCTGCCATTGCCAAGGTAGCCGAACCCAAGGTAACTGAGCCTGAAAAAGCTGCACAAACTGCTGAATCAGGGCTTAAGGAATCAATGGTTGCAGATGACAGTAAAGAAATCATTTCATCTGTCCAGGGCTGGGCTAAAGCGTGGTCATCAAAAAAGGTGGATAAATATCTTGCCAGCTATGGCGATAATTTTCAGACTCCGAACGGGGAAAGTCGCAAGGACTGAGAAGAGTTGCGCCGCGAGCGGATCAGCAAACCTGCCAATATCAAGGTAGAAATCACGAAAATCCGTATCAAGATGGAAAATCCAGATCAGGCTAAAGTCAGTTTTCGGCAGAGTTACCGTGCTGATAGCCTGACTAAACGCACCTCAAAAACCTTGATGATGCGCAAGACCGAAGGTAAATGGTTTATTGAGCAGGAGCTCACAGATCGCTGAGTGCAAAAATAATAGCAAAGTGCAGTTATAATCAGGCCATGCAAAAACCCATGCAAAAAATAAACCTGGTATTCCGAATTGCGCTGATTGCATGCGTATTCTTGCCATGGAATGCGACGGCTATTGATAATAGCAATTTGGGCAGGCTACCAATCGGCAATAAATTCAGCCAGAATTACACTGAAAGTTTATTGGTCAAGAGCCTGATCGAAATAACGCAAGGCCATCTGCAACAAGCGCTGGACACTACAGACCAATTACTGCGCACAGCGCCCAATTTTAAACTGGCGTATCTGGTACGCAGTGATTTGCTGATGGCGCGCGCTCAACAACTACAGACGTTTGGCAACGATTCGGCAAGCTCGCCAGAAGCGATTGAGGATTTTCGTGAAGAGGCACGCTCACGTATTGAGCACTACATTTCCCAGAAGACGCATCGCGCCTTACCAGAACCGTTATGGCAGCTTGATCCCAGCCTGCAGTATGCAATCGTGGTGGATACAGATAAATCGCGGCTCTACGTTTATCGCAACGAGAATGGCAAGCCTGTCTATATTGCTGATTACTACGTAACTTTGGGTAAAAATGGCAGCGGAAAACACTCTGAAGGGGATAAACGCACCCCGCTGGGTGTTTATTTCGCCAGCAAAAAATTATCAAAAAAACTTCCCGATTTTTATGGTGAGGCTGCTTACCCGCTCAACTATCCTAACGAATGGGATAACCACCAGGGCAAAAAGGGGCATGGCATCTGGTTGCATGGCACACCAAGCAGCACCTATAGCAGGCCGCCACGAGCGAGCGATGGTTGCCTAGTAATGACCAATCCAGATTTAAAATCGTTGGCGCCCATTTTGCAAACCGGCAAGACGCTGGTCATTATTGCTAACAATTTACAATGGCTGGGAGCCAGCGAAACTGCCGCGCAGAAGCAGGAATTAAGCGAGGCGCTGGAAGCCTGGAGGCAAGACTGGGAAGCACAAAGTACCGACGACTATCTTGCGCATTATTCAAAAAGATTCTTCAGTCAGGATATGGATTTGTCTGACTGGGTTGCACATAAGCGGCGTGTCCAGGCCAGCAAACCCAAGGTTGATATCAAGTTGTCCAATATCAACATGTTTCGTTACCCGGATAATGCGCAGCAAATGGCGGTGGTCAATTTTGATCAATCTTACCGGAGCAATAATTTGACCAGCCGCATGCAAAAACACCAATATTGGGCACTTGAAAATAACCAATGGAAAATAATGTACGAAGGTCCAGCCTAAACCTGCCATCACCTCCGCAACTAGGCTTCAATAAAAGACAATTCAAAATTTTCAAAACGTGCTGTCAAAGGAAAAAACGTGGTTAAACTACACACCAATTTCGGCGAAATTACACTGGAACTGGATGCTGATAAAGCACCCATTACTGTAGCTAATTTTTTACAATACGTTGAAAGTGGCTTTTACAACAACACCATTTTCCATCGCGTCATTGATGGATTTATGATCCAAGGCGGTGGCTTTGAGCCTGACATGTCGCAAAAAGCCACCAAGGCAACCATTAAAAACGAAGCTGACAACGGCCTGCAAAACAAGATGTACAGTATCGCCATGGCACGTACACCAAACCCTGATTCAGCCAGCAGTCAATTCTTCATCAATGTCGGCGACAATGATTTTCTCAACTTCAGCTCGCCCTCCGCGCAAGGTTGGGGTTATTGCGTATTTGGCAAAGTAACTGCCTGGACAGATGTGGTGGATAAAATCAGACGGGTCAAGACTGCCAGTCGTAGCGGTCACCAGGACGTGCCTGTAGACAATGTTGTCATTGAGCACGCTGAAATCTGCTGATGTCACTTGTCGGAGATAAATACAGCCTGTTTATTTCCGACTTGCATTTGTGTAGTTCGCGCCCGGCAATTACTAAATTATTCATTGGCTTTTTGCAAACGACAGCGGCCAAGGCAGAGGCGCTCTATATTCTGGGAGATTTGTTTGAGTATTGGGCCGGTGATGATGATCTGAACGATTCACTTCACAGCAGAATCGTCACCGCGCTTAATGCACTAGCATCATCCGGCACCAGGATTTTTTTCATGCACGGCAACCGTGATTTTTTATTGGGTAACAGATTCGCAGAAGCCGCTGGAATCACGTTGCTAACTGATCCAACCTTGCTTAATCTGTATGGCAAGCGTGTGTTATTGAGCCACGGTGATACCCTATGCACGGATGATACGGCTTATCAGGAATTTCGTAGCCAGGTACGCAGTCCTGCATGGCAACAGGTATTTCTGGATCAGCCATTGGCCGCGCGCAAGTCACAAATTGAAGTCTTGCGATTACGCAGTGAGCAAGAAAAGTCTCACAAAACGATGGATACTATGGATACGAACGCTGAGGCGGTTCGCGCCCTGATGCGTGATTATAACTACCCTGAACTGCTGATTCATGGCCATACGCACAAGCCATCCTTGCATCAACTGGAAATTGACGGACATGTGAGCCAGCGTTGGGTGCTGGGTGATTGGTATGAACAAGGCAGCTGTTTACGTCTCGACAGCGCTGGCTGCGCGAATGTCAATTTGTCGCCATGAACCAGAAAGCCAGCACATTGAGCAATTTCCCCGCAGCTAGCGGTGATATGACGCGCCCAATCTTTTTCTAACTACTACTTCGATAGCGCAACCTTCTTTTTTGCCACCGAACTCTTTTTCACCGCAACTTTTATGTTGGTGGTAGGCTTTTTGTCCGCTTGTGGCATAGTGTCCGTTTTGGGTTCCCTGTTCGTCTGTAATTTTGCCATGTAGGCCATAGCCTGCTCAGCGCTGACAG
>JBCKUK010000051.1:0-8587 GCA_038924905.1 Methylophilaceae bacterium | reverse complement strand
TAATTCTTACCTTTTGGTGATTTAATACTTTTTGAGTTTAAATATTCAGCAATTTCAGCATCGGATAAACCATCAAAGTGAAGTTGCTCAATAAGATTATGTCGGTCTTGTTGACCTAAAGAAATTACAGGGATTGAGAGTGTTTTGGTAATAATTTCCACATCAAAATTTAAGACAATTTCGTGTGGTAATAAAAGTATAGGAAATTTACTCCACCGTCACACTTTTCGCCAAATTCCTCGGCTTATCTACATCCGTGCCTCTAAGTAGCGCCGTATGATAAGCCAACAACTGCACCGGGATGGTATGCAATATGGGCGACAGTACACCCACATGGCGTGGGGTGCGGATAACGTGCACGCCCTCGGACTCGGTAAAGTGGCTATCGGCATCGGCAAACACGAATAGCTCGCCGCCGCGAGCGCGGACTTCCTGCATATTCGATTTCACTTTTTCCAGCAGCGCATCATTCGGCGCGATGACCACCACCGGCATGTCTTGATCCACCAGCGCCAGCGGGCCGTGTTTTAGCTCACCTGCGGGGTAAGCCTCGGCATGGATATAGGAGATTTCCTTAAGCTTCAAGGCACCCTCCAAAGCAATAGGGTAGTGCACACCGCGGCCCAAGAATAGCGCATGCTGTTTATCGGCAAACAGCTTGGCCCATTCACGGATTTGCGGCTCCAGATTAAGCGCATATTGCACACTACCGGGTAAGCGCCGTAAGGCCTCCAGATGCTCGTGCTCTTGTGCTGCGCTTAACATGCCGCGCTGTTTTGCCAGCGTGGCGGCCAAAGTAAACAGCGCAACCAGTTGCGTGGTAAACGCTTTGGTAGAAGCCACGCCGATCTCGGCCCCGGCGCGGGTGTAAAGTATGAGCTTGGAAGCGCGTGGAATGGCGCTCTCCTGTACATTGCAAATGGCCAGTGTGAGCTCTTGCCCCAATGATTTTGCATGCTTGAGGGCTTCCATGGTATCCAGCGTTTCGCCGGATTGCGAAATCGTCACAACCAATTGTTTGGGGTTAGCTACCGATTGCCGATAACGATATTCGCTGGAGATTTCAACGCTGGTGGGTATTTGTGCCATGCCTTCCAGCCAGTATTTTGCGGTTAAGCCGGCGTAATAGCTGGTGCCTGCGGCTAGAATCAGCACGCTGTCTATTTGCGCAAAAACCTCAGTAGCGCCATCGCCAAACAGGGCAGGGGTAAAGCTGTCATCGTCTATCACTGCCTCTATGGTGTCGGTCAGCGCGCGCGGTTGCTCGTGAATCTCTTTGTGCATGAAGTGGGCATAAGGACCAAGCTCCATTGAGGCTAGCGATACATCGCTCATGTGGATTTTGCGGGTGACTTCATTATCATCGCGGCCAAAAATCGTGACGCCATCGCGGCGAATCTCGGCCACGTCGCCATCCTCCAGGTAAATGACACGGCGGGTAACGGACAATATGGCTGAAACATCGGAGGCAATGAAGTTTTCGCCTTCGCCCAAACCAATCAATAGTGGGCAGCCCAAGCGGGCACAAACCATGACATCTGGTGATTTGATTGAGATCACACTAATGGCGAACGCACCAGTGAGCTCCTTGACTGCGGCTTGTACCGCTGAAAGTAAGTGCTCACCTTGTGTGTAGTAATAATGGATTAAATGGGCGATGACTTCGGTATCGGTTTGCGATTCAAACACGTAGCCCAGCGCTTTCAGGCGGCTACGCTGTTCATCGTGGTTTTCAATAATGCCGTTGTGTACCACGGCGATTTCGCCGCGTGATACATGTGGGTGCGCGTTGGATTCGGTCACGCCACCGTGCGTTGCCCAACGTGTGTGGCCAACACCAACCTGACCGCTGAGTTTCTCGGCGTTTGCCTTACTCTCCATTTCGGCTACGCGCCCCACAGCGCGAACACGTCTGATACTTATATCAGCGTTTGCGCCGTTTAACACGGCAATGCCTGCTGAATCATAACCGCGATATTCCAGGCGGCTAAGGCCTTCAATTAGCAGTGGCACTACATTACGAGAAGCTACTGCGCCTACAATACCGCACATAATTTTTCTCTTATCAATTAGTTGGGCGAGATAAGGAACCTCTGAATAAGTCCCCTCCCCATTTTAGGGGGAAGGAAGTTTGCCTTCGGCGGCTCGTTCAGTGATTCCATAAGTTACGCCGGGTTCATTTTTTGACTGGCCGTTTCCAGCCCTTGACTGTGGTCTGCCTGCCGCGCGCGATGGTCAATTCACCGGCCGGGGCGTCTTCGGTAATGGTGGAACCTGCGGCAATCGTAGCGCCTTTGCCTATGGTCACCGGCGCGATCAATTGTGTATTGGAGCCTATGAACACATTGTCGCCAATCACGGTTCTGAATTTATTCACGCCGTCATAATTACAGGTAATGGTACCGGCGCCGATGTTCACATTTTTGCCTAGCGTGCTATCGCCTACATAACTTAAGTGATTAATTTTACTGCCAACATCGACCTGACTATTTTTTACTTCAACAAAATTGCCGATGTGTGTCTCGGCATTTAACTCTGTGCCTGGGCGCAGCCGTGCGTAAGGGCCGATGCGGCAATCGTTGGCAATAGTTACCTGATCTATGTGCGTAAAAGGCGCTACCACAGTACCGGCGCCGATACTAGTATCTTTTATGACGCAATACGCGCCAATTTTTACATTGTCCGCCAAGGCAACTTTGCCCTCAAATATGCAGCCCACATCAATTTCTACGTCGCTGCCTACCTCCATCTCAGCGCGCACATCTATCCTGAAATGGTCGTGCAGCGTTACGCCGGCCTGCATCAAGCGCACCGCCTGATGCAACTGATAAACGCGTTCCAGGCCAGCTAAATCCTGCTTTGAATTAGCACCTGCGACTGAGGATTCATCCTGGGCAATTTCTGTCGTTACGCTCAGGCCATCCTGCACGGCCATCGCCACAATGTCGGTTAGATAGTATTCGCCCTGGCTGTTGTCGTTGGTCAGGCGTTTCAACCAGGCAGTCAAATTGGCGTTGCTGACTGCGATAATGCCGGTATTCACCTCGTTTATTTTGCGCTGCTCGGCGCTGGCGTCTTTATGTTCAACAATAGCACTGACCTTGCCTGCCTTGTCGCGGATGACGCGCCCATAACCGGATGGATCGGCTTTTTTAACCGTTAGCAGACCCAATTGCTGCGTTTTTTCCAGCAGGCTTTTGCAGGTTTCTGCACTCACCAGCGGCACATCGCCCAGCAAAATGAGGGTGGTCGCGTCCGCGTCCAGATGCTTGGCTGCTTGCTGCACCGCATGGCCAGTACCCAACTGCTCACTCTGCTTGACCCAAATAATCTTCTCATGCGCAAATGCCTTTGGCACAGCCTCACCGCCATAACCGTAAACAACCGCTATTTTTTGTGGGTTCAGATGTTTGGCGCAATCAATCACATACTGCAACAACGGCTTGCCAGCCAATGAATGCAACACTTTGGCTTTTTCTGAGCGCATACGCGTGCCCTTGCCGGCGGCCAGGATGACGACGTTAAGCTTTTGTGAGGACATTATTTAGATTATCGGCGCGGATAATTGCATTACGCATATTGTAATGTATAAATAGCGTGGCTAATAATTCCAGCGTATGGCCGCGGGCGCGATAAAAAAGGCAGCTAAAAGCTGCCTTTGGTTAAGCTCTTGCGCTGTTTAATGCCTGAGTTTGCGCAAATGCTCAATAGCCCGCAATTGTGCTACCGCCTCAGACAGCTCGGCTTGTGCACGGGCATAATCAATAGCGGACTTATTGTCCTTTATCGCTTCTTCTGCCGCACGCTTGGCTTCATTTGCCTTGGCTTCATCCAGATCATGGCCGCGAATCGCGGTATCAGCCAACACCGTGATGATGCCGGGCTGCACTTCCAATAAGCCGCCCGAAACAAAGACCAGCTGCTCTTCTGCCTCGTTAGGTACTTTGATGCGTAGTGCGCCTGCCTTGATTGTAGTAATCATCGGCGTGTGGCGCGGGTAGATACCAATTTCGCCCATTTTTGCCGGAGCGACTACAAACTCAGCCTCACCAGAAAAAATGGATTCCTCAGCACTTACCACGTCAATATGTATTGTTGTTGCCATTAATATCGTCTCTTTTACAATTTGGGCTATTCGTTCAAATTACATTGTCTTGGCTTTTTCGACCGCTTCTTCAATGCCACCCACCATGTAAAATGCTTGTTCTGGCAAATGATCATATTCGCCAGCTACGATAGCCTTGAAGCCTTTAATGGTGTCTTTCAATGACACATATTTGCCTGGCGAACCGGTAAATGCTTCTGCCACGTGGAATGGCTGCGACAAGAAACGTTGAATTTTACGCGCACGGCCTACAGCCAGCTTGTCTTCGGGTGAGAGTTCGTCCATACCCAAAATAGCGATAATATCGCGCAGCTCTTTGTAGCGCTGCAATGTCGCCTGCACAGAACGCGCGACATTGTAATGCTCTTCACCCACAACCAGCGGATCGAGCTGACGAGAAGTAGAATCGAGCGGATCCACAGCCGGATAAATACCCATCGACGCGATGTCGCGTGATAACACAACGGTTGAATCCAAATGCTGGAAAGTGGTTGCTGGAGATGGGTCAGTCAAGTCATCCGCAGGCACGTAAACCGCTTGGATAGAGGTGATGGAGCCAACCTTGGTAGAGGTAATACGCTCTTGCAAGCGGCCCATTTCGTCAGCCAGTGTTGGTTGGTAGCCAACGGCAGAAGGCATACGGCCGAGTAGCGCCGAAACTTCGGTACCGGCCAGTGTGTAACGGTAAATATTATCAACGAAGAACAGGATGTCGCGGCCTTCATCGCGGAATTTCTCGGCCATGGTCAAACCAGAAAGCGCTACGCGCAAGCGGTTGCCCGGTGGTTCGTTCATTTGACCAAACACCATCGCCACTTTTGACTCAGACATGTTATCCAGCTTGATAACGCCGGCTGCTACCATTTCGTGGTAGAAGTCATTACCTTCACGAGTACGCTCGCCCACGCCTGCAAACACCGACAGACCAGCGTGTTGCTTGGCAATGTTGTTAATCAGTTCCAGCATGTTCACGGTTTTGCCCACACCGGCGCCGCCGAACAGGCCGACTTTACCGCCCTTGGCAAACGGGCATACCAAGTCAATCACCTTGATGCCGGTTTCCAGCAAGTCTACAGAAGGGGACAGCTCTTCAAACGAAGGGGCTTTTTGGTGAATCGAGCGGCGCTCATCACATTGAATCGGGCCTGCGTCATCAATCGGGCGACCCAGCACATCCATAATACGGCCCAGTGTGCCGTTGCCGACTGGCACAGTGATTTGGCCGCCGGTGGATTTGAACTTCATACCACGGGAGAGGCCGTCGGAAGAACCCATGGCAATGGTACGCACGATACCGTCACCCAGTTGCTGCTGCACTTCCAACGTCAGGCCAGCTGCTGCTGTTGAATCGCTTTCATCAATAATAAGCGCATCGTAAACTTTGGGCATCTGGTCGCGTGGAAACTCCACGTCAACCACCGCGCCAATACATTGCACCACTTTACCTACCATTGCTTGTTTTGCCATTTTTTAGTCCTACCCCACTTAGTCAGTTTTAGTTAAACTCTATAATCTTTGAACTGCCGCTACGATACTGCCGCTGCGCCGCCAACAATTTCAGAAATTTCTTTAGTAATAGCTGCCTGACGTGCTTTGTTGTAGACCAATTTCAGCTCGCCAATCACATTCTTCGCATTATCAGAAGCCGACTTCATTGCTACCATCCGTGCGCTTTGCTCAGATGCCATGTTCTCTGCCACAGCGTGATAAATGAGTGATTCGATGTAACGCAGCATCAAATCATCCAGCACTTCCTTGGCGCCAGGCTCATAAATGTAGTCCCAGTGACCTTTTGCACTCTTGTCATCATCCGCCGCGGTCATTTGCGAAGCAGATAATGGCAGTAATTGCTCCATCACCGGCTCCTGCTTCATGGTGTTGATAAAGCGCGTATAGGAAATAAACAACTGGTCAATTTCACCGGCCACGTAAGCGTCCAGCATGACTTTGACCGGACCGATAAGCTTTTCCATGTGCGGCTTATCGCCCAAACCGGTAAGGTGTGATTTGACGTTAGCACTTACGCGCGTCATAAAACCAAAGCCTTTGTTACCGATCGCGCTTACTTGGGTAGCCTTGCCTTCGGATTCCCAGGTTTTCATCTGGTTAATTGCCAAGCGCAATACGTTGGTATTCAAGCCGCCGCAGAGGCCTTTGTCAGAGGTCACTACAATAACGCCAATATTCTCGACTTTATCGCGCTTGGCCATAAACGCATGCCGGTATTCGGGGTTGGCTTTGGAAAGGTGGGCGGTCACATTGCGGATTTTTTCCGCATAGGGGCGCGCTGCGCGCATACGGTCTTGCGCCTTGCGCATTTTTGATGCGGCTACCATTTCCATCGCCTTGGTGATCTTGCGCGTATTTTCTACGCTCTTGATCTTGGTGCGAATCTCTTTGCTGTTGGCCATTGTTTAGTCTTGAATCAATACTAGTAAGCGTTATTGGCCTTGAAGTCGGCAATTGCAGCCTCGACTGCTTTTTCATCGTCACCGCCAAGGTCCTTGGTGGATTCAATGTTATCCATCAATTTTTTATACTTGGAGCTCATGAACGAGTGCAGTGCTGCCTCAAATGCCAATGCGCGAGCCACAGGCACATCATCAAAGTAGCCTTTATTGGCTGCCAACAGCGTGATCGCCATATTGGAGATGCTAAGTGGCGCGTATTGCGCCTGTTTCATCAGCTCGGTGAACATGCGTCCACGATCCAGCTGTTTGCGGGTCGCTTCATCCAGGTCGGAGGCGAACTGCGCAAACGCCGCCAATTCACGATATTGCGCCAGTGCCAGACGCACACCGCCGCCCAGCTTTTTAATAACCTTGGTTTGTGCAGCGCCACCAACACGAGACACCGAAATACCAGCGTTAATGGCAGGCCGGATACCGGCGTTGAACAAGTCGGTTTCCAGAAAGATCTGGCCGTCGGTAATCGAAATCACGTTGGTCGGCACGAAGGCGGAAACGTCACCGGCTGCGGTTTCAATCACCGGTAGCGCGGTGAGTGAACCGGTTTTGCCTTTAACTTTGCCTTTGGTGAATTTCTCGACATAGTCTTCATTGACACGTGCAGCGCGCTCCAGCAGACGGGAGTGAATGTAGAACACATCGCCTGGATAAGCTTCGCGGCCCGGTGGGCGACGCAGCAACAGGGAAATTTGGCGGTAAGCAATTGCTTGCTTGGTCAAATCGTCGTAAACAATCAGCGCATCTTCACCGCGGTCACGGAAGTATTCACCCATGGTGCAGCCAGCGTAAGGCGCGAGGAATTGCAGGGCGGCGGAATCAGAAGCTGCAGCGGCCACCACAATGGTATAGGCCATCGCGCCATGTTCTTCCAGCTTGCGCACGACGCTGGCAATGGTGGAAGCTTTTTGGCCAATGGCAACGTAGATACAGGTCATGTTCTGACCCTTTTGATTGATGATGGCATCCACCGCCACTGCAGTCTTGCCGGTTTGACGATCGCCAATGATCAGCTCGCGTTGACCACGGCCAATCGGCACCATGGCGTCAATTGCCTTCAAACCAGTTTGCACCGGCTGAGAAACTGACTTACGGGCGATTACACCCGGCGCCACTTTTTCAACCTTATCGGTCATCTTGGTATTAATCGGGCCTTTGCCATCAATCGGCTGACCCAGCGCGTTAACCACGCGGCCAATCAGCTCGGGGCCTACCGGCACTTCCAGAATGCGGCCTGTACATTTGCAGGTATCGCCTTCGGTAATGTGTTCATAATCGCCCAATACCACGACACCGACTGAGTCGCGCTCCAGATTCAGCGCCAAACCGAAGGTGTTGCCCGGGAATTCGATCATTTCACCGGCCATCGCGTTGGATAGCCCGTGAATACGAACAATGCCATCAGCCACCGAAATAACCGTACCCTGGGTACGCGCTTCAGCACTGGTGGAAAAATTCTCTAGTCTGCTTTTAATCAGCTCACTGATTTCTGATGTAGATAACTGCATTACTTTCGTCTCCTGACTTTTTAAACCTAGCCCTTAAGCGCGTAGGCCAACTCTTGCAACTGACCACGAACAGAAGCGTCTATGACCGTGTCGCCGATAACAATTTTGATTCCGCCAATAATTTCTGGGTCCACTTTGACACTTGCTTCAATTTTTTTGCCAAACTTGGCTTCCAGACGTTTGATTAAAGCCTTTACTTCGCTGTCAGACGGTTTTGCCGCCGCAGTAATTTCTGCCTCAAGCACGCCTTCATCTTGCGCCTTGAGTTCTTCAAAAGCTGTTGCAACCTCTGGCAACAAGGCCAAACGGCCATACTCCACCAGCAGCTTGACCAGATTTTCACCGGCCTTATCCAGCTTTTTTCCGCAAACCGATAAAAACAGGCGCTCAAGATCGCTGGCGACTACTTTCGGATTGTCGATGACAGCCTTCATTTGCGGGTCCGCAGCGACTGCTGCCGCAAAGCTCAGCATGGTTGACCAATGCGCCAGTGCCTTACGCTCTTTAGC
>JBCKUK010000050.1:0-8629 GCA_038924905.1 Methylophilaceae bacterium | reverse complement strand
GCCGAGGTGCTCTGAAAATGTGATATTTCATGGTTTTTTTGAAAATAGGTATATTAGTAATTTATTGCATTATTTTGAGGTTGTTCTATTGCCGCCTCTCAAATCTGTACAAGGGGTTGGTGGTGGTGACATTGCGAAGTACATGTCGCCAATGAAGTTGTTTGAATATATGGCGTCTGGCGTCCCAATCGTAGCATCCGATTTGCCATCTATAAAAGAGATATTGACTCACAAGGGGAATGCCCTACTTGTCAGTCCCGAAGATATTGATGGATGGGTTGAGTCAATAGATTTCCTGCTAAACAATCCTAGAGCTGCATCGAATTTGGCATTAAATGCTCGGGCGCTTCTGGAGCAGAACTATACATGGAAAGTCCGTGTTGGCATTGTCTTAGGTGGTATTGTACTGTGAGAAAGTCACGTATTTCGATGTCTTTGACTGATCTTGTTATTGGATTACTCGCATTCTCTTCAATTTTGCTGATTGAGCTACCTGATGACGATATTCAAGCGCATAGAAATCCTGGAGATCTTGATAACTCTCTTGAAAATGATGCCATAAAGAACTTAAAACACTGGTACAAAAAGGAATATGAGTTTCTTGCTCTATGTAAGAGCCTCTATGAGCGAGTGCAGCGCAACCGCGACCACAGCACTGCGCGGCCGTCGAATCCCAGGACGCCCAGAGTGGTTTATATCGCCGGTTACGGGAGCAGCGGTTCAACGCTGCTTGATCTGTTGCTGGGGAACGCAACCGGAGTGGTGGGTGCGGGCGAACTGTGGGGGATCTTTCGGCACTTTGGATCGCCTGTTTCTGGCGAGCCGCAGCAAACGCCATTGCCGGAATTCTGGCAAAAAGTGTCTCGCCATTTCACAGATGGAATGCGGAATACGGACGCACCACGAACCTGCTTG
The DNA here is from genome assembly GCA_038924905.1 of Methylophilaceae bacterium. Taxonomy (GTDB): domain Bacteria; phylum Pseudomonadota; class Gammaproteobacteria; order Burkholderiales; family Methylophilaceae; genus JBCKUK01. Next base: position 7,714 of record JBCKUK010000050.1, on the reverse strand, counting down.
GCCGCGCGTCGGCGCTGTGAGGCGTTGCAGGCACTGCCGGGCTTACTGATTGGACTGTCAGGCGGGAGAACACGGCTGGAATACCACCAATGTCAGCAAGCCTTGTTTCTAGCCATTCAGCAGGCAAGTTCCTGTGGCGTGGTGGTGGACTCATCCAAGACCGCGCGCAACTGCGCCAGCCGGCCTCTGGCCCTAGCCAAGCTGGCGGGGCTGGATGTTCGGGTGATCCATCTGGTTCGGGACGGTCGCGCGGTGCTGTGGTCGCAGATGCGCCGCCGCAATCGCAGACTGGAAAAAGGCAAGGCCGAACCGCGTCTGGCCTGGGTCGTGCTCTGCACCTTGTTCAGTTGGTCGCTGGCGAATCTGGTTTGCTGGGTGCATGCCCTTGTCCTGCCACGTGGCAATGTGCTGCGTGTTAAACAGTGTGCAATACTTTCCAGATTAGGGGTGGAAACAGCGTCCAATAGTTTCCACCTCAGTATGTCACCATCCAGTGTTTTAGCTGGAGGTTTCTGGAGTGATTTATATGGACATGATCGCCACAGCAAGCGGCAACGAGATCAGAACCCACGAGCTATAATGTCGGCTAATTCAGAACAGAGATCCGGAGCAGCCTGAGATCATGCGCGTCCTTTTGCACATCGGCATGCCAAAGACCGGCAGCACGGCCTTGCAGACGGCCTGCACGCGCCATGCGGCGACCCTGGCGCAGGCCGGCGTACTCTATCCGTCAGTACGTTCGCACCCGGTCAAACACCATTTTTTCAGTTTGGTCGTGCGTCCGTCCGAACTCGAGCCGATGGCATTCGGCAGGGTGTATGTCGGGCGCCCGGATCTGATGCGGGCCGATTTCGATGCGCAATGGAACGAGGTCAAGCGCCAGATCCGCCGCCATGCGCCGCACACGCTGGTGCTGTCGAGCGAAACCCTGTTCCACGAAATGACCCCCGAGCGCGCTGCGGTCCTGCGCGCCGCACTAGCCGGCGTCGCCAATACGCTGGAAATCGTCGCCTATGTGCGTCGCCCGTCGGCGTTTTATCTGTCTTCGGTGCAGGAGCGTCTCAAGAAATCGGCGCACATCAGACCGCCTGCGCCGCTGGCTTTCCGTGCGGTTGCCGAGTCCTGGTCCCGGCTGCTCGAGGCACCGGTACGGCTGGCGGGGTTCGACCGCTCGATGCTGAAGGATGGCGACATCTTCCGTGATTTTTGTGCCCGCTTCCTGCCGGAAGTGAACCTGCCAGAAGGCATGACGGCACCACGTGTGAACGAAACCGTGAGTGCCGAGCTGATGACTCTGCTGCAGGATTACAGGCGGATTAATCATCCTGAACTGGGGCGAGTGGAAACCGCCGATTCTAACCGCTATCGTCGTCTGATTTGCAAGGCCGAAGCCGCCGAAGGCTGTGCTAAGCGCCCGAAATTGCGCGCAGACATCGCGCAATACATCGATCAGGGCAGCGTCGATCTGCTTTGGCTGGATGAAACCTGCGGTATCCGCTTCGATGGCATCGACTACGCTGCGATCCGTGTGCCGGACGACGTTTCCTTTGCGGATGTGAAACGTGTGACAGACCTCTGCGAAGTAGATACGGAACGCATGCAGGCCTTGCAGATGCGCGCCGCGAATATGCTGCTGATGCCACGTATCGCGCTGCCCGAGTCGTGGCGCGGCTGGCTGGTGCGCCGCATCAACACGCGCGGCGTGCGCTGGCTCAGGTGGATACTGGGGCCGCTGAAGCGGAAGCTGTATGCCTGGTTCTGAGCCATCGACTGGGATGTTGCAGCAGGCGTGGAGTCTCAACGATGCGCGCCTGAAAGGCGAGTCGGTGAGCCGGTGGTGCCGCGAGCCACGTCATCTGTCATATGGGAATGCTTGCCGGTTGGGTGCACAATTAAAAAGACTCTATAGCCATGTTCCACGTCAGCGTGTGCATACGGTGCTGCTCGATGACGTCAAGGCCAATCCACGTGCTGCCTATCTATCGGTGCTCCAGTTTCTTGGAGTGGATGATGATGGAAGATCAGATTTCGGTGTTAGCAATCCGGCCAAGGAAAGGCGCTCAATTCCTTGCGAGCTCTGCTCGAAATTAAATATAATGGCTCATTGAGCGGGTAGGTTACCTTTGGTTTCGAGCCTCCCGTTCATGAACCTCTTTTTGATCCTCCTCGCGTTAGCGGTGCCTTCGGCTGTCGCGCAAACTAATCACCGTCCTCTGCAGGGCGCCCCGTGGTCGCGTCACCCCATCGACGAGGACGGCCGTGGTGCGGACGGGACCAAGTTTGCCGATATTAACGGTGACGGGTGGCTGGATCTCGCCACCGGTTGGGAAGAAGGCGGCGAGACGCGGGTTTATCTGAATCCAAGTCCGCGGGGTCCGATCAAAAAACCTTGGCCCAAGGTCAGATTGGAAAAAACGCCCTCGGCCGAGGATGCCGTTTTCGCAGATCTCGATGGCGACGGCGCTTTCGATGTCATTACCGCCACCGAAGGAAACTCCAACCGGGTGTTGGTTCATTGGGCCCCCGCTGATCGCGGCCGAATTCTCGACGCACGTGCTTGGACTCAGGCGGTGCTGCCCGCCGTTACGGGTTTAGGTAGGTGGCTCTTTGTGCAACCGTTTCAATTCGATGGCCAGCATGGTCCGGATCTCATCCTCGGTTCGCGCCCCGGCCCCGACACCCCGGCGCCGGTCATTGATTGGTTGAAGGCCCCCGCCGATGCGCGCGAGGTTGCGGGCTGGACTTGGCACCGCTTGGCCGATGCCGGCTGGATCATGTCGATCGAGCTCGTAGACATGGATGGCGATGGCGATCAGGATATCCTCTATTCCGACCGGATGGGGCCGACGCGTGGCATTTATTGGTTCGAGAACCCCGGGGCAGCGGCCATCGCGCGTGGCCAACAGCCTACTCGGCATCAGGTTGTCGCCGCCGGCGCTCACCAAGTGATGTTTCTCACGCTCGGGGATGTGGATGGGGACGGATTGCAGGATATCGTCGCCGGCATCGAGCGCAGCGCTTTGGAACGAGTCGAGCCCAATCGCCACAGCCAGATTTTGTGGCTCCGGCGGACGGACCGCACGGGGCGCAACTGGTTCGAGCACCCGCTCGCGGTCCCCGTCAACACCGGCAACATTAAAGGTCTCGCCATCGGGGATCTGGATGGGGACGGACGCGCAGACATCGTCGCGTCGTGCGAAAATGCGCACGGCGATCGTCGCGGAGTCTACTGGTTGCGACAGGGGGCGACCACGGCTGATCCCGATTGGACCGGGTTCGACATCTCCGGAGCGCCTAGCATCAAATATGATCTCGTCCGCCTCCTCGATCTCGATGCCGACGGAGATCTCGATGTGATCACGAATGAAGAGTCCGAAGCCGGTCGCGGCCTGGGCGTCATGTGGTATGAAAATCCTCGTCGGCCGGCAAAATGACGGATGGGTTCACTATACTGGGAAAGATCATGCGCTTATCTAAAATCATTACGAATTTATTTCGAAAAAATATAGATCCAGATATTTATATTGTTAGTTACCCTAAAAGTGGTAGAACCTGGCTTAGAGTTATGTTATGCCACTATTTGTCAAAAAAATACGAATTCCAGGAAGATGTCAGCTTGGATATCATGAAAGCAACCACAACGGCCAATCTGCCTTTAACAAAACTTGTGCATGATCAGGCTTACCCAAATCTTGGGATTTCATATTTGGATATGACGTTCAATCATCATCTCTACAGTGGAAAGGGCGTTGTTTTTCTGGGAAGAGACATTAAAGATACTCTGGTTTCCGCTTATCACGAGGCCACAAAACGTGAAGTTGTTTTTGAAGGTAGCATCTCGGAATTTATCAGAGACGAGCGGTTCGGTGCCAAGAAAATCGCCCGGTTTTATCAGATGTGGCTTGAGAATACATCAGTCCCTAAGAGCTTTTTATACCTTTGTTACGAAGACATGCATAAAGAACCAGCCAAGGCGCTGAAATCGGTATTAACCTTTATGGGAGAACGCGAGATTAATGAGGATGCGGTTCAGAGTGCCATTCGTCACGGCAGTTTCGACAACATGAGAAAAATTGAGCTAAGTATGACGTCGGATTCGTCCAGTTTGAGGCCGGGTAACATCAATGATCAGGACAGTTTCAAGACTCGAAAAGGGGTCGTTGGCAATTTTATTGCGGAGCTGTCATCTGACGATATCAAGTACATCGACGATGTCATCGGGGAGAATGTACCGTTTGGATAACTGGGTAACTGGGCTTTATATGATGGCCTGTCAGATATTTATTTCATCGGGAATATGGGGACGGAGCCCGGTTCTGAGTTTTCGCTAAGAAAGAGGAATGGAAATGCCCAGAAGAGCATACATCAAATGTAGTGGGATACCCCATCACCGCTTTCAGCGAGGCAACAACCAATAGTCCTGCTTCTTTTCCGGCGCGGACTATCAGTGCTACCTGGAGAGCCTTTCGGAAGGGGCGAGACGGTATAGCCGTGACGTTCATGCCTACGTGTTGATGACCAACCACGTTCATCTTTTAGTTACGCCGGGAGAAGAAAAAGACTTGTCATATCTGATGCGCTATTTTGGCAGCCACTATGTGCAGTATGTGAATTATGCTTACCGGCGAAGCGGAACCTTATGGGAAGGCCGATTCAAGTCTGATCGATTCGGATCGGTATTTGCTGATGTGTTATCGGTACATCGAATTGAACCTTGTACGAGCCGGGATGGCAGTGGGACCTGGCGACTACAAGTGGTCGAGTTATCAGCGTGGGCGGATAGGAATAAGTATTTAAATGACTAAAACAAAACGAATAACCTTTTTAATCAGTACCCTTGGTGGCGGGGGCGCTGAGGGGGTGTGTGTTACGCTTGCAAATGGTTTTGCAGAGCAGGACTGGCAGGTTGATTTGGTGATATTGAATCTAAATAATGCCGTTTACCATGACCACTTATCCGATAAGGTGAATTTAGTGGTTTTAGACGTTAATCATGCACGTTATGCCGCGCCTGTTTTGCTGAAATATATTCGTAAAGAACAGCCTGAAAAAATCCTAGTATTTAACTATGAATTAGCTGTGTTGTTAGTGTTGTTGCGCCCGATTTTTCGTTTTAAAACCAAAATTATCGCGCGTAATATTAATACGCTATCGCAAAAACAAAAATTGGTAAGCGGTTTTTGGCGCAAGCATATTGTTCAACGAATGGTGGATACGCTCTACTGTAAAGTTGACCATGTAATAAATCAGTGCAAGGCGATGGAGCAAGATTTATTATCAATTTTTTCGAATTTTCAGGGCAAAACCAGTGTTATTTATAACCCTGTGGCGAGTCATGTTGAAGCCTATGCAAAAACGGTTGATTTTGAAAAAGTCGAAAAACAGGACTATTTACTCTGTGTAGGCCGTTTAGAAGAGCAGAAAGCTTTTCACTATGGAATTGAAGCCTTCGCTAAAGTTGCGAGTGCCTTCCCAAATCTTCGGTTAAAAATTGTTGGACAAGGCAGTTTAGAGCAAGATTTAAAACAACTATCTATTGATTTAAACATAGCAGAACGCGTGGACTTTGAAGGCTTTCAAAAAGACATGATCCCTTATTACCTTCATGCAAAAGCCACAGTACTGACCTCGTTGTATGAAGGTTTTCCAAATGTGTTAGTTGAATCAATAACGCTTGGCACACCGGTGATAGCTTTTGACTGCCCGAGTGGGCCGAGTGAGATTGTTGTGGAAGGTGAGAATGGGTATTTGGTTGAATATTTGAGTGTGGAAGGTTTAACAGAAAAAATGTTGAGTTTATTCTCTTCTGAATTTGAAGCTCATTCAATTCACTTAACTGCTGTTAAATATAGCGCTGTAGAAGTTATTAAGCGTTATGAGACTTTAGTACAGGGTAGCGTTAGAACTGCATATTCGGAAAGTCAGAAATTTTTCTGATTCTATTGGTTCGAATATGGTTTTACCCTTCGCAAATCAGAAGGTAGTAGAAAATTTTGCCCAAATGCCAGAAATCTATACTCTTCGAGCTTAAGCAACTCAAAAATAAACTAGTTTTAAGAGATATGCTAAAAAGCCGAATGGGGCTAGATTCCGACAAACTTGGAAAATGGGCTGGACCTATGACTCACGAAGCATCGTCCTGCAAAACTGGAACGACATCACGCAAGAAATTCAAGCCTGCACACTCCGGAATCAATCTGGGATGGAGAAAGTCCTGAGCAGAATGCGAAACCGTATGGATGCCAAAGGTTGGGGCGCGCCAACAGTCATGGAGGCAAGATGCGAGAATGCGAACACTGGTTTTTCTTCAAATCTTGGGGATAGCGGTATTTTTCGCCTTTATAGGGCACCTCTAAAAATTGAGGCTATTTCTGTTATCCAATAGTGCGGACAACAACCTGGAAATGGTATAATACATAACGTTATCAATAACATGAGTGCTATATGACCCATCTTGGCTTTTTCGATATAGCAGAACGCAGTGCCAAGCTGACACAGATGGGCGACCCATTAGTTGGATTGAACAGCCAAATCAACTGGGAAGCGTTCCGGGCCGATCTGAATCGCGTGCATCAGAAGGATCGTAAGAGCAAGGCTGGTGCCAAGCCAATCGATGTGGTGCTGAGGTTCAAGCTACTGGTGCTACAACAACTACACAATCTATCCGATGATCGCATCGAATACCAGAGTCGAGGCAGACTTTCCTTCATGCGCTTGTCTAGGGTTACAGCTTGAAGACCGTGTGCCAGACGCCAAGACTGTCTGGCTGTTTCGTGAGCGGCTCAAGGAGTTAAGCCTAGTTGAAGTATTGTTTACCAGGTTCCATGAACAACTGGCGGCGCAGGGTTATGTCGCTCGTGCAGGTCAAATGATTGATGCCACCTTGGTCGAAGTGCCCCGTCAACGCAACGGACGGGAAGAGAATGCCAAAATCAAGGCCGGTGAAACGCCGGCAGACTGGCAAGAAGCCTCAGCGAAACCGAAGCTCCGTCAAAAAGACGTAGATGCGCGCTGGACCAAGAAGAACAACGAAAACCACTACGGCTACAAGAACCACATCAACGCAGACCAAGACCACAAACTGGTGCAAAGTTACTAGGTCACCGATGCTGCGGTGCATGATAGTCAGGTATTTGAAGTATTGTTGGATCTGGCAGAAGGTGAGGACGGGAAGAAGCGCATCGTGTATGCGGATAGTGCTTATCGCTCACTGGAGAAGGAAGAGAAGTTAGCCACCGACAACATCCCTAGTCAGATTTGCGAAAAAGGGTCACGCAGCCATCCGCTGACAGATGAACAGAAGGCTGCCAACAAAATAAAGCAGAGTGTGTGCGCGCGTCGAGCATGTGTTTGGGGCGCAGGCACAGATGGGTGGGCACGTGGTACGCACCATTGGCCTGCTGCGTGCCGAGGTTAAGATAGGCATGATGAATCTGGTGTATAACATGGTGCGCTTGGGGCAATTACTCAGGCGTGACAGGAGAAATGCGCCTGCTGTGGCATGAAATAGCAGTAATGCCTAAGAATAGGGCAGAAATCGGATGATTTGACGCTAAAAAAAGCTGTATGGCGGAAAAAGTTGTATCACCATCAAACATGGTGTGATTAAATCGTATTTTTAGAGGTGTCCTATAGACGTGGCGATTTTTGCGTCCCGGATATCAAACGTGACATTATCACTTTATCCCGTTCTTTTAATCTCTGTTTTAGCATA
>JBCKUK010000049.1:0-8685 GCA_038924905.1 Methylophilaceae bacterium | reverse complement strand
GTACGATACGGTATTATCAGCAGAGGATTATAGAGTTAGCTTGTAGTCCTCTCAATTATTACGCCTAGCGCTTTTACCCCCGGCAATATCCCAGGCTTGGCGACTTTAACTCTCACCCAGGGCACGCCGAATTCATCGAGAATCACTTGGCAGACATGTTCGGCCAAAGCCTCTATCAGATTAAAACTTTTTTCTGCCAAGGTTTGTCGAATACGGGTGACCACGGCGCCGTAGTCTATGGTGTCTTTGATCTTGTCGGTCTGGCAGGATTTGCTATCTGGCATGGCGATTTCAATGTCGAGCAGGATAGTCTGCGGCGTTGAGCGTTCCCACTCGGGTACGCCGAGTTTGGTTTCAACTTTGAGTTCGCTTAGAAAAATAGTGTCCATATAGTTTAGAATCCCCTTATGAAGAATTTTAGAGCATCTCAAGATGGATGAGTTAGGTTTTATTCCCGTAGTGCTAGTGCCCGTGGTTTTTATTGTGGCAGCTTATCTGCTGGGCTCAATTTCTTTTGGCATTTTAATGAGCCGCGCTTTTGGTTTGCCTGATCCGCGCACGGTTGGCTCCGGCAACCTAGGTGCGACTAATGTATTACGCAGTGGCAAGAAAGCTGCAGCTGCGCTGACCTTGCTGGGCGACACGACAAAAGGTTGGTTGGCGGTTTGGTTGGCTTTACATTATGGAATGTTGATGTGGGTGGTAAGTGCGGTTGGGCTGGCGGTGATCTGGGGGCATTTATACCCCATATTTCATGGTTTTAAAGGCGGTAAAGGCATGGCGACTGCGCTGGGGGTGATGTTAGCGATATCGCTTTGGCTGGGTTTGGCAGCAGCGGGCACCTGGGCTCTGGCGTTCGCGGTATCGCGCTACTCATCATTGGCGTCTGTCATCGCCGCGGCATTAGCGCCAGTCTATGCCTATTTTTTGCTGCGGCCATATAAAGATTTTGTGTGGATGACGCTCGTGTTGTCGCTATTATTGATTTGGCGGCATCGCAGTAATATTCGTAAACTGCTCAAAGGCACCGAAGCTGGCTTTGGAAAGAAATAATTCCAAAAGAATTTCCCCTCCTCCTGCAGGGGGAGGGTCAGGGGGGGTGGAAAATTTGCCTAAGTGAGTGACTTTTCACCCTCATCCCCTCCTTCTCCCTTGAAGGGAGAAGGAGGGGTGTTGTTAGGGTTTTTGCAGCTCCGCTAAATCCCACCGTGGCTTCACGGTAAAACCATGATTCCCCTGAGCAGCGTTACGCATGCGCATGGCGCCTGCGAAGGCAATCATCGCGCCGTTGTCGGTGCAAAATTCCAGACGCGGGTAATGCACATGGCACCGCTTCTGTTTTGTCGCTAGATTCAAGCGTTCGCGTAATCTGGAGTTAGCACCCACTCCGCCGGAAACCACCAGGCTGTCTAGCCCGGTTTCTCTCAATGCAGCCATACATTTGGTAGTGAGCACTTCTGTGACAGCTTCCTGAAATGCGTGGGCAATGTCCGCCTTTGTCTGAATATCCAAATCCTGGCTGTTTGTTTTTTGCTCGTTGACCAAGGTTAGAACCGCAGTTTTCAGGCCACTAAAACTAAAATTCAGGTCGTTGCTATTTAATAAAGGGCGGGGCAACTTAAAGCGCCCAGCTTTACCTTGGGTAGCCAGCTTGGCAACCGCAGGTCCGCCCGGATAGCCCAGGCCGAGTAGTTTGGCAGTTTTGTCAAAAGCTTCGCCGGCGGCATCGTCCAGCGTATCGCCCAGCAGCTCATAATCGCCAATGCCGGTCACCCGCATCAATTGGGTATGCCCACCGGAAACCAGTAGCGCAACAAACGGAAAAGCAGGTGGATTTTCTTCCAGCAAGGCTGCCAGCAAATGACCTTCCAGATGATGCACGCCAATGACAGGAATGTTCAAGGTAAAAGCCAGCGCCTCGGCAATGCTGGCGCCCACCAGCAAAGCGCCGGAGAGGCCAGGACCTTGCGTGTAGGCAATGCCGTTAATATCTTTAAGCGTAACATTGGCTTCATGCAGAATATGCTGGGTGAGCGGCAAAACACGGCGAATATGGTCACGCGAGGCAAGTTCTGGCACCACGCCGCCATATTCGGCATGCATTTCTACTTGCGAATGCAGCGCATGTGCGAGCAGGCCGCGATCTGTGTCGTAGAGCGCGAGGCCTGTCTCGTCGCAAGAGGATTCAATACCCAGGATAAGCATAAATTCGTTTATTGGCGAATCGCGGTGTCGCGTGCTCGCTCATTCCTAGCCTATACAATCGATATGTAGCTTCGGCCACTTCGTTTAACTCCTGCTACGCAGGGTTAGCCTGCACTGAAACTTCGTTTTTCATCGTCATTCGCTCCGCGGCTCATAGCGCTTCATCCAATAAAGCAAATTTAAGGGCATATATATTCAAAAGTGCTTGATAATGATTGATAAATTGTAAGGCTGCCGCTAGAATAGCAAACTTTTTCGATATTCCTATCGTTATTTATTGAGTAAAGAGAGACTTAATGTCCAGTGTACGTGTGAAGGAAAATGAGCCGTTTGACGTTGCTCTGCGCCGTTTCAAGCGCATGATTGAAAAGACCGGTCTGCTGACCGATTTGCGCGCGCGTGAATTTTACGAGAAGCCCACCTGGGAACGCAAGCGCAAAGCTGCCGCCGCGGTTAAGCGCCACTATCGTCGTATCCGCAATCAGATGCTCCCGCCAAAATTATTCTAGTCGTAGTTCGTGTCACTCAAAGCCCAGATTACTGAAGATATGAAAACTGCCATGCGCGCCAGGGACAGCGCGCGGCTTGGGGCGATCCGGTTGCTGCAAGCGGCTATCAAGCAGCGTGAAGTAGATGAGCGTATCGAGCTTGATGACACGCAGGTGATCGAAGCGATTGAAAAGATGCTCAAGCAGCGCCGCGATTCCATTGAAGCCTATGAAAAAGCCAATCGTCAGGATTTGGTAGATGTTGAGAAATTTGAAGTCGGCGTATTGCAGACCTATTTGCCGCAAGCCCTCACCAATGATGAAGTAAAAGCTATTCTGGAAAAGGTAATTGCCGATACAGCCGCCAGTGGCATGCAGGACATGGGCAAGGTGATGGCAGTAGTCAAGCCTCTGGTTGTAGGCCGCGCAGATATGGGGAAGATATCCGGTTTGATTAAAGCCCGGTTGAGTCAAAGCTGAGCGCTTGACCTCTTTTAAAACGAAGCAAAAAATTAAAACGAAGTAAAAAACGAAGGAGCGATAAGCTCCTTTTTTATTGGGGAACCTCTGATTAAGTCCACCATGAACCGCGTTGCTATCAAAAATGAGATAATCGCAAGGCGCGCGACGAAGGTTGTAGTTATTCTACAACTCCGAGGAGTGCAACACCGCGAGAGATCATTTTTGATAGCAACCCTTTAGGGACAAGGTTTTGTGGGCAATCTGCGGTGTCATGCTTCTCGCTAAGGGAATAACCATTAGCTTCAAAGCCTTCCTTGCATATCATCCCGCAAAACCGTTGTCGCGGCCATGTGGGACTTAATCAGAGGTTCCTTGAGCTATTATCTTTTTGTCATGATACCCGAAGCCTTTATCCAGGAACTGTTAAACCGCGTCGACATTGTTGACGTAGTTGACCGCAGTGTGCCGCTGAAAAAGGCCGGGGCAAATTATTCAGCCTGCTGCCCGTTCCATAACGAAAAATCCCCTTCTTTTACTGTCAGCCCTACCAAGCAGTTTTATCATTGCTTTGGCTGCGGCGCGCACGGCACAGCCATTGGGTTTTTGATGGAACATCAGGGCTTGAGCTTTGTGGAGGCGGTGCACGAGCTTGCCAAGATGGTGGGTCTGATTGTGCCGCAAGAAACAAGGGATGCAGACAGGCCATCGCAGAGAGTCACGCCTGGTTTGCAAGAGGCCTTGCAGCAAGCATCCAATTACTATCGAGGCGAGCTTAAAAAGTCCGCACGCGCGATTGAATATCTGAAAGGGCGCGGCCTGACCGGCGAAGTGGCTGCGCGTTTTCAGATGGGCTATGCACCGGCTGGCTGGCAAAATCTGGAGGCGGTTTTTACCGATTATCAATCTGAAGTGCTACAAGCTGCGGGTTTGGTGGTGGAAAACGAGCAAGGGCGTAAGTATGACCGTTTTCGTGACCGCATCATGTTCCCCATCCACGACCAGAAAGGCCAGGTGATTGGCTTTGGCGGACGCGTGATTAATCCGGATGACACCCCAAAATATTACAACTCGCCAGAAACTTCGCTGTTTCAAAAAGGTCATGAGTTGTACGGTTTGTTTTTAGCGCGTCGCGCAATTCGTGATGCAGGCCGGGCATTGGTGGTCGAAGGCTATATGGACGTGGTGGCGTTGGCACAATATGGCATTGGCTATGCGGTAGCCGCGCTGGGAACGGCGACCACGCCTTTTCACATTACCAAATTGATGCGCCAGACAGACGAAGTCGTATTCTGTTTTGATGGCGATGCCGCAGGCCTCAATGCCGCTTGGCGCGCGGCGATGAATGCATTGCCTGCGCTCACCGATAGCTTGCGATTGAACTTCTTGTTTTTACCATCAGAGCACGACCCGGATAGTTACGTGCGGGAATTTGGTAAAGAAAAGTTTGAAGCAGAGATGAAAAGTGCACTGCCGTTGTCGGCTTATATTGTTCAGCATTTAACCGCAGACAATAAGCTGCAATCGCAAGAAGACCGCGTGCGTTTCTTGAATGATGCCGAGCCCATCCTGAAGCAGATTGTAGCGCCAAGACTGGCGTTGCTATTACGCAAGCGCGTTGCCGAGCTGGCCGGCATATCACTTGATGAAATGCAGGACATGATCAAGTTGCCGGATACCAGCCATCGCCCGGCAAAAACGGCGGCGCGGCAATCGCGTACAACCATGTCGTTACAACGCAGGTTTGTGCTGATGTTACTCATGCAGCCGCAACTGGCGCAGCAGGCTGACCTGGATTGGGCGCAGGGCAGCTCGGATGAAGATTTGCTGGTGCAATCGGTGATACAAGTGGCGCTTGCAAACCCTAAATCCAACCCGGCTGCGTTGGTGCAGCAATTGGAAGCCAAGGTAGATGGGCGTTTATTGCGCGATATTGAGCGCGAATTGCATATTTTAGACGATAGTTTGGATTTTGCCCTTGAATTTGAGGGCGCACGCAAGCAACTAAAGGAAATGTATTTGCAGCGCAGTCATTCAGTTCTGTTAGGTGGCAAAAATTTGGCCGATCTGACGGAAGAAGAAAGGCAGCAGATTAAATCAATGAGCAACAGTACAACGACAAAAAAGCGTTGATTTTGATGTATAATTTCGGGCTTTCCGTTTACCGGTCCGCTTCACGAGCTTGAGGAAAAGCATGGCTAAAGACAAAGATAAAGAGCTACACAATAAGGTTGAAATTCCGCCGGAAGATGTTGATGCGCGCCGCATGCGGCTTAAAACGCTCATTATCCTCGGTAAAGAGCGCGGATATTTAACCTACGCTGAAATCAACGACCACTTGCCGGATGACGTTCAAAACTCTGAGCAGATTGACGGCATTATCGGCATGATCAACGACATGGGTATTCAGGTGTACGAAGAGCCGCCGGATGCCGAAGTGTTGTTAATGTCGGATTCGCCGCCAGCCGTGACCGATGAAGATGCCGTGGAAGAAGCCGAGCAGGCGCTTTCTACCGTGGATTCGGAGTTTGGCCGTACCACCGACCCGGTGCGTATGTATATGCGCGAAATGGGTACGGTTGACTTGCTCACGCGTGAAGGCGAAATTGAAATCGCCAAGCGCATTGAAGATGGTCTCAAGCACATGGTGCAGGCTATTGCTGCCTGCCCCACCACCATTGCCGCATTGCTGGCTATGGTGGATAAAGTTAAAAAAGATGAGTTGATTGTAGATGATTTGGTAGATGGCTTGATTGATACGGATGTAGGCCTCGATGACGCCATGCCCGCCGAAGCCGCAGCAGAGGAAGAAGCAGAGGAGGACGATGAAGATGGCGCAAAAGCTGCTGCCATCTCTGCCGAAGCCCTGGCCAAGCTGAAAGCTGAAGTGCTGATTCGTTTTGCAGTGATTCGTGAAGCACACCAGAAAATGACCGTAATCTTGCGGAAAAAGGGCTCGCAGGATGAAGAGTACCAAAGGCTGCAGGCAGGCATTCTGGAAGAGCTTACCGCGTTCCGTTTTTCTGCCAAGCAAGTGGAAGCACTGTGCGATACCGTGCGCAAGATGGTGGAAGAAGTGCGCGGCCACGAGCGCAGGATTATGGAATTCTGTGTTGATAAATCCGGCATGCCACGCACACACTTTATTAAAGTATTCCCGGGCAATGAAACCAATCTGGGCTGGCTGGCAGATGAGTTAGCAGTGGTTAAACCTTACGTTGAGCGCATGGTTAGCTTCAAGCACTCGATTGTGGATCAACAACAACGCCTGCTTGATTTGCAGGATAGAGTCGGTATTCCTATCAAGGAATTAAAAGAAATCAACAAGCAGATGTCCACTGGCGAAGCGCGTGCACGCCGCGCCAAACGCGAGATGATTGAAGCCAACCTGCGCTTGGTGATTTCCATTGCCAAAAAGTACACCAACCGCGGCCTGCAATTCCTGGATCTGATTCAGGAGGGCAACATCGGCCTAATGAAAGCGGTAGATAAATTTGAGTATCGCCGTGGTTATAAATTTTCCACCTATGCTACCTGGTGGATTCGCCAGGCCATTACCCGCTCAATTGCCGACCAGGCGCGTACTATCCGCATCCCGGTGCACATGATAGAAACCATCAACAAGATGAACCGCATTTCGCGCCAGATTCTGCAAGAGACAGGTCTGGAGCCAGACCCAGCAACATTGGCAGTAAAAATGGAAATGCCGGAAGACAAAATCCGCAAAATCCTTAAAATCTCCAAAGAGCCAATCTCGATGGAAACACCGATTGGCGATGATGATGATTCGCATCTGGGCGATTTTATTGAGGATCACACAACCCTGGCGCCGATTGAAGCTGCGGTTTACGCCAGCCTGCGCGATGCTACCAAAGAGGTGCTGAAATCGCTCACCCCGCGCGAAGCCAAGGTGCTACGTATGCGCTTTGGCATCGAGATGAATACTGACCATACCTTAGAAGAAGTCGGCAAACAGTTTGATGTCACGCGTGAGCGGATTCGTCAGATAGAGGCCAAGGCGCTACGCAAATTGCGCCATCCTACGCGGTCAGAGCAGCTGAGGAGTTTCCTGGAAACTGGCAACGACTAGGCCTCAGATGTTTTCGGGCCTCTAGCTCATGCTTGGTTAGAGCAGCGGACTCATAATCCGTTGGTGCCCAGTTCGACTCTGGGGAGGCCCACCAATAGAATCAACGGTTTAGGGAGAAATCTCTAAGCCGTTTTTCTTTTTTGTGTTGTCGTGTAGCCACCATGTAGCCACCAGTACTGTTTTTTTGTACCGTGTAGCCAGCGTGTAGCCAGACAACAAAAAACCCAGCGGGTTAGGCTGGGTGTCGGTGGATTGCAGCCCTAAAGCCCGGCATCCGCACAGTAAACCCGCCGGGCTATCTCTAGCGGCGGCAATGGCACCATCTCCGCCATACACTGCCACGCAACCCGTATGAACACTGGCTTTGCAGGTTTTCCGGTTCAGCCTACCCACGTTCCTGCCCACTCCGCGCCCGCGCACGAATTACTGTGCGGTGCTCTGACGTTACCGCACAAACTCCACCCACTCCACGCCCTAATGCTTCGCCTCACCCAGCCCGCTGCATACCGCGCCAAGCACGCCAACCAAGTTCTCCATACCATGCGCAAGCAATGCAGCTTGGTCGTCGTTGGGTTCATCGGCATCAATCATTGCAAGTGTTTCTTCTAACTGTCAATCAGCGCGCTGTTTTTGCCAGCAAACAGCGCGAGCTTTTACTGGCCGCACTGATGCCGATCTTGATTGCAGGCGGATCTTACAATTTTCACATTACTTCTGGATGCTGAAAACTGGGAATTCTTGGACGCTGTTTCCACCCCTAATCTGGAAAGTATTGCACGCTGTTTAACAGTTTGGGCTTACAACCCCCATTGTTGATTTCCTAGGAAAAAACCAAATGCCAACCGAAGCAGAAACCATCATCGCCGCCACGCAACGCTGGCTGGAAAAAGCCGTTATCGGCCTCAATCTTTGTCCCTTCGCCAAGGCCGTGCACGTCAAAAACCAGATATACGCTATGTGGTCAGTGCGGCGGCGACGCCTGAGGCTTTGCTGGAAGAGCTGATGCACGAGTTGCGCACCCTGCAGGATGCCGATTCCGACAAGATCGACACCACGCTGCTGATCCATCCTTACGTGCTCACCGACTTTCTCGACTTCAATGATTTTCTGAACACGGTTGATCTCGCCGTGGCGGAGCCGGAATTCCATGATGAATTCCAGGTTGCCAGCCTGCATCCGCACTATCAATTTGCCGGCACAGCGCCGGATGACATCGAGAATTACACCAATCGTTCGCCTTACCCCACACTGCACCTGTTGCGCGAAGCAAGCGTGGATCGCGCCGTGGATGCATTTCCGGATGCGGATCGGATCGTCGATAACAATGTCGAGACGATGAAAAAGTTAGGGCACGAAGGGTGGAAGCGGTTGGGGCTGGATAAATCCAATTCGCATTAAAAATGAGTGCTTGCTTCGTTGCACTCCTTAGGCCTCGTACGTCAA
>JBCKUK010000048.1:0-8714 GCA_038924905.1 Methylophilaceae bacterium | reverse complement strand
GCCCAGTAGCTGGCAAAGTAGTCATAAAGTTTTTGTTCTGGCTCAACTTCTTCACTGTCTTTCTTTTTTGCTCTTTCGCGCAATCTTTGCAGGCGTACACTGGCTGGCTCACTCGCCTTGACTTCTGCATAAACCAGTACCAAACCAGCTTGAATTTGTTTTGCCTGTTCGCTGGCAAGGTCCGGTGATACGTCACCTGCCTTAAAGCTCGAATAACCCAAACATGTCATAACCGTTTTCTAGCATGCGCTGGTAATCACCTACCTGGCTCTCGCCACGGTAAATTTTGGGCCGGCCGGATTGGGTGGCAAAGCCGTCGCTGGGCGACCCTTGTTCACATAGGATTTGACGTAAGGGTTGTCAGAAGCTTGCTCTACTTTGCCCGCCTCACCGTCAGCGGTAGTCCTGTCGTCTATGTTCCGGTTCTTGCTGCTACTTGCGCAACTGGCAACACTCAGCGCCAGCAGTATAGTTAGCATTAGTATGAAAATTGAACGCATGATATTCCCCCTCCTGTTGTGGCCAAAATCTATCAATCGGCCAAGTTTTGGCTAATGGTATGATTAAAACTTAAATTTATCGCATTTACCAAGTCGTGGCCAACAAATATGTCACAACAATTCATTCGTATCGGATTAGTTTCAATCAGTGACCGCGCATCGGGTGGCGTTTATGAAGATCAAGGTATCCCCACACTTAAAGCATGGCTGGATAAAGCGCTGACAACGCCATGGCAAGCAGTCGCGCGCATTATTCCAGATGAGCAATCTGAAATCGAATCCACGCTCTGCGATTTGGTTGATCATGAAGCTTGCTGTCTGGTACTAACCACTGGCGGCACCGGCCCGGCCCTGCGTGATGTTACCCCGGAGGCCACGCTGGCGATTGCTGACAAGCTGATGCCGGGGTTTGGCGAGCAAATGCGCCAAATCAGCCTTCACTTTGTTGCGACAGCTATTTTGTCTCGCCAAGTGGCGGTCATCCGCAAACAAAGCCTGATTATCAATCTGCCGGGGCAACCCAAATCCATTGCACAAACGCTGGGGGGCTTGAAAGACGAAACTGGCAATACCATCGTTCACGGCATATTTGCTGCGGTGCCCTACTGCCTGGATTTGCTGGGTACAAAAGACAAGCCGACGCCTTATATTGAAACCAATGAGGCGATTGTAAAAGCGTTTCGCCCAAAATCTGCAACTAAATCTCCATCCTGATGGCTTCTGAGTTTGATTTAATCCATCGCTATTTCACCCGCCCGACCAAGCAAACAATTCTGGGCGTTGGCGATGATGCCGCCCTGGTCAAGCTATCGCCTGGCATGGAGCTCGCTATTTCAACCGATATGCTGGTAGCGGGCACTCACTTTTTTGCTGATGCTAACCCTTATAAACTCGGCTGGAAGGCGCTGGCGGTAAACCTGTCCGACATGGCCGCCATGGGGGCGCTGGCCAAATGGGCGACACTGGCGATTGCAATGCCCAATGCCGACGAGAACTGGATTGCCGAATTCGCCCAAGGCTTTTTTGCCTGCGCCGATGCCTATCAAATTGATTTGATTGGTGGCGATACTAGTCGCGGGCCTTTGACTTTAAGCGTTACTCTCATGGGCGAAGTACCAAGCGGGCAAGCTTTGCGCCGCGATGGCGCAAAAGTTGGTGATAGAGTTTGGATATCCGGCACGCTGGGTAATGCCGCCATGGCACTGGCCGCATTACAAGGCACCTATCAATTATCGTCCGCTGAACTGGAAGCTTGCCTGCCAGCCCTGCACACACCGGAACCCAGGGTAGAACTGGGGCTAGAGCTACGCGGCCTTGCAACCAGCGCCATTGATATTTCAGATGGGCTGTTAGCCGACCTTGGCCATATCCTGCAACGCTCGAATGTCGGCGTCGAAATTCAGCTGAAAGATATCCCCTGCTCAAAAGTTGTAGGTAATCATCTCGCTTCAGAACAAGTACAGAAAATGGTGTTGGTCGGTGGCGATGACTACGAGCTTTGTTTTACCGCGCCGCAATCAGCGCATGCAGCCATTGTGATGGTTGGCGAAAAGTTGAACTTGCAAGTAACACGTATAGGCCAAATTACAGACTCACATGGCTTACAAGTGATTGGTTTAAATAATGAAATCATGCCTATTGAGAAAACAGGCTATGATCATTTTTTATAGCAAGTATCCTATTTCGTCATTCCCGCGCAGGCGGGAATCTAGGACAGCCCCTAAAATTATTACATGAGCCAACATTCGTGCCATATTGTTAGTTGACTGGATTCCCGCCTGCGCGGGAATGACGGTATTAAATTATTTGGTAGTACACCCTAAAAAATATGCATCAACCCAACCTTAAATTTCTACTTTCGCACCCTGCACATTTTCTTGCACTCGGCTTCGGTAGCGGCTTGGCAGCAAAGGCACCCGGCACCTTTGGCACGCTGGTCGCCATCCCGTTATTTATGGCGTTAATGGCCACGCCCGAACTTGTACATGTGATTACAATTGCATGTCTGTTTCTCATAGGCATCCCCATTTGCACCATAGCTGGCAAGGCACTAGGCGCATCTGACCACGGCAGTATCGTGTGGGATGAAATCGTCGCTTTTATGTTGGTGCTGGAGTTCACGCCGCCATCTTGGGCATGGTGGGTTGTGGCATTTCTGCTATTCCGTTTGTTTGATATCTGGAAGCCTTTCCCCATCCGGCAAGTTGAAGCCAGCCTCAAATTGGGGCTTGGCGTGATGTTCGATGATTTGCTGGCGGCAATCTATGCGGTAGCCTGCCTGAAAGGACTGCTATGGTTAACGATGAATTATTAAAACTGAGCATGGAATTGGGTGCAGCGCTAAAGTCGCGCGGCTGGATGCTCGCGTTGGCGGAATCCTGCACCGCTGGCTGGGTTGCAGAATGTGTGACTGCCGTTGCCGGCAGCTCGGCCTGGTTTGATCGTGGCTTTATCGCTTATAGTAATGCCGCCAAACAAGAGATGTTGGGGGTTAACGCACTCACACTCAAAACACATGGCGCGGTCAGCGAACATACCGCCCTTGAAATGGCGCTCGGCGCGCTCAAGCACAGCCACGCCAATATCGCAGTAGCCGTTACCGGCATCGCCGGGCCGGATGGGGGCACACCAGAGAAACCTGTGGGTACAGTCTGCTTTGCCTGGGCGACAGCCGGAGGCCTCTCGGAAGATGCCACCCTGCACTTTGCCGGAGACCGTCAGCAAGTAAGATTAGAGTCTGTTAAAACAGCGATTGATGGGCTGCTTCAGCTTACTTTAAATACCGATTTATGAAATAATTAGCAGCCTTCCGACTTAATAAAATCGGCCTATTAAAACGCACACCGAACAGGGACAAACCATGGATGAGAATAAAAGCAAAGCGCTTGCTGCCGCGCTGTCACAGATAGAGAAACAGTTCGGCAAAGGCTCCATCATGCGCATGGGTGATACGGACTTCTCTGCCGATGTACCGTCCGTTTCCACCGGCTCCCTGGGTCTTGATATTGCACTTGGCATCGGCGGTTTGCCACGTGGTCGTGTGGTGGAAATTTATGGCCCGGAATCTTCCGGTAAAACTACGCTGACATTGTCGGTAATCGCCCAGATGCAAAAACTTGGTGGCGTGGCCGCGTTTATTGATGCGGAACACGCACTAGACCCACAATACGCACAAAAGCTTGGTGTTAATGTGGCTGATTTACTCATCTCTCAGCCCGATACCGGCGAGCAGGCACTAGAAATCGCCGATATGCTGGTGCGTTCAGGCTCGGTGGATATTGTGGTCATAGACTCAGTGGCTGCCCTCACGCCCAGAGCCGAAATTGAAGGCGAAATGGGCGATTCGCACATGGGCTTGCAAGCTCGGCTGATGTCGCAAGCGCTGCGTAAGCTTGCCGGCAACATCAAGCGTACCAATACACTGGTGATTTTCATCAACCAGATTCGCATGAAAATAGGTGTGATGTTCGGCAATCCGGAAACCACCCCCGGCGGCAATGCGCTCAAATTTTATGCCTCTGTGCGCCTCGATATTCGGCGTATCGGCGCGATTAAACGCGGCGATGAAGTCATAGGGTCTGAAACCCGCGTCAAAGTCGTCAAGAACAAAGTTGCTCCACCGTTCAAACAAGCCGAGTTTGATATTCTGTATGGCGAAGGTATTTCGCGCGAAGGTGAGATTATTGAGCTGGGCTCCAACCTCAAGCTGGTAGAAAAAGCCGGTGCCTGGTATAGCTATAAAGGTGAGAAAATTGGCCAAGGCAAAGATAATGCGCGCGACTACCTGAAAGAACACCCGGAAGTTGCCGACGAGATTGATGCCAAAATACGCGCCAACGCCAAGATGCGTCTGGATGTCCTGGTGGAGACCATCGGGCCGGATGACGAAACCGACCTTTAATGCACCAAGTTTAAGGGCGCGTGCGCTTGCTTTACTTGCGCGAAGAGAACACTCGGCAAAAGAACTCCAGCGTAAATTAACGCCGCATGTAGCTGAGGGCGATGACTTAGGCGCTTTGCTACAAGACCTTATCAAGCGCGGCTGGGTATCAGATGAGCGCTTTGCAGAGCTGGTAGTCAATGCCAAGCAAAACCGCTTCGGCAGTCGAAAATTAGCACACGAATTACGCGAAAAAGGCGTAGCCGAGAATTGGGTAGTACAGGCCACCCACGCCGTAGATGATCTGAAAAATGCCAAAGCAGTGTGGCAAAGGAAATATGGCAAGTCCCCGGCAAACCGTAATGCATGGGCGAAGCAAGCAAGATTTTTACAAAGCCGAGGATTCGGTTTTGACACAATTAAAAAAGTATTAAATAACGATACAAATCATGACGATTAAGCCTAATAATATTACTCTGGGCAACAACCCTTCCAGCAACGAGATTCGGCAAGCATTTCTCGATTTTTTTGCCGCCAAGGGCCATCAAGTCGTCGCTTCCAGCTCGCTGGTGCCTGCGGGCGACCCTACCCTGCTGTTTACCAACGCCGGAATGAACCAGTTCAAGGATGTGTTTCTCGGCTTTGACAAACGTCCTTACAGCCGCGCTGCCTCCTCGCAAAAATGTGTGCGTGCCGGCGGCAAGCATAACGATCTGGAAAACGTCGGCTACACCGCACGCCATCACACCTTCTTCGAGATGCTGGGCAACTTCAGCTTTGGCGACTATTTCAAAAAAGATGCCATTCACTACGCTTGGGAACTGCTCACGGTAGTGTTCAAGCTGCCCAAGGACAAGCTCACCGTCACCGTCTATGCCGAGGATGAAGAAGCCTACGACATCTGGACCAAAGAGATAGGTTTGTCGCCGAAAAAAGTCATCCGCATTGGCGATAACAAAGGTGGGCGTTATGCCTCTGACAACTTCTGGATGATGGGCGATACCGGCCCTTGCGGGCCCTGTACCGAGATTTTCTACGACCACGGCGAGCACATCCCGGGCGGGCCTCCGGGCAGTCCGGGTGAAGACGGCGATCGCTTTATCGAGATCTGGAACAACGTCTTCATGCAGTTCAACCGCGACGAAGCAGGCATGATGTACAAGTTGCCCAAGCCTTCTGTCGACACCGGTATGGGGCTCGAAAGAATAGCAGCAGTACTGCAGCATGTGCACGCCAACTATGAAATTGATTTATTCAAAACCCTCATCGCCGCTGCCGCACGCGAAACCAAGTGCAAGGATTTGGATAGCCCATCACTCAAAGTGTTGGCCGACCACATTCGTGCCTGTAGTTTCCTGATTGCCGACGGCGTAATTCCCGGCAATGAAGGCCGTGGCTACGTGCTGCGCCGCATCATCCGCCGCGCCATCCGCCATGGCTACAAGCTAGGCGTTAGAGCTGCATTCTTCTACAAAATGGTGCCCGACCTGGCAACTGAGATGGGTAAAGCTTATCCGGAACTGGTAAGCAACCAGCAACGCATTATGAGCATGCTC
Source organism: Methylophilaceae bacterium (assembly GCA_038924905.1). Lineage (GTDB taxonomy): Bacteria > Pseudomonadota > Gammaproteobacteria > Burkholderiales > Methylophilaceae > JBCKUK01. The sequence continues at coordinate 2,778 of JBCKUK010000048.1, read as the reverse complement.
AGGCAGGAAGAAGATCGCTTCTTTGAGACCATAGAGCACGGCATGGCGATACTGGATGCCGAGCTGGCCGAGATGACAAAAGCTGGAAACAAGACATTTAATGGCGAAACGGCTTTCAAGCTGCACGATACCTATGGCTTCCCGCTCGATCTCACTGCCGATATCAGCCGCGAACGAGGCGTTAAAGTTGATACCGCGGGGTTTGATGCTGCAATGGCGCGCCAGAAGGATCAAGCCCGTGCCGCGGGTAAATTCAAGATGGCAGCCAGCCTGGAATATGAAGGCGCAGCGACCGCTTTCCGCGGCTACGACAAACTGGAAACCTCGGCTAAAGTATTAGCACTCTACAAAGATGGCACCTCAGTGAAACAACTGGATGAAGGTGACTTGGGCGTTGTTGTTCTGGATGAAACGCCTTTCTACGCCGAATCTGGCGGCCAGATTGGTGACAGCGGTGAGCTGCGTGGTTCAGACGGCATTTTTTCTGTGGAAGATACACAAAAAATCCAGGCCAGCGTGTTCGGCCATCACGGCATACTCAAAACCGGCACGTTGAGTGTGGGTAGCACAGTCACCGCCAAGGTAGACATGCTTGCGCGTAGCCGCACTATGCGCAACCACTCGGCAACCCACTTGATGCACAAGGCACTACGCGAAGTGCTTGGCGAGCATGTGCAGCAAAAAGGCTCACTGGTAGATGCCGACAAAACCCGCTTTGACTTTATGCATAACGCGCCGATGACCGATGATGAAATCCGCCGCGTGGAAACCATAGTCAACGTTGAAATCCTCGCCAATGCACCCACGCAAGCGCGCGTGATGGATATTGAATCCGCGCAAAAAACTGGCGCAGTGATGCTGTTTGGCGAGAAGTATGGTGATGAAGTGCGCGTACTGGATATTGGCAGTAGCCGCGAACTTTGCGGCGGTACGCACGTACAAAGAACTGGCGATATTGGCCTGTTCAAGATCATCGGCGAATCTGGCGTGGCGGCAGGCGTGCGCCGCGTAGAGGCCACCACCGGCGATGTTGCACTGACTTACATCCAGCGCCAGCAAACCTTGATCAATGATGCTGCGGCGGCTTGCAAGACTCCGCTGCATGAATTGCCGGCCAAGATTGGCCAGATTATGGACAACGTAAAGGCTTTGGAAAAAGAGTTGGAGCGGCTTAAATCAAAAAATGCAGCCAGCCAGGTTGATGACTTGGCAAGCCAGGCAGTGGATATCGGCGGAATCAAGGTGCTTGCGGCCAAGCTTGAAGGTGTGGATGCCAAAGGTTTACGCGAAGTAGCTGATAAACTGAAAGACAAGCTGGGTAATTGTGTGTTACTGCTCGCCGTGACCGAAGGCGAAAAAGTGAGCCTGATAGCGGCAGTAAGCAAGGACGCTACCGCAAAAATTAAGGCGGGTGATTTGGTCAATTTTGTTGCCATGCAAGTAGGCGGCAAAGGCGGCGGGCGGCCTGACATGGCGATGGCGGGCGGCACAGACGCCAGCAAACTGCCGGCGGCGCTTGCTTCGGTAGCAGGTTATATTAAAGGGCAATTAAATTAAGGTTTTTTGTTTATGGCATTAATCGTACAAAAATACGGCGGCACTTCTGTCTCCAACCCTGACCGGGTGCGCAATATCGCGAATCGGGTGGCGCGCTATAAAGCGCAAGGCCACCAGATTGTCGTGGTGGTCTCAGCGATGTCGGGTGAAACCAACCGGCTGATTGCACTGGCCAAGGAAATTATGGAAGAACCGGACCCGCGCGAGCTGGATGTGATGGTCTCCACTGGCGAACAAGTGACTATCGGCATGACCGCCATGGCGCTGATGCAGATTGGCATCAAAGCCAAAAGCTACACCGGCGCGCAGGTGCGCATACTCACGGACGAAGCGCATACCAAAGCCCGCATTTTGAATATTGACGAAGACCGCATCCGCGAAGATCTCAACGCGGGCTATGTAGTGGTGGTAGCAGGCTTTCAGGGCGTGGATGAAAAAGGCAATATCACTACCCTGGGACGTGGCGGTTCCGATACCACGGGCGTGGCGCTGGCCGCTGCGCTAAAGGCTGATGAATGCCAGATTTACACCGACGTGGATGGCATTTACACCACCGACCCGCGCGTGGTGCCAGAAGCGCGCCGGCTGAAATCGATTACCTTTGAAGAAATGCTGGAAATGGCCAGCCAAGGCTCCAAGGTCTTGCAGATTCGCTCGGTCGAATTTGCCGGCAAATACAAAGTTAAACTGCGCGTGCTTTCTAGCTTTGAAGAAGAAGGCGAAGGCACGCTGATTACTATTGAGGAAGAAAATATGGAACAACCTATCATCTCTGGCATCGCCTTTAACCGCGATGAAGCCAAAATAACCGTGCTTGGCGTGCCGGACCGCCCGGGTATTGCCTACCAAATCCTGGGGCCGATTGCCGATGCCAATATTGATGTGGATATGATTATCCAAAACGTGAGCGCGGACGGCACCACCGATTTCACCTTCACCGTGCATAGGAATGAATTCAATAAGGCACTGGCTATCCTTAAAGATAAAGTCCAGGGCCACATCAGCGCCCGCGAAATTATTGGTGATGACAAAATCGCCAAAGTCGCCGTGGTGGGCGTGGGCATGCGCTCGCACGTGGGCATCGCCAGCCAGATGTTCCGTACGCTGGCTGAAGAAGGCATCAATATTCAAATGATTTCAACCAGTGAAATCAAGATCTCGGTTGTGGTTGATGAAAAATATATGGAGTTGGCTGTGCGGGTATTACATAAGGCGTTCGAA
>JBCKUK010000047.1:0-9260 GCA_038924905.1 Methylophilaceae bacterium | reverse complement strand
ACCAGTGTTCTCGGCAAAACCAAACATGATGTTCATATTTTGCACCGCCTGACCTGCAGCGCCTTTCACCAAGTTATCAATCACCGATAATACCACCACGGTATCGCCGCCTTGAGGCTGATGTACCCCTATTCTACACAAGTTGGAACCACGCACTGAGCGCGTTTCCGGGTGCGCACCTAGCGGCAACACATCAACAAAAGGTTCTTGTGCGTAACGCTTTTCAAACAATTTTTGCAAATCAACGTCTTTGGTCAATTTTGCGTAGAGAGTGGCGTGGATGCCACGTATCAATGGCGTCAAATGCGGCACAAAAGTCAGCCCGACCTTTTTATTGGCCATGTCAGTTAACCCTTGGCTGATTTCTGGCAAATGCCGATGCCCGGCCACGCCATAGGCTTTAAAATTATCGCCAGCCTCGGCAAACAGGAGGTGTGTTTCTGCCTTGCGCCCAGCGCCACTCACGCCTGACTTGGCGTCTGCAATCAGACTGCTCACCTCCACCACACCTGCTTCCAGCAATGGCATAAAACCTAGTTGTACTGCCGTTGGGTAGCAGCCAGGGTTAGCGACCAGCTGCGCTTTCGCTATCTTTTTCCGGTTTATTTCGGGCAGGCCATAGACTGCCTCTGCCAGCAAATCCGGGCAAGCGTGACTCATGCCATACCATTTTTCCCACAACGCGACATCCCGAATGCGAAAATCAGCCGCCAAATCAATCACGCGAACGCCTTCGGCTAGCAAATCAGGTACTTGCTGCATGGCGATACCGTTGGGTGTGGCAAAAAATACCACGTCACAGTTTTTCAGGTCAGCCTGCGCCGGGTCAGTAAAATTAAGCTGCACGTAGCCACGCAAGCTAGGGAACATATCCGCGACCGGCAGGCCAGCCTCACCACGAGAAGTGATAACGCTTAGCTCGGCACCAGTATGCACTGCCAGCAGGCGCAACAATTCAACGCCTGTATAGCCAGTGCCGCCCACGATGCCAATTTTAAGTTTTTTAGCTGCCATGCTCATAATTAATTGCCTAGTTAATACCCAGTCCAGTTAATACTTGGCCAAGAGGTGCATAGTAACAAAAGCTTGGCCGAAAACAAAAAAGCCGCTTAAAGCGGCTTTTTTGCAATACTCATCAAGCTTAGCGCTTGGAGAATTGTTTACGGCGACGCGCTTTACGCAAGCCAACTTTTTTACGTTCAACTTCTCGTGCATCGCGAGTCACGAAGCCAGCCTTGGACAGGGCGCTCTTCAGGGCAGCATCGTAATCAATCAAGGCACGGGTAATGCCGTGACGCACTGCGCCCGCCTGGCCGGATTCGCCACCGCCAATCACATTCACTCTGATATCGAAGCTACCTTCGTTATTGGTTAGCGCGAGTGGCTGACGCAAAATCATGCGTGAAGTCACGCGTGAAAAATATTCATCGGCAGGCTTGTCATTAACCACAATATTGCCCTTGCCGGATTTTAAAAACACACGGGCTACTGAGCTTTTGCGGCGGCCAGTGCCATAGTTGTATTTACCAAGCATTACTTATCCTTACGCTTGGCTTTGAATTATCAAAGGTTGTGGCTGTTGCGCCACGTGGTCATGCTTGGCGCCCGCATAAACTTTCATCTTGCGAAACATGGCGTAACCCAGCGGGCCTTTTGGCAACATGCCTTTGACCGCTTTCCCCAGCGCACGGCCAGGGAAACGATCTTGCATCTTGCCGAATGTGGTGGTGTAAACGCCGCCTGGATAGCCGCTGTGGCGATGATAAAGCTTACCCTCGGCTTTGTTGCCGGTTACTTTAATCTTGTCGGCATTAATCACAACAATGTAATCGCCGGTATCAACGTGCGGCGTGTATATGGTTTTGTGTTTGCCGCGCAGACGGTGCGCAATTTCACTGGCCAAACGGCCAAGTACCAAGCCTGTGGCATCCACCACGAACCAGTCGCGCTTTACTTCATGTGATTTAGCTGAAAAAGTTTTCATCTGACTACCAACTAATTGCCGAAAAAAATTAAGAGGGCGATTCTATGTCATCGGCTCTAGAGTTGTCAAACGATATGTAGGTCGGGCAGCATCTTTTGCCTGTGTTAAAACAGGTGATTGAGCGGATAACTAAGGAAAATACCGATAAATATCGCCGCACCCAGCCAGCCATTGTGCAAAAAAGCCTTGAAACAGGCATCACGATCACGGCCACGAATCAAATAGTAGTGATGGCGAGCAATACCGGCAGCTGCCAGCAGGCCTAGGTAATAGGGCCACCTCAAACCCAGCCTGATGCCTACAACCGCCAGGATTATCAGCATCGCCAGATAGCAGGCCATGATGGCCAACACGTCAAAACGCCCGAAATATATCGCAGATGAATGTATGCCTATTTTTAAATCATCGTCCCTGTCCACCATGGCGTATTCCGTATCATAAGCCAGCGTCCACAACACACTGGCAAGCAGCATTAACCACGCCTCCACTGGAATAGAGCCTCTTGATGCGGCGAATGCCATGGGAATGCCAAAACCAAAAGCCAGCCCCAGATAGGCCTGTGGCAGGGCAAAAAAGCGCTTGGTAAAAGGATAGCTGGCGGCCAGGAATAAAGCAGCGACTGACAGCAGAATAACCAGCTTGTTTAAAAATAGCACCAAACCAAAAGCGGCCAGAGCTAAAAATGCGACCAGTACCAGTGCTTCTTTAACACTGACTTCGCCTGCCACCAAAGGCCTGTTTTGCGTGCGCTGCACCCGGCCGTCAAATTGGCGATCCGCCAAATCATTGATTACGCAGCCTGCGGAGCGCATCAATACTATGCCGAGTACAAATATCCAGACTATTATCCAATTTGGGTGGCCACGGCTGGCGATCCACAACGCCCACAGCGTAGGCCACAGCAACAGCAAGATGCCGATGGGTTTATCCAGCCGCATCATGCGCTCAAAGGCGTTCAGTTTTTTCTGCCAGCTCGCGAGTTGTGTATTCATAATGCAAGCACCTGTGGCAAAAATACTTCGGTCACCAAAATCACCGCACCGTTCAGGCTGAACATCGAGCGCCTTGCCCATAGTATTCGCGGCTTGCCATCAAAATTTGCCATTGCACGGCGATAAAAGGCGTGATGGTTTGATAATTTTTTAAACTCAAATACTGTGCGAACTACCTCAGGATTGGTAAACAATGCGGCACCTAATGATTTATTCCCTAAACGCCCCAAGTTTTGCCAGTCGCCGCGCAGGCTTTTATGCGGCAAAACACTGTGCGCAAACACTACCGGCTTGCTGGCACAACATAGATATACTTCGCGCAATAGCGCTTTTTGGCGCAAAGACAAGTTTAGTATCAAAGCTTCGTCAAATTGCGGCTTGGCATTTTGCAGCCTGATTGGTTTAACGGAGAAATCACGACAGCGTAATTGCAAGCGTCGCGTTAACGACCCACCATCAATCAGCCAGTGCCGGTAAGCGCCGCTATTCATCGGCCTTTTCAACCAGCGTGAGCGTAGAGGGAATGGTTGGTCAAAGATTTTCACGACAGAATTATCAGGCTAAATCTACGGTAACTCAAACTTTTACCAGCTCTTCAACATGGCCTAACCATCTTTGCAGATGCTGTTCCACCGCTTGCGGATTTTCTCGCAGCAGTTTATCGGCAATATTTTTTGCAACTTCCAGCAAATCGGTATCGCGTTCCAGATCCGCGACTTTGAGCATGGACACACCGCTTTGGCGTACACCCATAAACTCACCGGGGCCGCGCAGGTGAAGATCTGCCCTGGCTATCTCAAAGCCATCATTGGATTCATAAATGATTTTGAGCCGCGCAGTTGCAGTTTCGGAAAGTGGCTGCTGATAAAGCAGAATGCAAACACTTTGCGCCAAACCGCGACCAACGCGTCCTCGTAGCTGGTGCAATTGTGACAGGCCCATACGCTCGGCGTGTTCTATCACCATCAAACTGGCATTGGGCACATCAACGCCAACCTCAATTACGGTTGTAGCTACCAGCAGCTGCACTTCACCCGCGCTAAAAGCTGCCATCATCGCCTGCTTCTCGGCTGTTTTCATGCGTCCATGCAGCAAGCCGACGCGTAAATCCGGAAAAGTAGCCAAAAGCAGTTCATAAGTATCCATTGCGGTCTTCAATTGCAGGGCGTCAGATTCTTCAATCAGCGGGCACACCCAATAAGCCTGTCTGCCTTGCATGCAAGCCTCGCGCACTCTGGCTAACACTTCATCACGACGCGCATCGGAAATCAGCTTGGTAGCAACTGGCGTACGTCCGGGCGGCAATTTATCAATTACCGATATATCCAGATCAGCGTAGTAACTCATGGATAAAGTGCGCGGAATCGGCGTGGCACTCATCATCAGCTGGTGTGGTTCAGGCTGCCCCTTTTGACGCAGCAAAAGCCGCTGTTGCACGCCAAAGCGATGCTGTTCGTCGACAATAGCAAGGCCGAGTTTTGCAAATTGCACTTGCTCCTGAAACAGTGCGTGCGTGCCAACCACAAACTTGGCTGCGCCGCTGGCAATGGTTTCTAACGCGGCGGCACGTTCTTTTTTATTTTGGCTACCGGAAAGCCAGGCAACCTCGATACCAAGTGGCGCTAACCAGCCCTGCATTTTTCTAAAATGCTGTTCCGCCAGAATTTCCGTAGGTGCCATGATGGCGGCTTGCCAGCCATTTTCTATTGTCTGCAACACGGCCATGGCAGCGACGATGGTTTTGCCGCTGCCAACATCGCCCTGTAGCAGACGCTGCATGGGGTAAGCCTGAGTTAGATCATGGCTGATTTCCAGCGCCACTTTTTGCTGCGCCTGGGTGAGGGCAAACGGCAAGCTTTGTAATAATGCGGTAACCAGGTGTTTCGATGGCTTGAGCGCCGGGGCGCCCAGACTGCGCCGCCGTGCGTGGTGACGACGCATGGAAAGCTGCTGTGCCAGCAGCTCATCAAATGCCAAGCGTCGCCAGGCGGGTGTAGCGCGATCTTGTAGCGATTGCAGATTAGCTTCCGGTGGTGGATGGTGCAATTTCTGCAAGCTATCGGCAAAACTCGGTAGCCTTAGTTTGCTATAAACACTGGCTGGCAAAGTCTCGGATAAAGGGTCATTGTTCAGCGCCCAGGCTATCCATTTGCGCAGGACGAATTGCGTCAGCCCTGCCGTCGTTGGGTAAATTGGCGTCAAGGTTTCCGATATCGGCTCGTTCGCCTGTACCGGACGGCACTGTGGATGCACCATCTCCCAGCCAAAAAAGCCGCCGCGCACCTCGCCAAACACGCGTAAGTGCTTGCCGACTTTAAGAGCGGCAATCTGGCTCGGGTAAAAGTGCAAAAAACGCAGGCTTAATTGACCGCTGTCATCTTGCAATTGGGCAATCAGGGCCTTGCGCGGCTTGTAATTAACTTCGGCGTGGACAATCTCGCCTTCTACTTGCACCTGGTCGCCACTACGAAGCTCTCGAATCGGCGTAATACGCGTTTCGTCCAGATAACGCAAAGGCAAATGCAGCAGCAGGCCTTGCAGCGTGCTAATACCCAGTTTTTGCAGGTTAACTAAAACCGGCCTGGAGATTGTTTTGAGTTCGGCAAGTTTGTTCAGGGCTACCCTGCCAAAACCATTACGCCATCGGCCTCGATCAAAGCGCTCTTGGGCAGGGATGCTACCCCCACAGCAGCGCGTGCGGGGTAAGGCTCCTTGAAATACTCGGCCATGATGCTGTTCACCAACGTAAAATGCGACAAGTCAGTGAGGAAGATATTAAGCTTCACTATATCGGCCAACGAGCCGCCACTCGCTTCCGTGACTGCCTGCAGGTTTTTAAACACGCGATGTACCTGCGCCTCAATGTCTCCCGCCATTTGCATGGTGGCTGGGTCCAGGCCGATTTGGCCTGACAAATAAACTGTGCTGCCAACTTTTACGGCTTGTGAATAGGTGCCGATTGCCTGCGGCGCGCTTGCTGTCTGGATAATTTGCCTGGTCATGATTTTTCCTGAACTAAAAATTCTTAACTAAACACACTTATTGTAAACGTTGCTCGTTATGGTTGCCTTTGACGCGATTGATTCTCGCCACATCCGGGATTTTACGCAGATGGCGCATGAGCTCCGCCAAATGGACGCGGTTTTCTACCTGCACTGTAAAGCGCATATTGGTGTAAGCGCTGCCATCCGGCTCTTCCATGCTGACATGATCAATATTTGAGTCGGCATCCGCAATGACGGATGCAATTTTAGCCAGCATGCCGCGCTCATTGGCCACGGCAAGCTTAAGATCGACCTTGAATAAACGTTTGCCTTCCGGCTCCCATTCCACATCCAGCCATTTTTCCGGATCCAGACGAAATTTACGCACGGTCGGGCAATCGTGGGTATGAATCACCAAACCCTTATCCTTGTTGATAAAACCCAGAATCGGGTCGCCTGGGATTGGACGGCAACATTGTGCCAATTGCACGGCCATGCCCTCAGTACCGCGAATAGTAATGGTATCCAGTGGCTTGCTTAAAGATTTGCCGAAAAATTTGCCGAAAAATTTGCCTATGGATTTATCTTCCTGCTTATCGCTTGGTTCTCCCATGGCCAATAATTGGTGCGCCACCATTACGTTGAGCCGCTTACCAAGCCCAATGTCGGTCAGGATTTCCTCTTTGCTCTTTGCTCCATAATCGCGCAGCAGCTTTTGCCAGCGCGCGTCATCAATAACCGCCGGATCGGCATGCAAAGCACGCAGTGCCTGGTTTAGCATGCGTTCGCCCAAATGTGCGGACTCTGTAGATTGCATGGATTTAAGTAAATGCCGGATATGCGCGCGTGCCCTGCCAGTTATCACATAATTGAGCCAGGCCGGATTGGGCTTGGCTTGGACAGCAGTAATAATCTCGACATGATCGCCATTATGCAGCTCGGTTCTGAGCGGAGCCAGCTCATGATTGATTTTTACCGCTACGCAACGATTGCCAATATCCGTGTGCACCGCATAGGCAAAATCCACTGCGGTCGCGCCTTTAGGTAGCGCCATAATCTTGCCTTTGGGTGTGAATACGTAAACTTCGTCGGGGAATAAATCCACCTTGAAATGTTCTAGAAATTCGAGTGAATCGGCACTCTCGCTCTGAATATCGAGCAGACGCTGCAGCCACTGGTGAGTTTGCTGTTGGAGTGCGGTCAGATGTGTGTCGGCAGTCTTGTACAACCAATGTGAAGCAACACCAGCTTCGGCAATATTGTGCATTCCCCGGCTGCGTATTTGCACCTCGATCGGTGTACCAAAAGGGCCGAACAGTGTTGTGTGTAATGATTGATAATCATTGGCCTTGGGAATGGCAATGTAATCCTTGAATTTACCTGGAATCGGCTTGTAAAGTGCATGCAATGCGCCCAGCGCCAGGTAACAGGTAGGCGTATCCTTGACAATAATGCGGAAGCCATAAATATCAAAAATTTGTGAGAAAGTGCCAGCTCTGCCCACTATCTTCTGATAAATACTGTAGAGGTGTTTTTCGCGCCCGGAGATCTCCGCCTCGATGTGCATTTCCTGCAAACGCAGCTTGATGGCCTCGAGGATTTTACCGACCACTTCCTTGCGATTGCCGCGCGCGGCCTTGACGGCCTTGGCTAACACCCGGTAGCGCATGGGATGAAGATGCTTGAAGCTAAGGTCTTCCAGTTCCTGGTAAATCGTATTTAGCCCTAGCCGATTGGCAATTGGGGCATAGATATCCAGCGTCTCGCGCGAAATGCGCTTGCGCTTCTCTGGTGCCATTACTTCCAGGGTGCTCATGTTATGCAGGCGATCAGCCAATTTGACCAGGATCACGCGCACATCTTGCGACATGGCCAGCAGCATCTTACGGAAATTTTCGGCCTGCGCCTGGGTCGCAGTTTGAAATTCAATTTTGTCCAGCTTGGAGAGGCCGTCAACCAGCCCGGCCACCTGCTTGCCAAATTGCTTGCTAATTTTCTGCTTGGTAATGCCGGTATCTTCCACCACATCGTGTAGTAACGCAGCAATCAGCGTGGGGGTGTCCAGATGCAGCTCGGCCAGAATGCCAGCCACTGCCACCGGGTGCGAGATGTAAGGATCGCCATTGATACGTTTTTGACCTTCGTGCGCGGCAGCGCTAAAACGATAGGCCTCCCATACTTGGGCAATGTCTTCGGGCTTGAGATATTCCTTAAGGCGCAGCGTCAGCTGCGAGTCCTCACTATCAGCAGGCAGCAGGGGGGGTGGGGGTGGCTTTACAGACTCGGCGCTACGTTGTTTTGCCGTTGGCCGTTTTGCCAATTGCTTAGACATAACACTTTATGCGTGCCCGCGATTGAGCACTTCCAAGCCCACTTTTCCGGCGGCAATTTCGCGCAGCGCAAGCACGGTGGGCTTGTCTTTCTGGCCGTGGGTGTTGATCAGAGGCTCGGAGCCATTTGCCAACTGGCGCGCACGGTATGCCGCCACCAGAGTCAGGTGGAAACGATTAGGGATTTTGTCCAAACAATCATCAACTGTAATACGTGCCATGGGTAGCTCTCCGAATAATTAGTACTACTTTTTCTTAATACTATTGAACAAATTTTGATAGCGCCGCAGCTGCCTGTCGCGCCTTAGCCGCTGCGTACGTACGATAGCGCGTAAGTCCTCGAGCGCCGTCTGAAAATCGTCGTTCATTGTAACATAGTCAAACTCGCCCACATGGCTCATCTCCTCACGCGCCGCTGCAAGCCGCCGCGCAATCACCTCCTTGCTATCTTGCCCGCGGCTGTTCAAACGCTCGGCCAATGCCTCTAACGATGGCGGCAATATAAAGATGCTGATTGCTTGCGGATAAAGTCTGCGCACCTGTGCCGCACCCTGCCAATCAATCTCGAGCACTATATCGTAACCCGCCTGCAAGGCAGTATCCACGCTGGTCTGAGCGGTGCCGTAGCGCGCACCATAAACTTCTGCACTTTCCAGAAATTCGCCATCACTCAACATCTGCAAAAACTGTGCTTGATCAACAAAATGATAATCAACGCCGTCAACTTCGCCCGGCCGCGGCTTGCGCGTGGTGTAAGAGATCGAGTGTTTAGCCTGGCTATCCAAATCCAATAGCGCTCGCAACAGGCTGGTCTTGCCTGCGCCTGAAGCTGCCGTAACGATAAAAAGGTTGCCGATTGTCATTGAGCTATTTTATTCGATATTTTGAATTTGTTCGCGCATCTGTTCTATGAGCACCTTGAGCACCATTGAAACTTGCGAAACTTCAGTAGAAACTGATTTTGAACCCA
>JBCKUK010000046.1:0-9369 GCA_038924905.1 Methylophilaceae bacterium | reverse complement strand
CTTATTTACATCACCTGCATCAGGTGGGCGAGATTTTAGGCGCACGCCTGAATACCATCCATAACCTGCACTACTATCAGGAACTTATGGCTGGCATGCGCCTGGCGATTGAGCAGGACAGGTTTGCTGCATTTACTGAGGAATTCACGCGGCAACGCAGCACTCTATGTTAAAATTTTGCGCTTTAGTTGTAGTTATTTTGATTAAGAAAGGCAGCCCCCGTGTTTATTAGCAACGCTTATGCCGCACCCGCAGCCGCATCCCCGGATTTAATGAGTTTCGCCCCCATTGTTGTTATTTTTATTTTATTCTGGTTTATGCTAATTCGCCCGCAGATGAAGCAGGCTAAAGAGCAACGCGCCATAATAGCCGCTTTGCAAAAAAGCGATGAAGTCGTCACCGCAGGCGGCATTGTCGGCAAGGTAACCAAAGTGAGCGATGGTTTTATCGCACTTGAAATCGCGCCGGAAGTCACTATTCATGTACAGAAACATACCATTCAAACTTTGCTGCCCAAGGGCACGATTAAGTCACTCTAATCGTGCTGCAAAACACCATACTCATGCTAACTTTGTTGCAAAAATGCTTAAAAATCCTCATTTACAAAAAAGTAAATTCCGGCTTTTGCGCATTTTTGCGTCGCGTTATCATTTCGTTCGGGTATTTTGCAGGGTTTTCATTTCATCATTTTAGAGCCGCAATATGAATCGTTTCCCTTTATGGAAATACATACTGGTGCTAGCAGTGCTGGTACTGGGTGCGCTCTATTCCATGCCCAATATCTTTGGTGAGTCGCCTGCTGTTCAAATATCCGCGACCAAAAGCAATGTAAAAGTTGATTCTGCCCTTCTGGCACAAGTTGAAAATGTGCTGAAAGAAGGAAACATCCAATTCGACAGAACGATTCTTGATGTCAGTGGCGTTAAAGTGCGCTTTGCCAATACGGACACGCAAATGAAAGCCAAGGATGTTCTTCAAAACAAGCTGGGTAAAGACTATATCGTTGCACTTAACCTGCTTTCACGTTCGCCTGATTGGCTACACAGCGTGGGCGCACGCCCTATGTATCTGGGGCTCGATTTGCGTGGCGGCGTACACTTCTTGCTGGAAGTGGATATGGAAGCCGCGCTAATCCAGGCTGCCGAACGCTATGTTGGGGATTTCCGCAGCGCCTTGCGTAAAGAAAAGATCAGCTATTTAGGTGTGACGCGTGAAGGACGAACAGTCCAAGTGCGTTTTAGCCAGGCCACAGAACTGGATAAGGCACGGAAAATTATTGAGCAGGATTATCCCGACCTGACATTAAAAGAGTCTGGCAGCGGCAGTGACAAGTTGCTTACCGCCAGCCTAAATGTGGCTGCACAAAAGCGCATACAGGAATACGCGCTCAAGCAGAATATCCAGACCCTGGGCAATCGAGTGAATGAACTGGGCGTGGCAGAGCCTATTATTCAGCAGCAGGGCGCAAATCGAATTGTAGTTCAGCTGCCAGGTGTGCAAGATACCGCGAAAGCCAAAGAAATCCTGGGTCGCACCGCTACCCTGGAAATCCGCATGGTGGATGAAGAAAAAAGCGATGCCATTACTTTGGAAAAGGCCAGCAAAGGCCAGGTGCCTTTTGGTGACGAATTTTATCTAGGTCGTGATGGCCAGCCGATTCTGGTTAAGAAAAGTGTCGTACTTACTGGCGATTATATTACCGATGCCGGCCCGGGTCTGGATCAGCAAACCGGCTCATCAGTAGTTCATATAACGCTGGATGGCCGCGGCGCTGGTATTTTTAAACAGGTAACGCGTGAGAATGTCGGTAAACGCATGGCTATATTGCTGATTGAAAAAGGCCAGGCTGAAGTAGTCACTGCACCGGTGATTCGCGAAGAAATTGGCGGTGGTCGCGTGCAAATTTCCGGTATGGACAGCATCCAGGAAGCTACCGATGTATCACTGCTGCTGCGCGCTGGAGCACTGGCCGCACCTATGGAAATTATTGAGGAGCGCACCGTAGGCCCCAGCATGGGTGAAGAAAATATCAAGCGCGGTATGCGCTCCGCTCTGTGGGGGTTTGCCGCCATTGCAACATTCATGGTTATCTATTACGCGGTGTTTGGTAGCATCTCTGTGCTGGCGCTGGGTATCAATCTACTGCTATTAGTTGCCTTGCTCTCCATGCTACAGGCCACGCTCACGCTGCCTGGCCTTGCCGCCGTTGCACTCACGCTGGGCATGGCGATTGATTCCAACGTACTGATCAATGAGCGCATACGGGAAGAGCTACGCAACGGCAATACGCCGCAAGCCAGCATCCATGCTGGTTACGAGCGTGCATGGGATACTATTCTGGATTCCAACGTTACCACCATGATTGCGGGCTTGGCACTCTTCATGTTTGGCTCTGGGCCGGTAAAAGGCTTTGCGGTGGTACATGTACTCGGCATTCTGACTTCGATGTTCAGCGCTGTCGTGGTTTCACGCGCAATAGTTAATCTGGCCTATGGTTATCGGCGCAAAGTCAGCAAACTATCTATCGGCTAAAGCGCAACCGCAAATTAGAGGCTAGCACAAAAGATTATGGAATTTTTCAGACTCAAAAAAGATATCCCCTTCATGAGCTATGGCCGTTTGACCACGGCCATCTCACTCATTACTTTTATTCTTTCGGTGTTCTTTTTATGGCATAAAGGCCTCAATTTAGGCGTGGATTTCACTGGCGGCACCCTGATGGAAGTAAGCTACCCACAGGCGGCTGACCTCGGTAAAATTCGTAGCACGGTTGATAGCATCGGCCTCAAAGAGGCCTCGGTACAAAATTTTGGCACCAGTTACGATGTGCTGATTCGTTTGCCGGTCAAGGCTGGGCTCTCCGGCACGCAACTGTCAGAGCAAGTGTTAGCTGCCTTGAAAGATGCAGACAGCAGCGTGGAAATGCGCCGCGTGGAGAACGTTGGTGCGCAAGTTGGTCAGGAGCTCTATGAAAATGGCGCACTGGCCCTGCTGCTGGTGTCTTTTGGCATTGTGGCTTACCTCGCATTCCGCTTTGAGTGGCGCTTTGCTGTATCTGCCATCATCGCCAATATGCACGATGTGGTGATTATTTTAGGATTTTTCGCCTTTTTCCAGTGGGAATTCAATCTCACCGTACTGGCTGCGGTGTTGGCTGTGCTGGGCTATTCCGTTAATGAATCTGTCGTGGTTTTTGACCGGGTGCGCGAGAATTTCCGCAAAATGCGTAAAGCAAGCGTGGCAACAGTCATTGATAACGCCATCACCCGCACCATGTCACGTACTGTCATCACCCACTTCTCCACACAATTGATGGTGCTGTCAATGTTGCTATTCGGCGGTGAGGTGCTACATAACTTTTCCATCGCACTCACCATTGGTATTTTGTTCGGTATCTATTCTTCGGTATTGGTAGCTTGCCCAGTCGCGCTGTATCTTGGCGTTTCACGCGAAAATCTCCTCACTGGCGCAGAAAAGAAAACCGTTGCAGAAGCGCAGCCTTGACAAAATTAGCGCTACACGTGGAAACTAGCAGCATCTCTTTAGCGAACTAAAACGCTCCTTGGACGATATTCCCATATCTTTGCAGCTCGGCGCCCTTGCCCTGCTGCTCATGATTTCCGCCTTTTTTTCTATTGCTGAAACCAGCATGATGTCGCTCAATCGTTACAGATTGCGGCATCTGGCCAAAAGCGGTCACCGCGGCGCACGTCTGGCCAGCGTCTTGTTAAGCAAAACAGATAAGCTGCTGGGTGTAATCCTGCTCGGCAACAATTTAGCCAATGCTGCTGCTGCCACCCTGGTCGCGGTTATTAGTGTGCGCTTATTTGGTGATGGCGAGCTGGTATTGTTGTTTGGCACGCTGGCGGTCACTTTCGCCATTCTGGTATTTAGTGAAATATCGCCCAAGGTCTTCGCCGCTGCGCACCCGGAAAGGCTTGCCTTCGCAAGTAGTTACATACTCTATCCGCTGCTTAAGGTGGCCTATCCGGCGGTATGGTTTGTCAATTTATTTGTTGGCAGCCTGTTGCGTATGCTTGGTATAAAAATCAATTTTGCCGAAACTGCGCATTCCATTTCCATGGAAGAGCTCAGAAGCATCGTGCTGGAAGCCGGCAGTTTCATACCGAAAAAGCACCGCACTATTTTATTGAATTTGTTTGATCTGGAAAAAATTACCGTGGATGATGTGATGACTGCACATACACAGATCGAAGCTATTAATTTTAATGACCCGCTGGAAACCATTCTACAGCACCTCTCATCCAGCCACCACACACGGCTCCCAGTCAAACAAGGCCAGGCTGAAGAAATCATTGGTGTGCTTCATGTGCGCAAAGTAATGAATCAATTGCGTAATGGAGAATTGGATATGGAGGCATTGCAGGAGGTAATCGCTGAACCTTATTTCATCCCTTCCGGTACGCCGCTATATACCCAAATGCAGCAATTCCAGGAGAAGAAGCAACGAATCGGGCTTGTTGTAGATGAATATGGCGAACTTAAAGGCCTGCTAACTCTCGAAGATATATTGGAAGAAGTGATTGGCGATTTCACCACCCAGTCGCCTTTGCACACCAGTATTTATCGCCAGGAACAGGATGGTAGCTGGTTAGTGGATGGTAGCAGTACTTTGCGAGACCTCAATAAAAAATTGGGGCTGAGCCTGCCACTGCATGGCCCGCGTACCTTGAATGGCTTGTTGTTGGAGCACTTCGAAGATATTCCTGAGCCCGGTACCAGCTTCAAGATTGGCAAGCACACCCTGGAAATCGTGCAAACACAGGATAGAATTGTAAAAAGCGTACGCATTTACCCTTAAATTTGAGGCCGAGTAATTACCCCTACTCAATTGAGGCTTGAAATATTCTCAATTCGGCTCAAAATAGGTTTTAATATGGCAACCAAGGATATAGCGAGTACCAAGCCGCAAGAAGGCACCGTTACTGAAACCAGAACGAAAAAGCCAAAACCGCCATCCATGTATAAAGTCATTCTGCTTAATGACGACTACACACCGATGGAGTTTGTGGTGGATGTGATACAGCGATTTTTTAGCAGAACGCGGGAGCAGGCGACACAGATCATGCTTAAGGTACATACTGAAGGGACTGGGGTATGTGGGGTTTACCCGCATGGGATTGCCGAGACCAAAACGAACCAGGTATTGGACTACGCCCGTGAATACCAACATCCGCTGCAGTGCACGATGGAAGAAGCCTAAAGGGCATTGTAAATTGTAAGAAATTAGGAATTACAGGAAGTAGCTTAAGGAAGTTTAATAACTGAAGTTTATAAACGAGGAAAGCAAGATGATTGCGCAAGAACTTGAAGTAAGTCTCCACATGGCCTTCATGAACGCTAGACAAAAGCGCCATGAGTTAATCACGGTCGAGCATTTGCTGCTCGCCATGATTGATAATCCGACTGCGGCTGACATACTGCGGGCTTGCGGCGCAAATCTTGATAATTTACGCACCGAGCTTAATAACTACATTGAAGAACACACGCCCACAGTGGATGGGATTGAAGAGGTTGATACACAACCTACGCTGGGCTTTCAACGCGTAATCCAGCGTGCTATTTTGCACGTGCAATCATCCGGCAAAAAAGAAGTGACCGGCGCTAACGTGCTGGTCGCCATCTACGGCGAAAAAGATTCGCACGCTGTATTTTTCCTGCATCAACAGGGCGTTACCCGCTTGGACGTGGTCAATTTTATCTCTCATGGGGTAGCTAAAGTCACGGATGGCGCCTCCAAGCGCGCTGAAACCGAGCAAGAGATGGAAACCGAAGCCTCACCAGCAGGCGCGTTGGAAAACTTCACGCAAAATCTTAATCTACAAGTCATTGCCGGCAAGATTGATCCGCTGATTGGTCGCGGCCCTGAGCTTGAACGCGTGATTCAAACCTTATGCCGTCGCCGCAAAAATAATCCGCTGCTGGTTGGTGAGGCCGGTGTTGGCAAAACTGCCATTGCCGAAGGTCTTGCTCGCTGCATTGTTGAAGGCAACGTGCCGGAAGTGCTGGCTAATGCCGTGATCTATTCACTGGACATGGGCACCCTGCTTGCAGGCACCAAATATCGCGGCGACTTTGAACAGCGGCTAAAAGCAGTAATGAAAAAACTGGCAGAACAACCAGGTGCCATATTATTTATTGATGAAATTCACACCTTGATCGGTGCTGGCGCGGCCAGTGGCGGCACATTGGATGCCTCTAATCTATTGAAACCGGCGCTGTCCAACGGCACCTTGAAGTGCATAGGCGCGACCACTTATCAGGAATACCGCGGTGTTTTTGAGAAAGATCACGCGCTTTCACGTCGTTTCCAGAAGATTGACGTCAACGAACCCAGCATTGCCGAAACCGTTGAGATTCTGAAAGGCCTGAAGTCGCGCTTTGAAGAACATCACAAGGTGAAGTACACCGCCGCAGCGCTATCCTCTGCGGCCGAACTTGCTGCCAGGTATATCAATGACAGGCATTTGCCGGATAAGGCGATTGATGTCATTGATGAAGCTGGCGCTGCGCAGCGCATATTGCCTAAATCCAAGCAGAAGAAAGTGATCGGCAACAAAGAGATTGAAGACATCGTCGCTAAAATTGCACGTATTCCGCCCAAGAATATTTCCAGCGATGATAGGACTGCACTGAAGACCCTGGAACGCGACCTCAGGGCCGTGGTATTTGGCCAGGATAAAGCCATTGATGCGCTCGCATCCGCTGTTAAAATGGCGCGCAGCGGCCTGGGCGGTGCGCAAAAACCCATCGGCTCGTTCCTGTTCTCAGGCCCTACCGGTGTGGGTAAAACAGAAGTCGCAAGACAGCTCGCCTATATACTGGGCATCGAACTGGTGCGTTTTGATATGTCCGAATACATGGAGCGACATGCCGTGTCACGCTTGATTGGCGCGCCTCCTGGCTATATCGGGTTTGAACAGGGCGGCCTGATGACCGAGGCGATTACCAAGCAGCCTTATTGCGTCTTACTGCTGGATGAAATTGAAAAGGCGCATCCTGATATTTTCAATATTCTGCTGCAAATCATGGATTACGGCACGCTCACCGATAACAACGGGCGTAAGGCAGATTTCCGTAATGTCACTATCATCATGACCACCAACGCGGGCTCTGAGGCCATCTCCAAGACCGGCATCGGCTTCACGCTGGGCAATGGCGTGGGCGACGAGATGGCAGAGATCAAACGTATGTTCTCGCCGGAGTTCCGCAACCGCCTGGATGCCACAATCTCCTTTGCCTCACTGTCACCGGAAGTTATTGTGCGCGTGGTTGATAAGTTCCTGATGCAATTGGAAGACCAGTTGCATGAGAAAAAAGTGGAAGCTACCTTCAGCGACAAGCTGAAAGCTTACCTGGCCAAGAAGGGCTTTGACCCGCTCATGGGCGCCCGCCCCATGTCACGCTTGATTCAAGACACCATTCGCCGTGCATTGGCTGACGAGCTGCTGTTTGGCAGTCTGGCAAATGGCGGCAGTGTCATGGTGGATATTGATGATAAAGACGAAATCAAGCTGACATTTGATGAAAATAAACCGGGCGGGAAAGAAACCGCCCTGGCCGCTGGTTTGGCGGAATAGCGCTAGAACAGTATCTTTTCGACCTGGGTTGAGTCTTCATCCCAGGTCGCATATTTTTCCATCACGCTCAAAAATAATTCTGATTCCACCAGGCTCGCCAGCCAGCTTTTAAGCGCCGAGTAAGGCGCGCCTTCAAACCATGCCTCATCCACTGCTGCAAACTGGCGGATAAATGGAAAGATGGCAATGTCGGTGAATGAGAGGTTGTCTCCACACAAATGACGTTTGGCTTTAAGGCGATGCTCCAATTTAGCCAGGAATACCTCGCCTTCGGTTCTATATGTCTTGGCAGATTTTCCCGAGACCGAGTATTTATATTGATCCGAGGCCGGCTTAAAGTTGTCATCGTTCTCTTCTATCAAACCACTATCTTTCGCCTGCAACCAATGGTCAGGGTCGTTTTCCGCGAGCGCCCAATCCATAATATCCAGGCTCTCTTCCAGCACTTTACCGCCTGATAAGAGCAATACTGGCACTGTGCCCTTGGGTGAAATTTGCAGCATGTGCTTGGGTTTATTCCTGAAAGTGATTTCGCGCATCTCAACCGTGATGCCGCTATAACGTAAGACCATGCGGGCGCGCATAGCATAGGGGCAACGCCGATAAGAATACAAGATTGGTAATTTGGACTTCGTCATCATACTGCGTTGCTTATCAAAAAAATCTCCTCAGATATTACTTATATACTTCGTCAATTTTTTTGATTCGCGCCTTGTCTGATTTATAACTCCAAAAACCAATTGCCCATCCCGCATTATCCTAGAGTCTTACAGATATCCCGTACCAACTTATGGCCTCGATAGACCAACCCACTGTACAACTGTACTAGGCTTGCACCAGCCGCTATTTTTTCCAGCGCATCCTCCCCGCTCAAAATACCGCCGACACCAATGATAGGGATATGTCCCTGCAATCGCGCTGCCAGTTGGCGAATCACCAGCGTGGACTTGTTCTTGACCGGCGCGCCCGACAAACCGCCGGCTTCATCCGCATTGGGCAAACCCGCAACACCGTCACGCGACAGGGTAGTGTTGGTGGCGATCACGCCATCCATCTTGTGTTCGAGCAGAAAATCGGCAATTTCATTGACCTGAATTTCATCCAAATCCGGCGCAATTTTCAAGGCAATTGGCACATAGCGGCCATACACTTCGGCCAGCTCGGCTTGCTCTGCTTTAAGCCGCGCCAGTAGGTTAGTGAGCGCTTCCTTCTCCTGCAACTCGCGTAAATTCCTGGTGTTGGGAGATGAGATATTCACAGCGATGTAGCTGGCATAGGGGTAGACCTTACGCAGGCATATCAAGTAGTCGTCCACTGCATTTTCATTCGGTGTATCAAAGTTCTTGCCGATATTGATGCCCAAAATGCCCTTGTACTTAGTCTGCTTGACGTTCTCAATCAGGTTATCCACGCCCAGATTGTTAAAACCAAAACGGTTGATAATGCCTTCGGCTTCTTTCACGCGGAACAGGCGCGGCTTGGGGTTGCCGGGCTGTGGACGTGGTGTGACGGTACCAACCTCGATAAAACCAAACCCTAATGCTGCCAGGGCATCAATATAAGCACCGTTTTTATCCAGTCCCGCCGCAAGGCCGACAGGGTTAGGAAAAGTCATCCCCATCACCTGCCGAGGTTTACAAACAGGCGGCTTGGGGAGCAATACCAGAGCGCCTGACAGGGCAGCGAGTTTCAGGCTTTTTAGGGTTAAATCATGGGCACGCTCGGCATCAAGCAGGAATAGCAGAGGTTTTGCCAGAGAATAAAGCAT
>JBCKUK010000045.1:0-9758 GCA_038924905.1 Methylophilaceae bacterium | reverse complement strand
TGCGGCACTGGTTAAACGAGCGGAACAAAATACAAAATTGAATGGCCTAACTGAGCAGGCAAGTTTTGTCGAAACCAATTTATTCAAGATGACCGAGGAAAGCTTGGCAGAGCTGGATTGTTTCGATAAATGGCTTATTGACCCGCCGCGCGATGGCGCGACGAGCTTGATTGAGGCACTTGCGGATGATGGCGAGGGTAATATTAAAAACTCGCCAGGCAGCATCGTCTATGTTTCATGCAACCCTGCCACACTGGCGCGCGATGCCGGATTGTTGGTGCATAATAAGGGTTACCGTATGGCGGCTGCGGGCGTCATCAATATGTTCCCGCACACAACGCATGTGGAGTCGATTGCGCTATTCAAGCGCTAGGTGTTTTTGGTGGCGGATTTGGAGGGGGAAACTCATGGCAGAACGTAACGAAAGACCGATTTTTGAAGGCAATAATCGCCGCGTAGAATCGCGTCGTGGTACCGATCGCAGAAAAATCGGACTATTTATCACAGTATTGAAATACCTTGCTGTCGTGGTGTTTGTCATACTTTTCGTGAAAATTTTTAGCCAATAGTTGGCAGCATGAGGCATGCGGCGCTTCTTGTTTGCCTCGTTTGTTGTCTGCTACCAGGCTGCGGCAAGCCAGTCGAACATGGCGAAATCCGCATGGCGCTTGCGCAAGCGCCGCTAAATCTGGATCCGCGCTATGCTACAGATGCTGCCTCAGAGCGCATCAATCGCCTTATCTATCGTCCGCTGGTAGATTTCGATGAGCGCTCAAAGCCTCAGCCAGACCTGGCAAATTGGCAGCAGCTCGATCCTCAGCATTATCGGTTTATCCTGAAACAGGACAGGGCGCCATTTCAAGATGGCAGCCCATTGACGGCTTTCGACGTTGTTGCCACTTATCAGTCCTTATTAGCACTCAAAAATTCCCCACATACGGCGGAGTTTGCCAATATCCGTGAAGTGAAAGCGCCGGATGCAGACATTGTAGATTTTACTCTTAGCCAGCCGGATGCAGGCTTTCCGGCGAGGCTTATCCTGGGCATTTTGCCTGCAGCGCTTATCAATAAAAATCACGATTTCGCCCATGTGCCTATCGGCAGCGGGCCGTTAAAGTTCGTGTCCTGGAACGGAGTACTCAAGCTCGAGCGTGTGCAGGACAAGCAATTGTTTGTATTGCAGGAGGTTAAAGACCCGACCGTGCGCGTACTAAAACTCATGCGCGGCGAAGCGGATCTGCTACAAGGTGATTTACCGCCGGAGCTGGTGGATTACTTAAAGAAGCAGAATGCCATCGAGGTGCAAGAAGGTACAGGCGCCAATTTTTCTTATCTGGGATTTAACCTGCAAGACCCGCAGCTGAAAAACCCGCTGGTGCGTCGGGCGGTTGCCCATGCCATCGATACCAAAGCGATTATTCGGCATGCACTGGTCGGCGGCAGTCGTGAGGCAGGCGCTATACTGCCGCCCGAGCACTGGGCGGGTAATCCAAATCTGGCGGCTTATGATTACAACCCAAAACTGGCGCGAGAATTATTGCAGCAAGCCGGTGTAAAACTGCCGCTAAAGCTCACCTATAAAACCTCGACCGATGCCCAGCGCGTACGGCTTGCCACCATCATGCAAGCGCAGATGCAAGCTGCTGGCATAGTGCTTGAAATCCGCTCTCTGGATTGGGGTACGTTTTTTGACGACATCAAACATGGACAATTCCAGCTCTATGGGCTAACTTGGGTAGGCATTAAAACCCCGGAGATATACCGCCTGGCGTTTCATAGCACATCTATCCCACCCAAAGGCGCAAATCGCGGGCATTTTGCAGATACGGTATTAGATGGTTTAATTAAGCAGCAAGACTGGCAGCAAGTGACAGCACGAGTGCATCAGCAACTGCCTTATGTGCCGCTATGGTATGAAGGCCAGTTTGTTGCGATGCGCAAAGACCTGGTTGATTATGGTTTAAAATCAGATGGCAATTGGGACGGGCTTGCTACTATTCAGTATCGTTAAATTTGTCGATGACTAGCTAAATAAACACACTGTGTTATATTGTGTACATTGTATTTATTTGAGGGAATATCATGACTAGCACTGTAACCATACGTCTGGAAGAAGCCACGAAAGATAAGCTGGAAAAATTGGCGGATGCTACCCATCGCAGCCGCTCATTTCTGGCCGCAGAAGCCATTAAAGCCTATGTCGAGGGTAACGAATGGCAAATCAATGAAATCCATGCAGCCATAAAGGAAGCCGATGCAGGCGACTTTGCGACAGAGGCTGAAGTGCAGGCGGTGATTGATAAATGGACAATTAAATAACCAATATGCAAGTGGTATGGCTAAGAAACGCGGTGAATAACCTTGATGAAATTAGTGCATATATCGCGCAAGATAATCCGTTAGCGGCAAGCCAAGTAGTAAATTCAATTACATCACAAGTAAATCAATTAACAGTGCAACCAGCAATGGGGCGGTCTGGTCGTGTATTAGGCACGCGGGAGTTAGTGGTTACAAACACGTATTATTTAGTGCCATATCGCATTAAGAATAGCCATGTTGAAATTCTGCGGGTGTTTCATACCTCGCGCAAATTGCCAGCGCGCTGGTGATGAACATGCAAATTGAAATTTCCATAGCCCAACAAACACTTTCTGTCATAGATGGACATGATCATCTGAAGGTAGTCTATCCTGTATCTACCGCACTCAACGGGGCAGGTGAGGAGAAGGGCAGCTATTGTACGCCGCGTGGTCGGCATATCATCCGCGCTAAAATCGGCGCCGATTGTCCGGTCGGCTCGGTGTTTGTCGGTCGCCGTGCTACCGGCGAAATCTGGACGACGGAGCTGGGCGAACAACACCCAGACCACGACTGGATTTTGACGCGCATTCTCTGGCTCTCTGGGTGTGAAGTGGGTATTAACAGGCTGGGCAATGTGGATAGCATGCAGCGCTACATTTACATACACGGCACCCCGGACAACCAGCCTGTCGGCGAGCCGCATTCACATGGCTGCATCCGTATGCGCAATGCCGACATGGTGGCGCTGTATGACTTGGTACCGGTTGGCACCGAAGTATTCATTCTGGAAGGACTGGACACTGACGAAGACGATTTTTAAACGCCTGCTAGCCGTTGTTCCGGTAGTTTTTGGCGTACTGTTATTGACTTTTCTTCTGGTGCATTTAGTACCGGGCGATCCGGTTGAAGTGATGCTGGGCGAATCCGCGACCAGTGCCGACCGCACACAACTACGTGCTGACCTAGGCCTGGATCAGCCTCTAATAAAACAATTTGGCAATTACCTCGGTAAGCTTGCACAGGGCGATTTCGGCCGCTCGATTCACACCCAGACAGAGATTTCCAGGCTGCTGGCAGAGCGCATTCCGGCTACCGCCAAGTTGGCGCTACTGGCGCTGATAATCGCAATTTGTATCGGCCTGCCGCTGGGTATTATTGCCGCGCTGAGGGTGGATAAATGGCAGGATAGCCTGGCAACGCTTACCAGCCTGACATTATCTGCCATGCCGCACTTCTGGCTCGGGCCTTTACTCATGCTGGTGTTTGCCTTGTGGCTGGGCTGGCTGCCGGTGAGTGGCATGGAGTCAACGACTTCTATTATTTTGCCTGCGCTGACTTTGGGTTTTGGTTTGGCGGCGATACTCACGCGCATGACGCGCGCAAGCTTGCTTGAAGTGCTACATGAAGATTTTGTGCGCACGGCACGCGCCAAAGGCTTGCCGGAAAGGACAGTGATTTTGCAGCATGCCCTGCGCGCCGCGCTGCTGCCAGTGGTCACGGTGATAGGCCTGCAACTAGGCAGTTTGCTGGCGGGTGCGGTGATTACCGAAACTATATTCAGTTGGGATGGCGTAGGCAGATTGCTGGTCGAATCCATCGAGAAGCGCGATTATCCGGTGACACAGGCTTGCGTGCTGGTCATCGCGCTCGCCTACGTGCTGGTGAATCTGGCCACCGATTTACTGTATTCACGCCTTGACCCGCGCATCAGGTTCGCATCATGAAGCCTGCTGTTGTAGTAATAGCCGTCTGGATGCTCGCTGCGCTTGCGGCATGGTTGCTCAAATTGCAGGCGGATGTCATCAACCTTGATCATATTCTGGCCGCGCCCAATATGCATGCGCTATTAGGTAGTGATGACCTAGGACGCAATGTGCTGGTGCGGCTGATGGTGGGTGCGCAAATCGCGCTGGTGGTTGTGGCAACTGTCACGCTGCTGACACTGAGTTTCGGTACACTTGTTGGTTTGGTAGCTGGCTATTTCGGTGGCTGGGTAGATCGCTTATTGATGCATATTACCGACGTGTTTCTGGCGTTCCCAGGTATTTTATTGGCGATTGCTTTTGCTGCCGCTTTAGGCCCCGGGCTGAATAATTTAGTATTGGCACTGAGTTTAACTTCATGGGTAGGCTATGCGCGCCTTACCCGCGCGCAGGCGCTAAGCTTGAGAAATCGGCAGCATGTTATGGCGGCAGAGTCGCTCGGCGCTTCTGTGCCCAGAATAATGGCCAAACACATATTGCCGTTACTGGCCGCGCCACTACTGGTTGAGGTAACCTATAGCATCGCCGGACTGATTATTGCAGAAGCGAGCCTGTCTTTCCTCGGCCTTGGTATCCAGGCTCCACATGCTTCCTGGGGCGCCATGCTGCGTGATGGTGTGCGCTACTTACTGGTCGCGCCGCATTACGTGCTGGCGGTTGGCTTGAGTTTGATGTCACTGGTGCTGGCAGTGAACGTGCTAGGTGATAAACTGCGCGATAAATTGGATGTAAAAAGGTAAAAATGTCATTAGGTCCAGTGATGCTGGATGTGGTCGGCACTGAACTCACCGCCGACGATATCCGCCGTTTGCAGCATCCGCTGGTGGGCGGGGCGATTTTATTCGCACGCAATTTTACTTCCTGCGCGCAATTAAAGGCACTTACAGCCAGTATTCATGCAGTTAGACAGCCACCTATTTTAATCGCAGTAGATCATGAAGGCGGCCGTGTACAGCGCTTTCGTGATGGCTTTACCAAAATCCCTGCCATGCGTGAATTTGGCAAAATCTGGGATAAAAACCCCAAGTGCGCAAAAGAACTGGCAACCGATGCCGGCTGGATTCTGGCTGCCGAACTGCGTGCACATGGCGTAGATTTTAGTTTTACGCCAGTGCTGGATGTTGATTATGGCGAGAGCCAGGTTATCGGTGACCGTGCTTTTCACCGCAAACCGCAGGCTATTACCGAGCTGGCACAAGCCCTGATGCTGGGCCTCAAGCACGGTGGCATGGCAGCGGTGGGCAAGCATTTTCCCGGGCATGGTTTTGTCGCTGCGGATTCGCATGTGGCGATTCCGGTGGACGAGCGCAGTTTTGCGGAAATTGAGAAAACGGATATTGACCCGTTTCGTCGAATGATCGATTCTGGTTTGCAGGCGGTGATGCCCGCACATGTTATCTACCCCAAGGTGGACGACCTCCCCGCCGGGTTTTCTAAAATCTGGTTGCAGCAAGTGCTGCGCAAGCACTTGAATTTTAATGGCGTGATTTTTAGCGATGATTTAGCCATGGAGGGCGCCGTAGTGGCTGGCACCGTAACCCAGCGCGCTATGGCGGCATTGCAGGCAGGCTGCGATATGGTGCTATTATGTAACCGCCCGGATTTGGCCGATGAGCTTTTGGAAAACATGGATGGCATTATGCCGGCACAAAGCCTGGCAAGGCTCGCACGCATGCACGGCAAGCATCAGCCTGCGGATATGGTAGCGCTACACGAAGATGCCTTGTTTATGCAGGCAATTCACCAGGTAGGCAATGTTGGTAAGGCTGATGGCGATTTACCTTTCCATGCATAAGTGCCCATTTGTTGAAAGTAGATATCCACAATGGTTTTACGGTTGAAACTTATCTCAGTATTTGATAGTCTTACGAACAGTTTTATTTAAAAAAGGATTTAATTTATGCAAACCGAATATCAAGTGGCAAGTAGTACGCAAACGCTCTCAATAGGCGCCCATAAAGTGCTTCGCAACACCTATATGATGCTTGGCCTTACCATGATCCCGACCGTGATTGGTGCGGTTGTTGGCACGAGCATGAATTTTACATTCGCAGCGCAGCACCCCATCATGTTTGCACTGGGCATGCTGGCAGTGATGTTTGGCCTGTTCTTCGGCATTAAAGCCAATAGCAATAGCGCATTGGGCGTGGTGTTACTACTGGCACTAACCGGTTTTATGGGCTTGATGCTGGGTCCAATTTTGCAAGTGGCGCTGCAATTGCGTAATGGCGCACAGCTAATCGGCCTTGCTGCCGGCGGCACCGGCATTATCTTTTTAACGCTGGCCGGTATCGCAACTACCACCAAAAAAGACTTCAGCTTCATGGGCAATTTCTTAATGGTCGGCATTATTCTGCTGATAGTTGCCCAGTTGGCCAATCTGTTTTTCCAAATTCCGGTGTTTGCATTGGCGCTATCCGGTATGGCCGTGCTGCTATTTTCCGGTTTTATTTTGTATGACGTGAGCCGTGTCGTGAATGGTGGAGAAACCAACTATGTCATGGCTACTTTGGCCATTTATCTGGATATATACAACTTGTTCGTCAATTTGCTGCATATACTGATGGCGCTTCTGGGTAACCGTGACTGACAGGCTGTGATTAACAAGCTGTAAATTTTAATAAAAAGCTGCAATAAGCGGCTTTTTATTTGGTGCGACGCAGAGCAAAAAAATTGCTCAGTATTGCCCCACACTCTTTCCCCATTATCCCGCCAGTCACTTCTGTATGGTAATTAAGTCCAGGCTCTGTCATTAAGTCAATCACGCTGCCGCAGGCGCCGGTTTTAGGGTCGCTGGCACCATATACCAAGCGTGAAATTCGTGCATGTTGCATGGCGCCAGCGCACATGGCACAAGGCTCCAGTGTTACATAAAGGGTACAATCCACCAGCCGATAGTTACCCAGGTTTTTGGCAGCATCGCGCATGGCTTGTATCTCGGCATGGGCGCTTGGGTCATGTTGACTAATCGGGGTATTGAAGCCGCGGCCAATAATCACGCCATCCTTCACTACCACTGCGCCCACTGGCACTTCGCCTGCCTGTGCCGCTTGTCTGGCAAGCTCCAGTGCGGCCTGCATGTATTCATTCTCGGTCATGTTCTGGCTCTAAATTTTTTTACCAGGCGCTTGAAGTAGCCGAATACCTGCGCATTAGTATTGCTGCGGTAACGCAAGTCTGTATAGACATCGGTAATTTCCTCAATCTCATTAGCCCTTGCTGGCAGCCGTTTTATAGCGCGCTTGCTGAAATCCAGCGGCCCTTCATGGCTATAGCGCTTAAGTCCGACACGTTCAAGTTTACGTAAAAATTCAGCATAAAGTCGTTTCAGAGGGTCTATTTTGATGCGCTTGCCGCGCAGTAAAAAATAACTGATCGCAAGCCCTACAGTCCCTACGCATATCATCATGGCAATGGCCAAATCCTGCCAGGAAAGCTCAGCACCCATTAAGCGCGAGAGTAAATCCATCTGTCGCTGTTGATTGTAGTCCAGCACGTATTGGTTCCAGCCATTATTCATGGCGTCCCAAGTCAAGTATATGTTGCGTAGCAAGGGGTAATCCTTACGCGACATTACCGGTACTAAGCCGGTTTCCGGTAACGCAGCTTCAATCCCGGATTCTATGCGTGATGGGGCTACAGCGCCGATGAGGTCAACCGCGCTACCCCAAAAACTCAAAGTGCATTACTGGAGGTAATGGAAGAAGGCCAGGTAACGCTGGTAAAAACCGGGCCGGGATGAAACTTGAAAACCGCGTTATTACGGTCATACACCGAGACGCCAAGAATATCAGCCGGTAATAAATCGCTGGTAAATTGCACACGCCGAAAATCCAGTCTCAGCGCTTGCGCCAGCGTATGCGCCAGAGTAGTTTTGCCCATACCGGGTAAATCTTCAATCAGCAAATGACCACGCGCCAGTATGCAAGCGAGGCTCAGGCGGATTTGATGTTCCTTGCCTAAAATGACCTGGCTGGTGGCGCTAACGATTTTATTGGTGATGTTATGCATGGTTATTCTGCTTATTGTGTTTAGTTATTTCTTGGCATTGTACTGATTGATGAGATTTCTTACTTCAAGCGCAATCTCCGAGGCGGTTAAGCCCACCGGCCCGACGCTTTGTTTTACTAGGGAATTGGCTGCGGCGCCATGCAGATATACCCCAAGTTTGGCTGCATCCAGCGCGCTCAAGCCCTGGGCCATGAAGCCGCCGATGATGCCACTTAATACATCGCCGGTGCCACTACTGGCCAGCCCCTGGTTACCGCTGCTGTTGACATACCACTCTCCGTTTGGGTGAGCGCAAATACTATCTGCACCTTTGAGTACGCAGACGGCGTTTAGCTCCTTAGCCAATTTTAGTGCGCTTTTGCTGCGGTCTTGCTGAATGCTATTGCTGCCGCAAGCCAGTAATTTTGCGGCCTCGCCCGGATGTGGCGTAATTACGCCAGCCTCTTTGCGGCTTTGCATGGCTGCCATTAAATGCGGATGTGCGGATAGCAGATAAAGCGCGTCGGCATCGATTAGCAAGGGTACATCCTGAGCCAGCCAGTATTTAAGCAGCCTGATAGCTGCGGCTGAGCGCCCCATACCGGGTCCGATGACTACACAATCCAGTCGCGGTAATTCAGTTAGTGCTGCTGGCGCGAGTAGCATAATTTCCGGGTGAAGCATGTCAACGGCCAGCGCATTTTCGGCCAGCAGCGCTGCATACACACGTCCCGCGCCGCTCAACAAGGTGGCACGTGCGGCCAGCAAAGCCGCACCTACCATGCCACTGGTGCCGCCAAGGATGGCGACGCTGCCATAGTCGCCTTTATGTGAATCGCGCTCGCGCGGCGGCAAAGCTGGGCAAAACAGCTTTTGCTCTAATAGCTGGCCTTGTGACGAGGGATGTTTCATGGTCATTGCTCCTTAGTGTTTTAATGGCTTGAAAATTATTCATTGATACCCATTTAACCCGAATAGGCATTGTAATATTGATTCCTCCTTAGTTAAGCTAAAACTCATCAAGATTTTGAATTGAGCCAAATGATAGAAATCAGAAAGTCGCAGGAACGGGGACACGCCAATCACGGCTGGCTGGATAGTTACCATTCATTTTCCTTCGCTGACTATTACGACCCGGCCCACATGGGCTATTCGGTGCTGCGTGTCATTAATGAAGATGTGATTGCGCCGGCAAAGGGTTTTGGCAAACATCCGCATCGCGATATGGAGATCATTACCTATATGCTGCAAGGCGCGCTACGGCACGAAGACAGTCTGGGCAATGGCTCCGTGATAAAGGCAGGCGATGTGCAGCGCATGACAGCTGGCACGGGGATTGTGCATAGCGAATTTAATGCATCTGATACCGAGCCTGCACATTTGTTGCAGATATGGCTGCTGCCTGAGCGTGATAACATCCAGCCTGGATATGAAGAAAAGCATTTCGACACGGCGCAAAAACAAGGCCGCTGGTGCTTACTGGCCTCGCATGATGGTCGCGAAGGTTCGATCAAAATTCATCAGGATATTGCGCTCTACGCCACTTTGCTAGCCAAAGACGAGCGGCTTGACTACGACATGGGTGCAGGTCGCAACCTGTATCTGCAAGTCGCGCGTGGCAGCGTGAATTTGAATGGTGAAACACTGGTAGCTGGCGATGCGGCGAAAATAGACGCACAGCAAGCAGTAGCCGTAGAGGGGCTG
>JBCKUK010000044.1:0-10275 GCA_038924905.1 Methylophilaceae bacterium | reverse complement strand
TTAATTTTGAAAGTCATCTTTTTTATCAGCCTGATTGCCTTATTCGCTCCAGCTGCTTTTGCCGACGCGGGCATCAAAGTCATGGTGCTGGATTTCCAGCTCCAAGACCTCACGGATTTGCCTAACGCTCCGGAAGAATTGGCGCGCATCGCGTACCTGTCGTCTACTTTTAAACAGATACTTGTCGATAATGGCATAGAGCTTGTGCCAGTGAATGACCGGCTGAAAGCGGAACTGGCAACCAATTCCGCTACCTACCTGTTCGACCATACCGATGTTGCGGCAAGCCTGGCAGAGGATAGTGGCGCCGATTACATTATTATTGGAGTGGCCATGAAGCCGACCTACCTGTTCGTCTATCCAAGACTTTTGTTGGTCGACATCAAGACGAAACGGAAGGCATTCACGACTTATGCCCAGCTGGAAGGCTCCTGGCTGGAGAAAAACACCACGGCAAACACCGCAAAACAACTGGCGAACAAGGTTAGCGAAAAACTCAAGGAATTGGCGAGGCAAGCAAGCTGATGCGTTACAGGCCACCTGAAACATTGCTGTATATGACAGATGGAATTCTACGATCTAGCGGGTCAGATACGATTTTAAAATGACATTTTATGAGCAAATCAAAGAGTTTAGCTACCACATCGGCTGGCGCTCACGTGCGCTCCGCCCGAGCCCGCACAAGTAGTGTATTTCAGCGATGGTGAAGAAGCGCCAAAATTGCACGCCTTTAACACCAAGAGTCTGGAAAATTTTCAGGGTGGTGATGGCTGGTTGCTGGTTGGCATAGGTTCAGATAAAGGTACTGCCATTCCAAAGCTGGATGAAAAAAATCAGGTAATTGGCTACTGGTCTGCCGAAAGCTTTGCCATGCAGCCTGGGGTCGCGCAAATTTCTGAACAAAATATTGGGCTGAGAAATGAAAGCGTGGCCGTAGGCGAGAATGATCGCTTTTTATCAAAGCTGAATGAAGATTACCTGAATTCTGTTGCCAAGGAGGTAGGCGGCAACTATGTGCGCGGTGACAATCTGCAAGGCATACTTAAAGCGATGCAAGCGCAAAAACCTGCACGGCGGGATGTAGCGCCATTTGGGCTGCGCTGGCTGTTAGCCTCACTGGCGGGCTTGCTGTTAATTACAGCTTATTTACCCAAACACCCCGTCAAACAATATCGCGCATGGATGGAGGCTCGCAAAAATCACGGTCAAGCCAATGCGGAGCCAGCAGATACCGCTGACGTTTTGTTTTGAGTTATTCGAAACTTCCCCAGCGTAACCATACGCGCAGCCGCCGAAAAGCCTCAGCGTCAACCCTGTCAGGCGTTAATACCAGATTCTTCCGCCAACGGCTGTCGCTGACTTTCAAATTAAGTACCGTCAAATACGCCGCTACAAAACTGCTAGGATGCACGCTGGCCGCGCTATTTAAACCATCCTTGCGCATCGCCGATAATTCACCTTTGGCGTTCAGCGCCAACCCGGTAAGAGACCAGGGCAACAAAACCAGCGCCTGCTCGGCAATAAAATACAGCGCCACCAGAACAACGGGAACGCAAATGACAATTCTGAGACTAATCGGCATGGGCATACAAATCACGATAATGCACGCCCCCAAGCTGGAAATACCAAGGATAGTAGCCAGCCAATAAGATGGCTTTAAGCTGAGCTGAACAGGCTTCACGTTATAATGCGACAACTATATATCCTCCAAGAACCGGTCATCATGACACAGTGGTATGAGTTTTTATCTAAACAAGGCGCAGTCATCAGCCATGGGCAGATTGCCGGCTTTGGCAATCCTGAAGCTGAGTTACAGGCTGCGGCTGACGGCAATAGTCTGGTTGATCTCTCACATTTAAGTCTGCTGCAAATTAGCGACGAAGATGCCGTGACCTTTTTGCAAGGCCAGGTCACCAATGACATCCAACTGCTCAATGGTCACAACAGCCAATACGCAGGCTACTGCAATCCAAAAGGTCGCCTGCTGGCGTTATTTTTAGCGTTTGCGCATAACAACCATTTTTATCTGCAATTCCATGGTGCGTTGCTGGCGCCTATTATGAAGCGCCTCAGCATGTATGTCATGCGCTCCAAAGTCATCATCACGGATGTTACGGCCAACACGCCATGCATGGGCGTAGCAGGCATGGATGCGGAAGCAAATTTGCAGAGTATATTTGGCCAGGTACCGAATCAGGCGCATGGCCTGGTGAGCGCGAAAAACAGCGTGATTGTCCGTATGCCTGGTACCATGCCGCGCTACCAGGTGTTTACTGATGCAGAGCATGCACCGGACATCTGGCGGCAATTGCAACAAACGCATAAACCGGTTGGCAAGCCCTGCTGGGATTGGCTGGAAATTCAGTCCGGCATTCCTGAAATCAGTCCGGCAACCCAGGAACAGTTCGTACCGCAGATGATTAACCTTGATGCTCTGGACGGCATCAATTATAAAAAGGGCTGCTATACCGGCCAGGAAATCGTTGCCCGTACCCATTATTTAGGCAAAGTGAAACGTCGCACCCAGCTTGCGCATATTGTGACGAATGAAGCGCCGCAAGCTGCGGATGAATTATTTGGCAACAATGCTGAAGTGGCAGGTCAGCTGGTTCGAGTTGCAGCTTCACCGCACAGCGGCTTTGACGTATTGGCTGAGGTGCGACTGGAAAGCCTGGAGGCCGGACCGATACGCTGGAAAACGGCTGAAGGCCCTGTGCTTGAGTTGCTCAAGCTGCCTTATACCCTCTAACGACCACGGCCTCATTCTCTTGCCAGCAACGAGGCGCCTTAATTTGTGGCAAAATAACCGCCTGTTAACTAAACGCCTAAGCTAACTCATTATGTTTAACCATTTGCGTGAAGACATCGCTATCGTTTTTGAGCGAGACCCCGCTGCCCGTACGCATTGGGAGGTCATCACGACCTACCCTGGCGTACATGCGCTGATTCTTCACCGCTTTTCACACTGGATATGGCGGCAACGCCTGTACTGGCTGGCGCGCTTTAGTTCGCACATTGCACGCTGGTTAACAGGAGTTGAGATTCATCCTGGGGCTACTATCGGTCGCCGCGTTTTTATTGATCACGGCATGGGTGTAGTAATTGGCGAAACCGCCGTGATTGGCGATGATTGCACGCTCTACCACGGCGTAACACTGGGCGGCACTTCCTGGAACAAAGGTAGACGCCATCCCACGCTGGAAAGAGGCGTGGTAATTGGCGCTGGCGCTAAAGTATTGGGCCCGATTACCATCGGTGCCGATGCTAAAATAGGTTCGAATGCAGTAGTGGTGAAAGATGTACCAGCAGGCGCGACTGCGGTCGGCATTCCGGCGCGCATTCTGGATCAGGAAAAAGTTAAAAAACGCGGCGAAATAGCAAAGAAAATTGGCTTCTCGCCTTATGCCGTGAGTGATGACAACAATGACCCGATGACCAAAGCCATCCATGCCATACTGGATCATGCCCATAAGCAAGATAAGCAATTGCAGAAAGTCATGAAGCAATTGGCCAAGCTCAGCGCCGATACCGAGTCCGATATGGACGTTGGCAAGGCTTTTGATGTAAAAGCCGCAAAAAGGCCGACCAAGGGAACCAAGACTGCTAAATAGTTGACTAAAATGTAGGGTATTATATAATCCTGACTTAACTTAAGGACAGGGAACAGCGTCAGTTGTGGAGTTTAGCCAAACTGACCCGTGGCTTCCGGTCAAAACACTTTAGGAGCAATAGCAATGCGATTAACCACCAAAGGACGATTTGCAGTCACTGCGATGCTGGACATTGCCATGCAAGGGGCCGACAAACCTGTGACTCTGGCTGGCATCAGTGATCGCCAGGCGATTTCGCTTTCTTACCTTGAACAATTATTCAGCCGCCTGCGCCGCAATGGACTGGTGAAAAGTGTGCGCGGTCCCGGTGGCGGCTATCGTCTCGCCAAAAATCAAGCCGAAATTTCTGTATCACAAATTATCTCTGCCGTGGATGAGCTGATTGATGCCACCCAATGCGCTGGCAAAGAAAACTGCCGCGACGAGCAACGCTGCATGACGCATGATTTATGGTCCAGCCTCAACGATAAAATTTTAGAGTATCTCTCAAGTGTTTCGCTCGCGGATTTAGTCGCTACACAAAGCGATGGCAAAAAAGTTGTATTTGCCCATCGTCTGGAATCATCAAAGACAGGCCCGCAAAAAACCAACCGCCAGCCACAAAAGCAACTGGCCTCCGCTTAAACAAGATGCGCACTACTGCCACCTATTTAGACCACAATGGCACCACCGCACTGGATGCGCGCGTGCTAGAAACCATGCTGCCATATTTGAGCGAGCAACATGGCAATGCCACCAGCCGCCATATATATGGCCGTGGCGCAAGGCAGGCCATAGAGCAAGCCAGAGAACAGGTCGCGGACGCTGTGGGTGCGCATCCGACACAAGTGTTTTTTACTGCTGGCGGCACCGAAGCTGATAATTTAGCCATCTGTGGCATAGCGGCAAGTCAACCCGGCAGTCAAATTGCCATGAGCCCGATCGAACACCCTGCCATCACGCGGGCTGCATTTTCCATGCGTGCACGTGGACACAGAGTTGCGGTAGTAGCCGTTGATCAGAATGGTCTAGTTGAAATGAACAATCTGGATGCCATATTACAAAAGCCTACCAGCGTATTGTCGGTGATGTTGGCCAACAATGAAACTGGCGTCATTCAGGATATTGCCGGCATTGCCAAAACCGCAAGAAAGAGTGGCGCTTATATGCATACCGATGCGGTTCAGGCGCTGGGCAAAATTAAGCTGGATTTTGGCGCCCTCAATGTACATGCGATGAGCTTATCAGCGCACAAGATTAACGGCCCGCAAGGTGCAGGCGCCTTGATTGTGGACAAGCGCGTTGACATCCAGCCCTTGCTGCATAGCGGCGGCCAGGAAAAGGGCTTGCGTAGCGGCACTGAAAACGTCGCGGCCATCGTCGGTTTTGGCGCAGCGTGCGAGCTTATTATGCAAGAGTTGACACAGTGCACTGGCGCGGTTCGCCAATTGCGCGACCAATTGGAAATTGGATTAAAAAGTTTAGGCGCTCAAATATTTGGCAATAAGGCTGAACGCATCCCCAACACCAGCTTTTTTGCTTTCCCTGAAATTGAAGGCGAAACACTGGTGATGGCGCTGGACCGCAAAGGTTTCGCGGTGGCCAGTGGCTCTGCCTGTTCGTCTGACAGCACCGAGCCCAGCCATGTGTTGATGGCCATGGGTGTAGAGCCGGATCTGGCGCGCGGCGCGGTTCGGGTGAGCTTGGGTAATGGCAACAGCGCTGAACAAATTGAATCATTTTTGCTGGTTTTGGAAAATGAGTTGAGCCGTTTGAGACGATTGACCGCTATTGCGGTTTGAAGAACAAAAGAATCTAAGGTTTACAGGAAAATTATGACAGTGCATACCCCGATTTATCTGGATTATTCGGCCACCACGCCAACAGACCCGCGCGTGGCAGAGAAAATGATTCCTTACCTTACCGAGCATTTCGGTAATGCGGCTTCGCGTAGCCATCCGTTTGGCTGGACAGCGGAAAAAGCTGTGGAAAATGCTCGGGAAGAAGTGGCCAAGCTAGTCAATGCCGACCCGCGTGAAATCGTCTGGACTTCCGGCGCTACCGAGTCAAACAATCTTGCCATCAAAGGCGCGGCCAACTTTTATAGCGGCAAAGGCAAGCATATCGTCTCCGTGCAAACTGAGCACAAAGCAGTGATAGACCCGATACGTGAGCTGGAAAGACAAGGCTTCGAAGCTACTTTCCTTGCCCCTGAGCCAAATGGCTTGGTGGATATAGAAAAATTCCGCGCGGCCTTACGGCCGGATACGGTACTGGCATCGGTTATGTTGGTGAATAATGAAATTGGCGTGATCCAGGATATTGAAGCTATCGGCAATATATGCCGCGAGCAAGGCGTGATTTTCCACGTGGATGCCGCACAAGCTACCGGCAAGGTGGCCATTGACCTGGAAAAATTGCCGGTGGATTTGATGAGCTTTTCGGCGCACAAAACTTATGGACCAAAAGGCATAGGCGCTTTATATGTGCGTCGCAAGCCACGTATCCGCATTGAAGCGCAGATGCACGGTGGTGGCCATGAACGCGGGATGCGCTCAGGCACTTTGGCCACGCATCAGATCGTCGGCATGGGCGAAGCATTCCGTATCGCACGCGAGGAAATGACACTGGAAAATGCACGCATCCGCCGCCTGCGCGACCGATTATTAGCCGGACTGCAGGATATTGAAGAAGTGTATGTCAATGGTGACCTTAAGCAGCGCGTGCCACACAACCTCAATATCAGCTTCAATTATGTCGAGGGTGAGTCGCTGATTATGGCGGTAAAGGATATTGCGGTTTCCAGCGGTTCGGCGTGTACCTCTGCCAGCCTGGAACCCTCCTATGTGCTGCGCGCACTGGGTCGTTCCGATGAGCTGGCGCATAGCTCCATACGTTTTTCTATTGGCCGCTTTACTACCGAAGAGGAAGTGGATTACACCGTCGCACTGATGAAAAGCAAGATTGGCAAACTACGCGAACTATCCCCACTTTGGGAAATGTATCAAGAGGGTGTGGACTTATCTAAAGTTCAGTGGGCCGCTCATTAAAGGAGTAACAAAATGGCATATTCAGACAAGGTATTAGATCACTATGAAAACCCACGTAACGTGGGCTCTATGGACAAAAACGATCCGCATGTAGGCACAGGCATGGTGGGTGCACCTGCTTGTGGTGACGTGATGAAATTGCAGATCAAGGTGAACGACGCTGGCATTATCGAAGATGCCAAATTCAAAACCTATGGTTGCGGTTCTGCGATTGCTTCAAGCTCACTGGTAACTGAGTGGCTGAAAGGCAAAACCTTGGACCAAGCGGCAGAAATTAAAAACTCGGCTATCGTTGAAGAACTGGCTTTACCGCCAGTGAAGATTCACTGCTCAGTGTTGGCGGAAGACGCGATTAAAGCCGCAGTTGCCGATTTTAAGTCCAAGCAAACCGCAGACTCAACAGCCGAGGCTGCTTAATAAGTCATGGCAATCACTCTGACCGAAACCGCTGCCAGTCGCGTAC
The DNA here is from genome assembly GCA_038924905.1 of Methylophilaceae bacterium. GTDB lineage: Bacteria > Pseudomonadota > Gammaproteobacteria > Burkholderiales > Methylophilaceae > JBCKUK01. The sequence goes on along the minus strand of JBCKUK010000044.1, from coordinate 3,172 downwards.
AAAAATTTCTTGCCAATCGTGGCAAGGGTATAGGCTTGCGCCTAGGCGTTAAAACCACCGGCTGCTCCGGTATGGCCTATACGCTTGAGTTTGTAGATGAAGCCAAACCCGAAGACATGGCTTTTGAAAGCCATGGTATCAAAGTGATTGTTGACCCTAAAAGCCTCGCTTATATTGACGGCACTGAACTTGATTTCACCAAAGAAGGCTTGAACGAAGGCTTCAAGTTCAACAACCCGAATGTTAAAGACGAATGTGGATGTGGCGAAAGCTTCACCGTTTGAGCCGCGTCACTGCCAAGCCGCTTACGTCGTTGGTTTCGTCATCATCAGCTCGCCGTACTAAACTGTACTGTTTTCGCTGATTCTTCCTCACCCGCCTGGCAATCAATCTTGGCACTAACGCGGCTTAATTGCTGGAACCATTGATGTTGAAAAATCATTTTGAGCTATTCAGTTTGCCCACCCAGTTCGCAATTAACCTTGATATGCTCGACCAGAACTATCGCAAACTACAAAGCGAAGTCCACCCTGACCGTTTCGTAACTGGCTCAGCGGCAGAACGCCTCCAGTCCATGCAACTGGCAACACTGGCCAATGAAGCTTATCAAACCCTGAAAGACCCCACGGCACGTACGCGCTATCTGTTACAGATGAATGGCGTGGATACACAAGAAGAAAGCAATACGGCAATGCCGGCTGATTTTCTGATGTTTCAAATGGAATGGCGCGAGGCCATTGAAGATGCACGCATGAAGCATGACATTGCCGCACTGGTTGCTCTGCTAAAGGAGATTCAGCAGATGGCTAAAAAATTACATGGGGATTTGCGTGTGGATATCGATGAGAAGCAAGCCTACGCACAGGCTGCCAAAACTTTGCGCAAACTAAAATTTATTGATAAAGCGTGCGATGATATTGAGCAGGCAATTGTGTCGCTGGAAAATTAATAATGGCCTTATTACAAATCTCGGAACCAGGGATGAGCGCCGTGCCGCACCAGCACAAGCTGGCAGTGGGCATTGATCTTGGTACGACAAATTCACTGGTCGCCACTGTACAAAGTGGTATGAGTATCGTGCTCAATGATGAACATGGCCGCGCGCTGTTGCCATCGGTGGTGCGCTACCTCGCGGACGGTACTGTTGAGGTTGGTCACCAAGCGCAAGAGCAACAGAGTTTAGACCCACAAAATACCATAGGCTCGGTCAAGCGTATGATGGGACGCGGCTTGTCTGACATCCCCGATATGGGCCACCTGCCCTACCGCTTTATCGATGAGCCAGGCATGGTTAAGGTCAACACGCGCGTCGGCATTAAAAGCCCGGTAGAAATCTCGGCCGAAATCCTTAAAGTATTAAAAACCCACGCTGAAATAGCCCTGGGGTTAGACGGACAGCGCGGCGAACTGGCGGGTGCAGTGATAACCGTGCCAGCCTATTTTGATGATGCGCAGCGCCAGGCCACCAAAGATGCCGCGCGCCTCGCGGGTTTAAACGTTTTACGCTTATTGAATGAACCTACGGCAGCAGCCGTAGCTTATGGCCTGGATAACGCCGCCGAAGGTGTATATGCGATTTATGACTTGGGCGGCGGCACCTTTGATATTTCTATTCTGCGACTTTCAAAAGGTGTGTTTGAGGTACTGGCCACCAATGGAGATTCAGCGCTGGGCGGCGATGATTTTGACCGTCGCATTTTTTGCTGGGCGCTTGAACAAGCCAAGTTGCCACCACTCAATCCAGAAGATAACCGGCTTTTACTCACCAAAGCTCGTGAAGCCAAAGAATGGCTGACCGATCACACGGAAGCGCAGATTACCTGCATACTCACCACGACGGAAAACGCTGGCCAGGCAATTAACCTCAAGCTCACCAGCGCCAAGTTTAACGAGCTTACCCAGCCTCTGGTTGGCAAGACACTCGGCCCCACACGCAAAGCCTTGCGCGATGCAGGGCTAACCATAGATGAAATCAAGGGCGTAGTGATGGTAGGCGGCGCAACGCGCATGCCGCAGGTACGCCTTGCCGTTGCCGATTTCTTCGGCCAGGAACCGCTTATCAATCTGGACCCTGACAAAGTCGTTGCCCTGGGCGCAGCCATACAAGCCAATATGCTGGCTGGTAACCGCAACGACAACGACTTGTTGTTGCTGGATGTGATTCCGCTATCTTTGGGTCTGGAAACCATGGGTGGCCTGGTAGAAAGAATTATCCCACGCAATGCCACATTGCCAGTGGCAAGAGCACAGGAATTCACTACCTTTAAAGACGGCCAGGCCGCCATGAGCCTGCATGTGGTGCAAGGTGACCGCGATCTGGTTTCTGACTGCCGCTCGCTTGCCCGCTTTGAATTGCGCGGCATACCGCCAATGGCGGCAGGTAGTGCCCGCATCCGCGTGACTTTTCAGGTGGATGCGGATGGCCTGCTATCGGTAAGCGCAAAGGAACAAACCAGTGGTGTGGAATCCAGCATTGTGGTGAAACCCTCTTACGGCCTGAGTGAAGATGAAATTTTAAGCATGCTGCAGAGCTCGTTTTCCTCGGCAGAGATTGACAAGCAAGCTCGCGCCCTGCGCGAGGCACAAGTTGATGCAGAACGTTTACTGGAAGCAATTTCGGCAGCCTTAGCCAAGGATGGCGCTTTACTCAGTAAGCAGGAACGCGCTTCTGTCGATTCGCAAATGGATGCCCTGCAAGCCTTATTCAATGCGGGTGACAGCCATGCCATTCACAGCGCCACAGAGGCGCTCAATCATGCGACTGAGGCTTTTGCCACTCGCCGCCTGGACGCTTCTATCAGCAAAGCCTTTACCGGAAAAAATCTGAATTCACTGGAAATATAAAAATGCCGCAGATTATCATTTTACCGCACGTAGAATTATGCCCGGATGGTGCTGCCATTGAGGCTGAGCCTAGGGTATCCATCTGTGACAATTTGCTTAATCACCACATCGATATCGAGCACGCCTGCGAGAAAGCCTGCGCCTGTACCACCTGCCACGTCATTGTGCGCGAGGGCTTTGAATCACTGCCGCCATCTGAAGAAAAAGAAGATGATTTACTGGATAAAGCTTGGGGTTTGGAGCCAAAATCGCGCCTATCCTGCCAGGCGATTGTGAGTGACAATGACCTGGTGATAGAAATACCAAAATACTCCATCAACATGGCCAA
>JBCKUK010000043.1:0-10403 GCA_038924905.1 Methylophilaceae bacterium | reverse complement strand
CCAGTTCGGCGCCATTTGCGTTTTAAGCAATGCTATCGCGGCGAATAGCAGTGCATTATCTGCCAGTGCTGAAATAAACTGGGCAACAAGTACGGCAATCATGCCGCGCGAAAATAAATCACCGTTTATTGTTTGAGCTTGTGTCATGTGGGCTTCTTCTCAAAAAAACGCCTGGTCTCAAAAACACTAGCCGGGAAAGTATGTTTGCCAGAGCGCAGTAAGCGCTTTAGTGCAAAATCAAATAATAGCTGGTTATAGCTACGAAGATTTTCCAAAAATGGCACAGCATCTTCCCCCAGCAATTCATTGCTCGCCAAGACGCTAGGGCTAATCAGCGGCGCAATGCCTGGTAGCGGGTAATCGGAGCCGTTAAATAGACGGCTATGCCAATCGGGACGGTTTAAAATGGGTTTAATTGTCCAGGCACGATTAAGTAATGGGAGGGCAGAGATTTCACCGTAAAGCAGTCCAACATACTGCGGTTCATCCATCATGCGAGAGAACAGTTCAAAGCTCTTGACGCGCTTACCATCACCAGCATCTAAATCTACATCATCACCATCGCTTGCGCAGTGGGCGAGCACGACTTTTACGCCCGCATCCAATGCGCGTCGTAAGCGCAGCGGGTTGCCATCATCCTGATTGCCACCTTGCACCGCGTTTTCGCGCCCGGTGTGGCTGATAATCGGCATATTAAGCTTGGCTGCTGATTCATAAAAGCGGTCACATTTGGTTGATAACGGATCTATGCCCATGCCGTTAGGCAGCCACTTAATAGCGCGTGCGCCTTGTTCTTGCGCAATTTGTAGGGCATCCACACAATCTGCGCGGTAAGGATGAATGGAGGCTACCCATTCAAAATATTCAGGATGCGTCTTGGCAACTTGTGAGGCATAAGTGTTGGGGATGTGAAAAATTGAATGTTCTTTTTGAGGTTTGCCGTTTTCATCATGAAACCAATCAAACGCGAATAACATGAGCTTGAAGCCAGGCCTCATGTCTGCCATTAAATCCGCCATACGCGCTACAGAGCCATAGTCAATTTGGCTAGGTTGAGAGGAGCAGCTTGCATTCATATAAAAATGCTTTTGTACTTTCAAAATTGGGTGCCAATAGCTATCCATTGCGGGGTTAAACCATGCGCCAGTATTTGAATCGCCTGTGCCTACTAAATGCACATGGCAATCCCAAACTTGGCTGGCATCAATGTTTTCCCAGATGGATGACATGAGTGGGTGATTGAGAATATCCGCCGGCAAGTCTGATAAACAAGGGTTCATCAATCCTGGTCTCGGCCAGTATTTATAAGCCGGTCCTGCGATAGTGGTTGCACCGAGCGCAGAAAAACCCAACAAAAATTGGCGGCGATTCATTATACTTGCTCCGCCATTTGCTTGAGTGTGACGTAATCGGTCTTGCCTGTTACCAGCAGCGGCAACTCTTTCACCACAACGATCTTGCGTGCAATGGCAATCTCCGGGCTGCCAAGCTCGCGTGCGCTGGCTTGCATGGCTTCACGGTTGAGTTTCGAGTCAGTGGTAAAGATTAAAATATTCTCACTACGTTGGGCATCAGGCTGGGTGCTGGCCGCGTGTTGGTGCTCGGGTGATGCGTGGTTGGCAATTTTCTCGACGGTTTCCAGCGAGACCATTTCGCCGGCAACTTTGGCAAAGCGCTTGACGCGGCCCAGGATGTGGATAAACCCGTCGGCATCAATCTCAACAATGTCGCCGGTGTTGTACCAGCCTTCACCAGTTTCTCCTTCGCCAATCTCGGCGCTGGTAGGCCTTAACACGGCGGGGTTATCGTATAAATAATAACCAAGCATGACGTTTGGCCCTTTCACATGTAGCAGCCCGCCTCTTTCTATGCCCGGCACTGGCAATAATTTATGTTGCAAGCCTGGCAGCGGCTCGCCCACGCTGCCGGCGCGGCTCGCCATTGGCGTATTTACCGCCAATACCGGCGCACACTCAGTGGTGCCATAGCCTTCCAATATGCGGATGCCAAATTTATCCATCCAGGTTTTGCGCACTTCCTCATTGAGTTTCTCGGCGCCGGCCACCACGTAGCGCAGCTTATGAAAATCATAGGGGTGAGCGAATTTGGCGTAATTACCGAGAAAGGTGCTGGTGCTAAATAATACTGTGCAGCTACGGTCGTAGATAATCTCGGGAATCAAACGGTAGTGTAGCGGAGAAGGATAGAGAAAAAGTTTTGCTCCCATGACCATGGTCAAAATACTGCCGGTAAAACCAAAGGCGTGGAAAAGTGGCAGCGCGATAAAGAATTTGTCATTCGGCGAAAAATCGATCACTGCGCGTATCTGCGCTATATTGGCCAGAATTGCGCTGTGAGATAACACTACGCCTTTGGGTTTCCCCTCCGAGCCCGAGGTAAACAGCACTGCCGCAGGTTTTTCCGGGCTGCTGGATTTTTGGGCAAGGCCGGGAAAATGAATCGCATAAGCCATCAGCCATACTTTATCCAGAATGGAAAACTGGCTGCGCAAATCCTCTAAATAAACCAGGCGCACATTCGGAATCGCTGCAACAGCGCCCTCCAGCTTGGCAGTTTCTAAAAACTGGCGCGAGGTGATAATGGTTTTAATACCCGCCACCACACAGGCATTGCTCATACCTTGCGTGCCGGCGGTGTAATTGAGCATAGCCGGTATACGTCGCATGGCACTCATGCCAAAAATCAGGCAAACTGTATTGCTGACATTGGGCATGAGCACACCCACGGTTTCATCCTGCACGCTGATTTTTTCGACCAGTCGACCCAGTGCCAAACTCTTTTTAAGCAGCTCCCCATAACTTTCTTCAACCTGTCTCATATCCTCTACCAGACGCATTTTGCGGCCATGCATTTCTATTGCTTCCAGCAGCGCGCCGAATAATGTTTTAGTTATCCGCGAGGCAAATAACATTTCTTGCATGACACGGCGCATGGCTTCACCTGCCATACGACGGCGTTGTTTGGCGCTGGGCATATTGGGCATGGCGATGTGCGTAGTGGGTAAAATTGTCAACGTCACTTTGGGGAATAATTTGCGTGGATGGTCGCCGGACAATTGGCTAAAGTAAGAGCGTGCTGTGCCATCCAAACGTACTGGCAAAATAGTCGCACCAGTTTTAGCGGCCACAAAGGCCGGGCCGTCATATACCTTCATCAAGCCACCAGTGGTGGTAATGCGGCCTTCGGGGAAGATAACAACCGGCTCGCCGGACTCAAGCAATTTAATCACTTTTTTCATCGCCAGCGGGCTTGTAGGGTCAACCGCTAAATAGGGGGTTAAACGCAAAATTTGTCGGAACAGCCAGCTATTGAGTACTGTGGTATGCACCACAACCGTTGCCTTAAATGGCAAAAATAGCCCGAGCAACATGCCATCCAGCAACGATTCGTGGTTGGCGATCACCAATAATTTGCCGGTGCTGGGTATATTCGTCGCGCCGCGTACCTCTATGCGAAACAGCAATCTACTCATCAAACGTAATAATGAAGCAATCATCGCATCCTCTTTCAGGTCTGAGTTCTTACGTAATCTAAAACGCGCTCAAGCGCGTCTGACACCACGGCCCGGTTTATCCAGAAATAGACTTCCTTGCCCACTTTTTCGCTGTGCAATGCGCCACCCTTCGTCACTGTCGTCAACTTCAATCTCGCCGTCAAATACTTCATGTGAGACTTGCTCTAGTTCATAGGCTATCATTTCGCGCAGCCTGCGAAAGTAATAGGCCGCTGTGTTGCGATTAACCCCAATCAAATCTGCGGTACAGCGTGCGGTTGTGCCTGCTACAAAATGTTCAATTAATCGCGCTTGTTTTTGCTGATTGAGTCTGCTCTTTCTCATGCCGCCCTTTATAACATTTTAGGTGTTATCTAGGACAGCCCCTAAAATATTACTTTGCTTATACGGACGGTGGGCAACGCATACAATAACGACTTATGAAAAATCTCTCTCAAACCAACGAGGTGCTAAGCAATTTATGCCAACAGGTGAGTGAAGCGGGCTTTAGCTTTGTTGATGGCAAGCTGATGCGTGAGTGGTTGACGGCTGACAATGCGGACGCCTTGAGTGATTGGGATACCTTCGCTGCCAGCTGGAACGATATGCCGCAGAATCAATACATGGCCGATGGCGGACGCTATCGCCGCCGCCGTTATGCCACATTGAGTGCAACTTCGATGCCTGATTCAATCAAGCTGGAGCCACACCAGCCACATTATCAGAGTTTGCAATACAACACGCTCAACGGCGGCATCGCGCGTGAATATGCGCCCATTGCACACGAGATTGTGCGTGGCAACAGCATGAGCAGCGTACTGAATTTTTTCCACAAAGTGTTTGGCCAGATGCTACCAAAGGCGGCTTGGCATATCGAGCTACATCAATTTCGTATCGAAGCTAGTGGTGGCCTGGCAGGTAAACCTACGCCAGAAGGCATACACCGGGACGGCGTAGATTTTGTACTGGTGGTGATGGTAAAACGGCAGAATATTTCCAGCGGCACCACAACCATGCACGATTTGGAGCAACGCAAGCTGGATAGTTTTACGCTGACAGCGCCACTGGATAGTGCCATAGTTAACGACAGGCGCTGCATGCACGGGGTAACGCCAGCGCAGCAAGTGGATGTGAACCTGCCTGCCTATAGAGATGTGCTGGTAGTAACTTTCAGAAACACTGCTATATAAGTTATGGCTGGGTTGCCTTACCCAGCGCCTCGGCTGCTTCGGTGTCCAGCGCACCCCGAATCAGGCCAATTCTTTGCGCCTCATTTTTGTTGCCTTGCTCAGCCGCTATCAAACCCAGCTGCAAGTAAGCAGCCACATGCAGGGTATTGAGGACTGTGGCTTTTTTCAGGTGCTCGGTTGCGTTCCGCATATCCTGCAAATGGTATTCCGCCAAGCCCAGGTAATACCAGGCCTCGGCATTAACATTTTCTTTCTCGCACCAGGTTTTGGCCCTCTGCTCAAGATTACCCCACATCCCTTCTTTTAGTGGCGGCACAATCTGCATGAAAAAAGGGCGCTGTTGTTCCGGTGCATCCCAAAATGGCGGTTCTCTTTTTGCGTCAATTAAAACATCCGGCTGGGTGAGCAATTGCTTCACCCATTCCACCGACAGGCTGTAGTAAAAGCTGTTGAATCGACCCGGACTCTTGAATGTCGTGATGCCAATCACCTTGCCTTCAGCATCCAGTAGCGGGCCACCGCTGGCACCCAATCTAAACCCGGCGGAAGTGCGGATAATAACGCCGTCATCCAGTGGGTATAGCGCTTCGCAGATTCAAATTTGAAGTGCAACTTTTACAAGAAATAAAGAGGCGAGCTGAGTTAGTATCAGCACCTCTTCAACGACCAAGTAAAAGGAGTACAGATGAATCACTATCAACAGCTCAACCAAGAGCAACGATACCAGATTTACGAATTAAAAAGTACAGGATTAAACCAAACACAAATAGCGCAAACAGTAGGCGTTCATAAATCCACAATACAACGTGAATTAATCAGAAATAAAGGGAAGCGTGCCTGGCGACCAGTCCAAGCACAACAACTCAGTGATGGAAGACGCGCAACGAATGCGACTAAATTTAACACTCAACACTGGGTAGAAGTTGACAGGCTCATTGGTTTAGACATGAGTCCGGTACAAGCTTCAGAGCGGCTTAAGCTAGAAGGCGTCCTGCGCATCAGCCATGAAACAATCTACCAACACCTTTATGCTGACAAGCACCAAGGGGGCGAACTGGGGGAACATTTGAGGTGCCAGAAGCTGCGTCGCAAACGCTACGGAAGCGGGCAGTGGCGTCGAGGGATGATACCCAACCGCACTGGAATAGAAGATCGCCCAGACATTGTGACGCAAAAAACCAGGATAGGTGACTGGGAAGGAGATACCGTCATTGGCGCCAAGCAGCGCGGTGCCTTGGCGACACTGGCAGAGAGGAAGTCGCGCTATGTACTGGCAGCACCCGTGCCAAGCAAACACAAGGAGGGGGGTGACTGCCGCAGTGAGTCGGCTGCTGAGCCCACACAAGGAGGTGTGTTATACCGTGACATTTGACAATGGCTCAGAGTTCTCTGCACATGAAATAATCGCAGAGGAATTGAACGCTGACATTTATTTCGCGCGTCCTTATCACTCTTGGGAGCGTGGCTTGAATGAGAATTGTAATGGCTTGTTACGGCAGTATTTCCCAAAAAAAATGGATCTGTCGCAACTGACTGTCGCGGAGGTAGAATGCGCGGTCGATAATTTAAACCATCGGCCGCGCAAAGTACTGGGTTTTAAAAGCGCTTTTGAGGTATTCTTTGATACTCAAGTTTGCTATGCAAGACAGTGCTAGGTGTTGCACTTCAAATTTGAATCTGCGCTTTGATATAGCCAACAGAAGATTGCGGTCTCGGAGAATTTTGCGGAAAGCCGAGAGAAAACACCTCTTGCCCATACTTAAGATTTGCGCCATCGCCCAACGGCAAAGGTTTAAGCGGCAGGTCATCAAACTTCAATATGCAAAGGTCATGGTGCCAATCCGCCTTCAGCGCAATTGGCTCATAACGCTTGCCCTCCTTGGCCACACTGGCGCTACGTGCATTCGCAATCACGTGACAGCTGGTGGCCACATGGTTTTTACTTACCACCACGCCCGAACCTATACCATGATTGCCGTCCATATCACTGACATGCACTTTGACTACAGAGCCATTTAGCTCGAGAATTTTTTCGTCCGGGGGAAAGGCCAATGCGGGCTGGGGAAACGCTGCTGAGGCGCCAAGCAAGAGCAGCCAGTAACACAACATGGCCAATGCTTTCGCCAAAGTTTTAGATAGCAAAAAGAATTCAGACTCAGGATATGTCATATGAAATGCAGTGTTTTCGACGGGCAAATCCCTCGCGAATAGGCTACTTAGTGTAACCCTTCAGATAACAATAAAATAGGTGACATAATAGAAAATTAGCCTGTTATTTCGTCGCACCGGCCAAGCTACAACCTCTAAGTTGTGGTAAAAATGCTTGACATCTGTGCCACATGTCCGTAAAAAGCATTTTAGGTGTTTGGAATTCGAGCGTAGCCGGCATTACCGACTTAAGTGTTTGAAGTACAAACTTTTTGGGGACGCCCCCTAGTTTCAGTAAGGAATTAAGAAATGGCAACTGGTATCGTAAAATGGTTCAATGACTCTAAAGGTTTTGGTTTCATTACCCCGGACGAAGGCGGCGACGATTTATTCGCACACTTCTCCGCAATCGTAGAAGAGGGCTACAAGAGCCTGAAGGAAGGTGAACGTGTAAGCTTTGACGTGACTGAAGGCCCGAAAGGCAAGCAAGCTTCAAACATTCAAAAAGCCTAAAGCTTTGGTTTGAAATAAAAACGACCCGTTGTTCGGGTCGTTTTTTTACGCGCAATGGATATATGGAACATATTTATGCTGGTAACGGGCAATATGGCACAAATCGCGTATAACAAGTATTAGTTGAATATTGAATTAAACGGAGTTATTTAAAATGGGCGCGGTAGTTGAAGTAGAAAAAGATATGACCAGAATCGAGCAAGGTGTGTTGCTACATGGGTGCAATACCAAAGGTATTATGGGCATGGGTCAGTCGCAAGCATTGCGCTCCGCATTTCCAACCATCTTTCCCCCTTATCGATCCTACTGCCAGATCGCAGCCAAAATGGGTCGAAACATTCTCGGTCGCGTGGTTGAGGTTCAGATTGGGGACATGGATTTATACGTGCTTAATGGCTTGACACAGACGGATTACGGCGTGGATGGGGAAGTGTATGCCGACCTTGGCGCAATTAAAAAGGTGGTTAATCATGCCGCAGAGTTTGCAAGTTTCCTGAAGATCCCGCTCTACATGCCAAAAATCGGCTGCGGACATGGCGGTTTAAAGTGGCCTGACGTGTTGCCTTTGGTGCAACAGGCAGCTGACGATTACAATATTGATATTTTTGTGTGTACCAAACCGGGCCATAATTAAAACACCAAAGTTAAAGCAATAGCGCACCTCACCCGTCTTATTTCTTCCCCGGAATTTTGCAGCCAGTATAGGCGACCTTCGGCCCGTCATTTAGCGTTGCTTCTGCCCCATTGATATCCAATACCGCTACGCCGTTAGAGTAGCGCGTTCCGCTGTCGCCAGCCACCTTGTCCAGATTTACCTCGCGGTCAGAGTAAATCAGCCAGGCAGCGTTGCCTTTATCCAACATGCGTACAAAAAAATGCTTGCCGCCCTCGCACTGATACTCGGTGGCATTTGCCGGTTTGCGCGCTTCCGGAGGTTTGGATTCACTAAAAGGGTTGATATTGGCGACGCTGCAGCCAGCTACCAGCAACGGTAGAAATAAAGCAGGGCGAAGGAAACGTTTGTGCATGACATGTTCCATAAAGCTAAAGGCATACATGGTGCCAAACTCCTTGTGACAACTCAACCTCTTTTCTCGCGTTGTAGCAGCGCACGCCTACGGTTTCCCGCTATTTTACAGCTTATAATTTGGGGAATGCCAGCTAATCAATACCAACAAGCCGAAAACTATCTTGCCAGCATAGACGCAGACTGGGCGCGGCTGGTGGCATCGGTTGGCCCCTGCACGTTTGAGCCAAAACCCGAGCGCGAGCCTTATGAGGCGCTGGTTCGTGCGGTGGCCTACCAGCAGCTGCATGGGCGTGCGGCAGAGGCAATCATCAAACGGTTTCTTAACATCTATGCAGATAAATTTCCGTCGCCCGCCGAGCTGCTGGCTACTGAATTCGACCCACTCAGGGCTTGCGGCTTTTCTGCGCGCAAAATAGAAACCATTCAAGGCATCGCCGCTTGCGCCTTAAGCGGCGTTGTCCCTGCGCGCGACAAAGCCGACACGATGACAGATGAGGAGCTGATAACACGTCTTGTCTCACTGAAGGGCATAGGCCGCTGGACAGTTGAAATGCTGCTTATGTTTACGCTGGCGCGAACCGATATTTTGCCAGCGGATGATTTTGCCGTGCGTGAGGGATACAAACGGCTGAAGTCACTGGATGCAGCGCCCAGCCGCAAGGCGCTGGAAGCACTTGGCAAAGCCTGGAGCCCGCACCGCACAGTTGCCTCCTGGTATTTGTGGCGCGTGCCGCGCTAGTGTTTACTGCTGATAATGCGCCCACTTTAGCTTGACGCCAGCGGCATCAGCCTCTTTTTCCATCAGCGGTATAGCTTGTTCCAAACGCCCCAGATAATTAAACGCAGTTTCCTGATGAAAGCCCAATACCATCACACTTTTTTTGCTGGCAATCAGCGATCTAAAAATCTCCACTAGCTGTTCTGTGCTGGTGTAATCAGCCAGCCCTGCGTTATTGGGGTATTCCGTTAAGCCCTCCAATAAAACAAACGGCTGGTCGAGTAGGGTGCTATCGGCGTGCAGCGCCTTTGCCATTTGCACAATACCGCTTTTTTCGTCCCACTTTGTTGTGAGCAATTGCGCATCAATGCGCGAACTATCAAAAATAAAGCCATTGGCCTGCAAGGCGCTTGCCAGCTTGGGGCCTAATTGCCAGCCGCCAGCCCGAAAACTTTTAGGTCGTTTAAACCCCTGCTGTACCATCAAATCTGCACTGCAAGCTACCAGCTTGGTGAGTTCCGGCTGCGAGTAGGCATATTCCAGACTAACGCTGTAGCCACATTCGCCACCATCGCAGCGCTCCACCACATCTGCAAACGAAGGCTCACTTTTATAAGGCACATTACATCGCTCAATCAGCGATTTCCAGGCATGGATATGCAAGCCTTGCTCATCAAATGGCAACAGTGTGGAATGTATTTTCTTTGTGGTGGCAGCGGCATCCACATTGCTGCGCAAAAAATACACCGGGTTCAAAAACTGCAAAATCGGAATATGTGGGTACTTTTTGCGAAAAGCCTGTATGGCCTCGATATTCTCATCGTCCAGCGACCAGCCTTCCCAATCCACGGTGACATAGAGCGTGATTGTTGGTAGCTCGGCAGCAAACAATGCAGGGGTGAAAAACAGCAAAAAGATTAACCACAAGCAGCGCTGTCTTACATGAAAATCTGGCATTTTTCTTTTAAATATTTTCATATAGCCATCCCAAACCTGCCCTATTCGCCACATATGGCAGCATTCTACACTCAGCCCACACCAGCCTGACTCTCACCTATAATTAACTGCGTGAGAAATCTGGATGAACTCTTTGCCGCACTGGCCAAATCGCGCTTTCGCCGCAGCTTTCACCTGGGCGGCAAAGATCTCGCTTATCTGCACAGCAAAGGGCTGCCCGAGGCGCTCACCCACGCCGAGGATTTCATCGCCAAACGCCTTGCTCCCGCCGTCATTCTCAATGATGGCAAACAGACGCCGATGCGTGGCCGCCCGGTATTTGTCGCCCAGCAC
>JBCKUK010000042.1:0-10579 GCA_038924905.1 Methylophilaceae bacterium | reverse complement strand
CTTTCCGGCGGGCAGCGTCAGCGCGTGATGATTGCAATGAGTATTGCCTGTGAGCCAGCCATGCTGATTGCTGATGAGCCAACCCTACTCCAGTGTAATTCTTGCTACGTTAGTTTTGGTGTATGGCGCAAGGTCAATAGGCTTATCGTTAAACGTCAGTTTGCTGCCAGGCGCGTTACCAATCACCACTTCAAGCGGCGGCTGACCTTCAATCGTCTCTTCGCTACCGGCAGGCATAATTCTATCGAAAATCATCTTTTTATTGCGATCCATCACATCTACCCAGCTAACCTGACTAAAACTAAGCTTAAGTCTGGCTGTTGCTGCTGCATGGACAGGTGGCTGCTGACTGGCTCTAGCGGCAGCTGTCACGCTGGCGACGGCATTAGGGCTTGCAATTGCCGTAATAGGGACGGCGCTACCGTGTACCAATGCCGCGTCAGCTACAGAAGTTGCTACCGGCGGTATCTCGGGCGATAACCGCTCTGCTGTAGGCAATACTATATCCGGCAGCGCCTCCGTAACCACGTTACCTGAGCCAGTTTCAGCATTTGCATTGGCTTGGGTATCTGAAGTGTCGTCCACATGGGTATTGGCGCTTCGAGTGGGGTGAACTGCTGGTTTCGCGGACGGTTTTGGCATGTAATCCATATAAAATTGCCACGCTCCTAAAAGCAAAGCAATCAATAAACTAGCCACAATATATTTCAACCAGGAGCGCTTGTCTTTACCTGTAATCAGAATATTTTCAGACTTGATCGTAAGCGCGCGCGGTGCTGGGGAAGGCGCAGAAGCACGATAATCTTCCAGCAATGGCTCGGCATCAATACCAAGCAACCTTGCGTAATTGCGGATAAATCCCCGGGTTACCATGGCTTCCGGTAAAGCAGAAAAATCATTGCTTTCAAGCGCTTTTACTTGATGTGGGCTGATACATAACTGCATACAGACGTCGGCTACTGTCATGTCGCGCTCTTCGCGTGCACTTTTTAGCGTAGCACCAACGAGCAGCGTATCGTGACTTGGCGCTACATCAGATTCAAGTGAGTCAGTGTCTGGTTGATCACTCATTGTTCACTGTCCGGAGAGTAACGCTTTCGTTTGCTCGGAATCAGGGTATTTTCTTCTAAGCAACAAGGCATAGCTTGACACCGCATCTTTATCGCCCAACAACCGCTCGATGCGTATACCTAGCCACAGCATATCTGGCGTGTGGCTGCTGACCAGCGCGTTGCTTAATGTTTTACGAGCCTGCTCATGCTCGCCACGATTAAATTCAATGAGTGCAAGCTGGTATGCTGCTTGGTGCAACAAGGGCTGCAGCTGCAACGCCTTTTGTAAATAAAGTTCTGCATTCTGCTCATCATCTTTCTTGAGCGAGCAAATGGCGGCATTCAGGTAGGCCATTCCCGGCGTTGTATAAAGCGGGTCCTTTACTGCCTCCTTGAATTGGACGATAGACTCATCAATACGATTGCGTGAACACAGAAAGCTGCCGTAGTTGTTGCGTGATTGAGGATTGCCTGGCTCCAGTTGTAAGGATTTTTTAAAATTGGCATCGGCTTTTGCATCTGCCCCCAACTTGGCATAAACCAATCCCAAGCCGTTGTAAGCTTCTGCGTAGTTGGGGTCAATTGTTGTTGCTTCGGTGAATTCTTCCAGCGCGATAGCCATCTGCCCTTGCTGATAATAGCCAGCGCCCAGCTCAGTATGGATTCTGGCGCTTTCCCGACTGCCAGCCGCCTCGCGGGTCCTATCGGCTGCACAGGCTGTCAGCAGCATGGTTACTATTAAAATCAATTTCTTCATGCTGCGGCCTCTATATGGATTTTATGTAGGGTTTTGTTACGTTCGCTGCGCCTGGTTTTATCCTGCACTTTACCAGCCAATTGACCACAAGCGGCATCAATATCATCGCCACGCGTTTTGCGCGTGGTCACCACATAATCCGCCTGCATCAGAACATCTCGAAAACGTCGGATGTTATCCGGCTTTGAAGTGTTATAACCGCTATTAGGAAACGGATTAAACGGTATCAGATTGAATTTACAAGACACACCTTTTACCACTTGCAGCAGCTGTTTGGCCTGCTCTACGCTATCGTTCACGCCATCTAACATCACGTATTCAAAGGTTATAAAATCGCGGGGCGCTTTTTCCAGATAGCGCTGACAAGCGGCCATCAGCTCTTTTAATGGATATTTTTTATTTATCGGTACAATTTCATCACGCAATTTGTCATTCGGGGCGTGCAATGAAACAGCCAGCGCTACCGGACATTCATCTCTTAACCTGTCCATTGCTGGCACCAGGCCGCTGGTAGAAAGCGTCACACGGCGGCGGCTTAAGCCATAAGCAGAATCATCCAGCATGATCTGCATGGCAGTAACAACATTGTCATAGTTGGCCAAAGGCTCACCCATACCCATCATCACCACATTGCTAATGATACGGTCATCTTTAGTGAGTTGCCCATAATCTGCGTCTTGCCTTAGCGATTGATTGGCCACCCAAAGTTGGCCAATGATTTCAGCCACGGTTAAATTGCGGTTAAACCCCTGCCGACCGGTAGAACAAAACGTACATTCCAGCACGCAACCCACTTGCGATGAAATACACAAAGTACCGCGATCATCCTCTGGAATGAATACAGCCTCAATACCATTGCCATTACCGGCGTCAATCAGCCATTTGCGCGTACCGTCTTTGGAAATCTGCTCCAGACTGACAGTGGGTGGAGCAATACAGGCATGACTTGCCAGTTTTTCACGCAGCAGTTTGGCTATATCGGTCATCTGCTCGAAATCACGCACGCCAAAGTGATGCATCCAGCGCATCAGTTGCTTGGCACGAAAAGGCTTCTCACCAAGACCAGAGAAGTATTCGGCGAGTTGCTCCTGATTAAAATCGAGCAGATTAACGGTCGTCTCATGGCTATCGCGTAGCGATACTTCGCTCCCCCTCTCCCTCTGGGAGAGGGCTGGGGTGAGGGAAGCAGCTGTGGCGCGTGTACTTTTCATACTTGGCTGTATCTGGCCGTCAGCGGCTATAAACCTGGGCGGGAGAAAAGAAATAGGCGATTTCAATAGCAGCGTTTTCTGCGGAATCGGAGCCATGCACAGCATTGGCATCAATACTTTCGGCAAAGTCAGCGCGAATAGTACCGGCTGCAGCATCCTTGGGGTTGGTTGCGCCCATTAAATCACGACTCTTCAGCACAGCGCCTTCACCTTCCAGCGCTTGTATCATCACCGGGCCAGAAGTCATGAATTTAACCAGATCCTTGAAGAAAGGACGTTCGCGGTGCACCGCGTAAAAACCTTCAGCTTCGGCCTGAGACAGATGCGCCATTTTGGCTGCGACAATTTTCAAGCCGTTGGTCTCAAAGCGGGAATAGATTTTTCCGATGACATTCTTGGCAACAGCATCAGGTTTAATAATAGAAAGGGTACGTTCAACAGCCATAATTACTCCAAAAGTTAACACTACAAAAAACATCAAAAACTAACGATGATACTAAGATTATACTAAGGATTATAAAGACCGCTAAAATACCATTTTAGCGGCTTAAAATAAAGCTTTAAGGTTGATTTACTAAGAGAAATCAGCTTGCTATGGCTACTTGCTGGCGCTTCTCTGGCGCCTGACTTCATACAAGCAAATTCCGCTAGCCACCGAAACATTCAAACTTTCTACACTGCCAAACATCGGGATGCTGACCAGTGCATCGCAAGTTTCTGCGGTCAGGCGACGCAGCCCTGACCCTTCTGCGCCTAAAACAATAGCGATTGGCCCGGATAATTTTGCGCTGAATAAATCGTGTTCGGCCTCCGCCACAGCGCCTACGATAAACACACCAGCATCTTTCAGATCGCGCATGGTGCGCGCCAAATTGGTCACGGCGATAAAAGGTACGGTCTCTGCCGCGCCACAGGCTACTTTACGCACAGTAGCGTTTAACCCGGCTGCACGATCTTTCGGCGCGATAACCGCATGCACGCCCATGGCATCTGCCACGCGCAGGCAGGCACCCAGATTGTGCGGGTCTTCTACACCATCCAGCACCAGGAAAAATGGCGCTTCTTTCAGATCAGATTCCAGAATGTCGTGAATGTCCTTGTAGGGAATGGGCGTATCAACCACCCTTGCCAGCACGCCCTGATGACGGCCGTTAGCGCCTGCCATGCCATCCAGACGCGATCTTTCCACCTGCATGGTGCGCACGCCAGCAGCTTCGGCCAGGCTCAGTAAATCCTTCATGCGTGCATCAACGCGGTCGCGGTCTATCAATATTTCCTGCACGCTGGCGGCATGTTGGCGTAAACGGCTTAATACGGCATGAAAGCCAAATAAAATACGGGGCTCACTCATGTTCGTCTATTGCCCTTGTCAGATTTTTGTTTAGCAGCGGTCTCATTAGTTTTAACAACTAAAACAAAATCAATTTTGCTCGTCTCTAAATCTACGCGGCTGACCTTTACGCGTAACCTGTCACCCAGCAGGTAGCGAACTCCAGTGCGCTCTCCAGCCATTTCATGCCGCGCTTTATCGTAGTTAAAATAGTCGTTGCCGAGCTCTGTCACATGCAGCAAACCTTCAACAAAAATACCATCCAGCGCAACAAATAAACCAAAGCTGGTCACACCCGCAACGGTGCCGTCAAACACTTCACCAATTTTGTCCTGCATGTAATAGCACTTGAGCCAGGCGTTGACATCGCGCGTAGCGTCATCGGCGCGGCGTTCAGTGATTGAGCAATGCTGACCCAGTACATGCCAATCACCCGCTTTGTATTTTTCGCCATTGACTACGGCTTTAATCGCGCGGTGGATGAGTAGATCCGGGTAGCGGCGAATCGGTGAGGTGAAGTGCGTGTAGCTTTCATACGCCAAGCCAAAATGGCCGATATTATCCGGGCTGTAAACCGCTTGTTGCATGGAACGTAGCAGCACGGTTTGCAATAGCTGCTCGTCGGGGCGGCCTTTGATGCGCACCAGTAACTTGCCGTAATCTTTGGCATGCGGCGTATCGCCACCACCCACACCAAAGCCAAATTCGCCCATAAAGGTGCGTAGTGCTTCCAGCTTTTCAGGCGTTGGGCCTTCGTGAATGCGATAAAGTGCCGGGTGCTCATGTTCTTTTAAAAAGTCTGAAGCGCAAACGTTGGCCGCCAGCATACATTCCTCAATCAGGCGATGTGCTTCGTTGCGCGTGACAGCTTCGATGCGATCTATCTTGCCGTTATCATTAAATATCATCAGCGTTTCGGTGGTCTCAAACTCAATTGCACCACGCAATTCACGGGAACGAAGCAAGACTTTGTAAAGCGCATATAGATGTTGCACATGTGGCATCAGCCATGCATATTCACGCGCCAGCTCGCCTTTTGGATGGCTAATAATCATGTCGAAGACTTTGGTGTAAGTCATACGCGCCTTGGAGCGCATCACCGAAGGGTAAAACTTGTACTGCTTAATCGAGCCATGTGCGTCGATTTGCATATCGCACACCATGCACAGGCGCTCAACATCCGGGTTAAGCGAGCACAAACCGTTAGACAAGGCCTCTGGCAGCATGGGAATCACGCGGCGCGGGAAATAAACCGAATTACCACGTTCAAATGCGTCCACATCCAGAGCATCACCTGGCTTCACATAAAAGCTTACATCGGCAATCGCCACCACCAGGCGCCAGCCTCCTTTAAGGCTCCCTCGCCCTCCGGGAGAAACCGCAGGGGTCTTGTCCGCCTTCGCTATACCACTTCGTGACAAGTCAGGCGCCAAGGGTTGGGGTGAGGGCAGAGGCTCGCAATACACAGCATCATCAAAATCGCGTGCCGTTTCACCATCAATGGTAATCAGTGGTAGTTCGCGTAAATCAATACGGCCGCGCCAGTCGCCCTCTTGCACCAGACGCGGATATCTATTGGCTTGAGCCTCGGCAGCAGACGAAAATTGATAGGGCAACTGATGCTTGCGTAAGGCAATCTCGATTTCCATGCCGGAATCGGCATAATTACCCAAAATCTCTGTGACCTTGCCTATGGCTTTTGAGTGTGCCGAAGGCTGCTCTATAAGTTCGACCATCACCACCTGCCCGGTTTTCGCCTGCATATCCTGTCCCGGCGGCACCAGAATATCCTGATTGATGCGCTTATCCTCGGCCGCTACCAGCGTTACGCCTTGCTCACGAATCAGCCTGCCCACCAATTTTTTATTGGTGCGCTCCAGCACCTCAACAATCTTGCCTTCCGGACGACCACGTCTATCAAAACCACTCTGGCGAACCATTACACGATCGCCATGCATCACTTGTGACATCTCTTTAGGGGAAAGAAACAGGTCATCCCCGCCGTGGTCCGGGATTAGAAAACCAAAACCATCGGCATGGCCTTGCACCTTGCCGGCAATCAAATGCAGCTTTTCTGCGATGCACAGCATGCCCTTGCGGTTGCGCATAACCTGGCCTTCGCGCTCCATGGCAGCCAGACGGCGGTTAAACACCTCACGCTCGGTATCGTGGATCTCCAGCAATTCGTACAATTTTTCGACACTGAGTGGGACGCCTTGCTGCGCCATAGTTGCCAAAATAAATTCGCGGCTGGGCAATGGGTTTGCATAATTCTCTGACTCGCGTTTAGCATGCGGGTCGGAGTGGCGCTGTTTTTTTCTGCTAGACAAAATGTGTTGTTCCTATAAGTTTGCTGCTCTGGTAAAATTCGCCGCTACAAATTGCAGTTAGTTGCCCGGATGGCGGAATTGGTAGACGCGCATGGTTCAGGTCCATGTGCCTTCGGGTGTGGAGGTTCGAGTCCTCTTCCGGGCACCACGAATTTTTTTGCTATTCTACTCTATATCAATAGGGTCAATCCCTTATGAAAACCATCCAATTCAAGCTCACAGGTGAATATGTAGAGCTCAATAATCTGCTTAAGTTAACCGGTCTGGCAGATAGCGGCGGTCGAGGCAAGGCCATGGTAGCCGAGGGTATGGTAAAAGTGGATGGCAACATCGAAAGCCGCAAAACAGCAAAAATCCGCTCCGGCCAGACAGTAGAATGTGAAGGAACCAGTATTATCGTTTCAGCATCGCCTGAATCGGCTGCCAAGACCTAGCTTGTAATTGACGTTTCTTCAGGTGCTTTCAACAAGCGCATAAATTGCCGGCAGATTGCGCCACCAACCGTAAATATCCATGCCACACCCAAACACATAACAATTTGGCACTTTAAGCCCTACAAAATCAGCGGCCACCGGCTTTGCATGGCTTAATTCTTTTTCTGCAAGCACGGCTATCACAACGCTTTTTGCCCCCTGCTCCAGGCATTTTTGCTTGATAGCTGCCAGCGTATGGCCTTCATCCAGAATATCATCCAGCACCAGCACAGTGCGGCCACGCACGTTGTCTCCCGGCGTTACTTTCCACACCAGTTGCTGGCCTTGGGTTTGGTTGTGATAGCGGCTGACCTGGACGTAATCAAATGTCAGCGGAAAATTGAGTTTGGGTAATAACTGGCCGGCAAACACCACCGCCCCGCCCATGACGCAGAGCACAATCGGGTTGCTTTCACCCAGAGCCGAGCTAATCCGTCTTGCCAGCTGGTCTATAGATGTCTCGACGGCTTGCGCACTATGGATAAGCTCGGATTGCTCGAGAAGTTGTTTTGGGTTGGCCTTAAGTGCATCCATCAGAGGCTTCGTCAAATCGGTGGTTTGATTGTCTTAAGATAAGCTAGAAACTCGCTGCCAATTTCCGGGTGCTGCATGGCGTATTCAACATTTGCCTTCATGTACCCCAGCTTGCTGCCGCAATCATAGCGCTTGCCTTTAAAGCGATAAGCCAACACTTTCTCGAACTGCAACAACGCGGCAATGCCGTCAGTCAACTGGATTTCACCACCCTTGCCGGGCTTGATATTTTCCAGACAATCAAAAATTCTGGGCGTCAAAATATATCGCCCTACCACTGCCAGCGTAGAGGGGGCTTCGGCGGGTAAAGGTTTTTCAACGATGCTGTTTAACTGCAGAACATCGGGTGAGATTGGCTTTGCATCCACAATACCATAGCTCGCGGTTTCACTTGGCAACACGTCTTCTACACCCAAAATAGAGCAGGACTTTTGGTCGAAGAGGTCTACCATTTGCTTAAGCACTGGCGGATTTGCATCGATTAAGTCATCCACCAGAATGACAGAAAATGGCTGATTACCTACTACCGGCTTGGCGCAAAGTACCGCATGGCCTAAACCTAAAGCTTCGGATTGACGAATGTAGATACAGGAAACGCCTTTGGGCAGAATGCCGCGAACCACTTCCAGCATCTCCTTTTTGTCGTGCGCTTCCAGTTCCGCTTCAAGCTCGTAGGATTTGTCAAAATAATCCGCAATTGAGCGTTTGTTACGCCCAATAATAAAAATAAGTTCAGTGGCGCCCGCCGCTATTGCTTCTTCAGCCGCATACTGAATCAATGGCTTATCAACCACGGGTAGCATTTCCTTGGGGTTGGCTTTTGTTGCCGGCAAGAAACGTGTGCCCAAGCCAGCTACAGGGAATACCGCTTTAGTAATTTTATTCAATTTGTCGACTATATTTAATGGATGGTGGACGACCTGGGCGCAAGCGGCTTATCAACCTTGGTCAGGCTGGTATCGCCTGTATATTCTTCAACCCACATTTTGAGTTCTTGTTTGATTACATCTTCATCCAGAGTGGAAGAAGCTTCTATCCACTTGAGCAATGCTTTCACCCAGGCTTTGTCGGCTGTTCTCGCCACCGCAATGCGCAATTTTTCATGCGGCGTAGGTAGCGTATGCTCATCATCGGCCAGCAGCTCTTCATAAAGTTTTTCGCCTGGGCGCAAGCTTGTGAAGACAATCTCAATGTCATCCTCTTGCAGCCCTGACAACCGGATCATGTCACGTGCCAGATCAGCAATGCGCACCGGTTCTCCCATATCCAATACAAAAATCTCCGCGCCTGTGCCCATCAAGCCCGCCTGCATTACTAGCTGAGTCGCCTCCTGTATCGACATAAAATAGCGCGTGATATCAGGATGCGTTACCGTCACCGGGCCGCCATTTGAAATTTGCTCGCGAAACTTTGGAATCACACTACCACTGCTACCCAGCACATTACCAAAGCGCACAATCACGAATCGGGTACCCCTGGTTTTATTGGGGTCAGTTTTATTAGAATCGCTTTCCTGCAATCCTTGGCACACCATTTCAGCCAGGCGCTTACTGGCTCCCATGACATTGGTGGGGTTGACGGCTTTATCAGTAGAAACCAGCACAAATTTCTCTACTCCCGCTTCTTTACACGCCTTTGCCAGCGTATAGGTGCCGACTACGTTATTGGATAAAGCTTCAGCCACATTATCGCTTTCAATCAATGGCACATGTTTATAGGCAGCTGCATGGAAAACAATGGCTGGTTGAAAGCGTTTCAACAGGGTTTTCAGGCGTTTTTCATTTTTTACATCGCCTAATACATAAGCGATTTTAGTTTGCGGAGAATCTTTAGAAAATTCCTGCTCAAGCTTGTACAACACAAATTCTGAAAGTTCCAGGCAGACCAGTAGGCTGGGCTGATACTTAATGATTTGCCGACATAGTTCAGAGCCGATTGAGCCACCGGCGCCACTCACCATCACCGCGCGACCATCTATCAGGCCATGCAAACCTTCATCATCCAGCTTAGCCGGCTCGCGCCCAAGTAAATCTTCTACCTCGACCCGCCTGATCTGCGAAACGCTGACTTTGCCGCTGATCAAATCATCAAAAGCTGGAACCGTCAGCACAGTCAAACCGCTTTGGTTGGCAATCTCCACCGCACGGCGGCGGGTTTGATGCGCGGCTGATGGCATCGCAATAATTGCGTGGCGAACTCCCAAGGCATTAGCAAATTCTGATAATTGTGAGATATTGCCCAACACCTTAACCCCTAGCAACTCTCGGCCAAGGATTGCCTGATCATCATCAAGCAAACCAATGACCCGCCATTCCACGCTACGCGCTAGATCTTTCAGCAAGGCAATGGCGGCATCTCCTGCACCCAGCACCAATACAGGCTCGCCACAACTAAGGGTCAGGCCATATAAACGATGTTCCTTCCAGGCGCGGTAAGCAAATCTGCTGCTGCCCATCATCAGGACCAACAAAACAGGGTCTAGTATCAAAACTGATCGCGGAACAACGCCAATAGGCTTAAACATGAATAGCACAGCAGTCACAGCCAAAGATGCGGCTAAAACTGCCGTTAAAATGCGCTGTAAATCCAGAATGCTGGCAAAGCGCCACACCCCACGATAAAGTCCGAACCCAATAAATATAAATGCCTGGAGTGGGATCGCCCATAGTGCTATATGCCATAAAGTTGGCACAAACTCTGTGGGTATTGCAAAGTTGAATCGCAACAAATACGCTGTGATCCAAGCCAGCAGTGCGACACAAACATCATGTGAAAACGCCAGTGAGGCACGCCAACCTGGCATATACACACCGAATGTAGCTTTTATCGATTTTTTGAAAAGCATAGCGCCAGATCCCACTTAATTTCTCGTCTGATGAGTTTAAGGCATTT
>JBCKUK010000041.1:0-10713 GCA_038924905.1 Methylophilaceae bacterium | reverse complement strand
TTCGCTGCATCAAACCGTACAGCGTAAAGCAATCTGTTTTGTTGGCGGTGGTTCTGCCATTTGTCATTATTCTGGTCGCGCCAATTTCTTTCTATCTGGGCAATTATTCGGAGTATTCGGCGGCCCTGACGGACATTTTTCCCTTGCTTTTCATTGCGTTTTTGGGCAGCTCAGTTTTACTCTTGAGCTTGCTATTCCTTGCCCGAAAGTTGCCAGGATATAAGGGGTTTGCAGGCCTATTGCTCGGTCTTGCTGTGGCCGCTTGGGTGCAAAGCCAGCTTTTAAACTGGCAGTTTGGGCAAATGGACGGCCATAAAATTGATTGGAGCAAATGGGATGTCCACGCGAATGTGGAAATACTGGTTTGGTTTGTTATTGTCAGTGCTATTATTTTTTTAGCGTATCGATCAAGCAAAATGCTGCTGTCGATAGCGCAGGGCGTTGTTCTTCTGGGTGCGCTGACCTTGATTAGTTCATGGTTTATTTCTGACTA
This sequence comes from Methylophilaceae bacterium, assembly GCA_038924905.1. Taxonomy (GTDB): domain Bacteria; phylum Pseudomonadota; class Gammaproteobacteria; order Burkholderiales; family Methylophilaceae; genus JBCKUK01. The sequence goes on along the minus strand of JBCKUK010000041.1, from coordinate 10,220 downwards.
CGAAACCAAGCATTCTGTTGCTAGGACTTCAAGCAATGCTTTTTTCTTTCACGCGAAAAACAATAAAATTGTCATCATTCTTGACACATTTCAGTCAGATATTTTTAATGAGATTGCGCAACGCTGGCCTGAAGAGGTTAAATTTCTGCAAGGGTTTACTTTTTATCCCAATACACTCGGCGGATATCCTACTACGCTGGCATCTGTACCCATGATGAATACGGGCAAGTCTTACAAGAACGAAATTCCGGTCAAGGATTGGATAAAAGCCAACAATGCCGCTAATAATATTGCTGACTATTTTAGTTCCAAGGGTTATGGTGCTAGCTTGGTGTCAATATATACCCCCGTGTTCGCAGGTATTAAATCTCAATATTCGTCAATGGACGTCGTGGCAGATATAAGCTGGAGAGGTTTAGTTGATCAGAGACTGTTAGTGTTGGATCATGGCTTTTTTTGCGCTTTACCGACAAAACTGAAACCGTCATTTTACAATGAAGGTAACTGGTTTGTTTCCAATTTAATGAAGTCCGACAAGTTGCCGCCGAAAGGACATGGTATTGATTTGCGGTTTCTGCAATCTTTTGAAAAATATGCAGAAGTACGCTCAAATAACAAAGGTGAGTTCAGATTTTATCACTATTTTGGCGCCCACTGGCCTTTAGTGGTCAACGAGAAATTTGATTATGTGAAAAACATGCCGAATAATCGGGCGTCATATGTTCTGCAGTCGCGCGGTGTTTTAAGCCTTCTGCGTAGAAAGTTAGAACGGCTCAAGCAGCTCGGAGTTTACGACACGGCAGAAATTCTTGTTGCAGGTGATCATAGCAGTCGTTCGATTTTGCCAACCGATATTACAGGTATGAACGAGCTGACAGCCGATTCTGTTAGCTCACGAGTGCTGGCTTCATCGAGACCGCTTTTTTTATATAAATCCAGCACAGCCAATTCTGCGCTCTCGTATTCGGATGCACCTGTGCATTTAGCCGATGTGGTATGTATTCTTTCGGACAATGATGCAGCATTTGGGTGCGGAAAGCGCAGAGTTCTGGAAGATAAGTCGGTGAGAGAGCGGAAATTTTTCTATTATGACTGGAGCGCGCCATACTGGAAATTTAAAAGTAAATATTTGCCCCGAATGAATGAATATGTTGTAAATGGGGATGTCCGTGATATCTCTGCATGGAGTAATTCCTATATTGAGTATGCTAAAGGTGGAATGCGAAAATTGCCGAAAACTACAGCTTATAACTTGGGTGAGACCATCAATTTTGCCTCGGCTGAAAGCTCGAATGACTACACCATGGAAGGATGGGGTGAATCGGAGACGAACCATCGTTGGACGGTTGGCTCCAGGAGTAAATTAACGCTTGATGCGACGATGGCTCAAGGAAAGAATTTATTGCTCCGTTTAAATGCTAAAGCTTTTCCCGCGAAAGGCGGCGCCCCACAGCAGGTCGATGTTCTGGTAAACGACAAAAAAATTGCGACATGGCAGATGCTCGATTTGGCGTGGCACGAAGCCGCTATCCCTGCCGATGTTGTCGGGAATGGCCTGCTTAATATTGTGTTTGTTATCAGCGAGCCCACAGCCCCTTGTGAAGTTAGCAATTCCACAGATTGCCGCAAGCTGGGTATAGCCGCCAAGGAGTTAGTGATCGTTGAGAAGAATGGCAAACGCTAGTATATGGATGGGCGCGAGCGGGCGATGGATCCATCCTCGTTGAATAGCAACGACGTAACGTGAAATATGAAAAACTATGGCCTGTAAGAAATATGGTATTAGTCAGTTTAGAGAGAGGAACATTTGAATGACACAGGGGGCGACGAGTTCTCCAGGGGAATCCAATAATTGCGTGACGCTATCAGCATCATTCAGGGATCCTTCCGGTTTTATCTTTCAGCACGAAGGTGCATTATATCGACAGGTTAATCGGAGCTACCAGGGGCATTATCAAATGCTTATAGATTCCGGTCTTTACGCTGCGCTGGTTAAGCAGGGCATGCTCATTCCCCATGATGAAGTCGATGGCCCGGTTGCGGACGAAAGTAGTGTATGGAGAACATTAAAACCTGAACCGATAAAATTAATCTCCTACCCCTATGAGTGGTGCTTTAGTCAGCTCAAGGATGCCGCGCTGCTTACGCTCGATATACAGCGCATTGCTTTAGAGCATGGCATGTGCCTTAAAGATGCATCTGCTTATAATGTGCAGTTTCATCGTGGCCACCCAATTTTCATCGACACGTTGTCCTTTGAGCCATACATTGAAGGTAAGCCGTGGATGGCCTATAGACAATTTTGCCAGCATTTCCTCGCACCGCTAGCGGTGATGGCAAAACGTGACGTAAGACTTATGCAATTGCAGCGTGCACAGATTGACGGTTTGCCATTAGATTTGGCTAGCATACTGTTGCCACGAAGGACTTGGCTAAACTTTGGGCTGCTGATGCATTTGCATTTGCATGCGTGGTCTCAAAAATCTTTTGCAGCCAGCCACAAGTCACCTTCAGAAACTGTTTTGAGGTTGAGCAAAGTAAGTAAAGTCGGTCTTATGGGCTTGCTTGACGGATTACGCAAAACTGTCGTGAAGCTCGAGTGGAAACCAGGTGGTACTGAATGGGGTGATTACTATAATGATACAAATTATTCAGACAGTTCCTTTGAGATTAAGCGAAGATATATTGCAGCTTTCTTGGATGAAATTGATCCAAACGAAGTATGGGACCTAGGTGCAAATATAGGATTATTTAGTCGTATCTCTTCTGATCGTGGCTTACCTACAGTGGCTTTTGACATCGATCCCACTGCAGTTGAAATTAATTATCGTCAAGTCCGAAACCAAAATGAATCCTCTCTATTACCATTATTACTCGATTTGACTAATCCCAGTCCTGGATTGGGCTGGCATAGCACCGAGCGCGATGCTCTAACCGATCGGGGCCCAGTTGATTGTGTTATGGCTCTGGCGTTAATTCATCATCTTTCTGTCTCGAACAATATTCCCTTCATCCGAGTAGCCTCCTTTTTTGCTGCTCTCTGTAGCGGTAACTTGATTATAGAATTCGTTCCAAAAACGGATAGTCAGGTGCAGCGATTATTGAGATCACGTGAGGACATATTTATTGATTATGACCGTGAGCATTTCGAGCAAGCTTTCGGTGAGTACTTTACAATTCGGCGGGCGGAGGCAATAGAAGGATCAGAGAGAACCCTATACTTAATGAAGAGAAATCAGACATAGCAGCTATGTGTCTTTATATGAGAACATAATCTAGTAAAAATTACACAATGGGAGAGTATTAATGAAGAAAATGTATATTGTATCAACCCTATTAACAGGGTTGGTCGTCAACCAGCTTTTGGTAACTAATGCCTATGCTTATCTCGATCCAGGTACTGGTAGCGCTTTGTTGCAAGGTGTTCTGGCTGCTGTAGCAGCAATCGCGGTAACTGCTAAATTATATTGGCATCGTTTGTTACGTTTTTTTGGAATCCGTAAGTCAGAGAAGATGCCTGAACAAACCAGTGTTCATGATGAACATGACCCAAAATAGCAACAAAAGTTTGACTTATGCGGCGGCCAAGCGAGCTTGGTGAGGACGGCTGTGTTCCCATTCTTTCAGGGGGCTAGCAGACAGGCTGCTAGGGTGGGGGTGACCCTGCCTTCTACTTGGTTGTATTTGGTCGAACCATTTGCCGTAAGTGGCGGGGAATTTGACCCAGAGATTAAAATTATAGGAATATTTGCTGATTAATAATTCACAACTTATTCGCCCCGATAGAATTATGCGCCTTGACCTGAGTGTTTTGCTGCATAGGACATTTTCGTTGTTATGGTGCCTGTCGTTTTTTGCCCCGATTTCGTCTGCTTTTGCGGGTGGGCTTACGTTGCAAGATGGGCTGATGCGCGTGCAGGCCGCTGTTGACGGAACCTATGTCGAAGGTTTGGCTGTCAATATAGGAAATGACTCACACAGCGCCACGCCCGAATGGGTCTCACTGGTGACGCGCAGCAAGAATGAAACGCTTAGCCGACATTTTTCCATTCAAGGCGTAGATTGGGATCAGAATACTCTGCGCCAAGAGGTAGAAGAGGCAGGCTTGGTTACTTCCATAATGAGCCGGGATGGTCGCTTGGAGTTGAGAAAGCGCCTTGAGACATTATCGGGTCAGCGCAGATTTAAACTTGGTCTGGAATTTATCAATCACTCCTCCTCGCCGTTAGTATTAAACCATGGCCTCGGATTGCAACTTGGACCGGGCTTGGGCGAGTATCCCGTCGCGGGGTTCGGCATAGCGGATACCCTCTATTCGTATGTGGAGCCCGTTATTTATTCGAGAGAAAAGGGACTTCAGCGTTTTCCTTTTGACAAGGATGCAGCGGACGGTGTGTATGATGTAAATTCGGCTAGCTGGGCGGGACTTCAGAGCCGTTATTTTGCCTTGCTTCTGATGCCTGAGGGGCAGCAAACATTGGATCGAGTGCGAGTCTACCCAGGGAGCGAATCGGTGGGTCTGCCCCAGCGTTATTTGCCAAAATTAGTCTTGGAGTTTGAGCCGAGAACTCTTCTGCCCGGAGGAAAAATTGAGCGCAGTTATCTAGTCTATGCTGGCCCAAAATCCAAAGATGCACTCGTTGGCGAGGGTTATGATTTTTCTGAGCTGTTGTTTCCAGAGTTGTGGCAATGGATGCGTAGTCTGAGCTTTGCTTTACTTGGGATGCTGGGGTTTCTCCATGGTTTGATTCCCAGTTGGGGATTGGCAATCATTGTTCTTGCGGTAGGTGTGCGGCTGCTCATGTATCCGCTGGCGCAACGGTCATTAAAAAGTCATCTGGTTTTTATGGCTGTGCAAAAGGCCATGAAGCCAGAGTTGACCGAAATAAAAAAGAACTACAAAGGGGGTGAACAAAGCGAACGAATTCTGCAACTTTACGAGCAGCATGGTGTTAGTCCTCTGGCGGGACTCAAACCGCTACTTATGATTTTGTTACAAATCCCTATCTTTGTCGCGCTGTTCAATGTATTGGGTCAGGTGTTCGAGTTACGTGAAGCTTCGTTTCTTTGGATAGATACTCTAGCCGAGCCAGACAGGTTGTTTGCTTTGGGTTTTGAAGTTCCACTACTGGGGTCTTATTTCAATTTGCTGCCGGTTTTGATGGCGCTAAGCACCTTTTTGATGATGGTGATGTCGGCACCGCCAACGTCTGATGGGGATGTTGAAAAACGTCAACTATGGCCTATGTTACTGATGACGGTTAGCTTTTTTGTCCTTTTCTATACGTTTCCGGCAGGGATGGTTTTATATTGGACGATGGCAAATTTTTTGCACATGATGCAACAGTGGATTGTGGGGCTGTCATCCAGGGGCAGGGTGTGAGCGTGGCATATCCAACTTCACTTCGGGGGGCAGTTCCGTGGGTTGGGTAGTATATGTTGCATTTTGCATTGCTTCGTTTGCACATGCCCAATCAATATCAGTCCAACCATTCACACCATCAGTCGGCCTCAAGGGCAACTGGGACTTCATCGCAGACCCGAGGCTGCCGAATATTTTTTCATTGGTGATTCTATTTCTGTCGGGTATACACTGTCAGTACGCGAGCGCTTGCGTGGGAGGGCGAATGTTTTCCGTCCCATGCTCAGCAAAGAACCGTAAAATTCCGGCGATACCCGCATGGGCTTGCAGATGAGAGAGAAATGGCTGGGTACATGGAAGTATGATGTAATCCATTTCAACTGGTCGCAGCAATGAATATCATTCTCGCCGTCAATGCGATCAAACCACCCCTGACCGGTATCGGCCGCTACACATGGGAGCTGGCAAACCGGGTTCCGAGCATGCAAGATGTGGAGTCGGTGCGCTTTTTTTTCGAAGGCCATTGGGTGAACGATGTCCGGTCGCTGCTCGACCAGTCGCCGGCTAAGCTTGCTGTACGGCAGCGGCTGTTACGTATCCCGTTGGCGGTGGCGGCTTATCGCTTGTTGTCTCCCTTGTTGTTGCGCCAACGTTTGCGGGGGTTTCCCGATTATTTGTATCACGGCCCCAATTTCTACCTGCCACCTTGTGCGGGGCCGGCAATCGCAACTATTCACGACCTTTCGATTTTTATTTGCCCGCAGTTTCATCCGCCGGAGCGTGTTGCTTTCATGCAGCGGGAAATTCAGATTGCATTGGACCGTGCGAATTATTTGATTACCCCTTCGGAATTCATTCGCCAGGAGATTATTGAGTTTTTTGGCTGGCCAAAAAACAAGATACGTGCCGTTCTGTTGGGGGTTGACGAGGCGTACCGTCCCAGAGGGGTTGATGAGACGGCTGGTGTGCTGGGGAAGTTCGGCTTGGCGTATGGGGGCTACGCGCTCTGCGTGGCAACGATTGAGCCAAGAAAGAATATCGAGGCATTGCTGTTGGCCTATGAAGCGTTGCCTCTGGCTCTGCGAAATCGTTACCCTCTGGTGTTGGCTGGCGGTTATGGATGGCGGAGTGAGGCTATCCACCGCCGTATTGATCGGGGCCAGCAGCAGGGCTGGTTGCGCTACCTTGGATACGTGTTGGAGGCCGATTTGTCGCAGTTATTCTCTAGCGCTCGAGGGTTTGTTTACCCGTCGTTGTACGAGGGATTCGGCTTGCCCGTGCTTGAAGCCATGGCGAGCGGCTTGCCGGTGCTTATCTCCAATCGCTCATCGTTACCGGAAGTGGCCTCAGGGGCGGCACTTATTATGGAGGCTGAAGACATTCAAGCGATGACTGAAAGCATTCGTGTGCTGCTGGAAGATGATCGGTGGCGAGGTGAAGCATCCAGACGATCTTTGGAAGTTGCAAGCAGGTATTCCTGGGATACGACCGCGCGGGAAACTGTGGAGGTATACCGTGCCGTGAATAACGATGCCTTTGGTAGCGAGGCAAGGTTGATGGGTAAGCAGGTATAATTCGCCTTATGAATATCTGTGGGTTGGATGCCCAAAATCACCTTCAAGGAGCTGGTGGCCGAGATGGTGCGCGAGGATCTCAAGTCTGCCGAGCGCGATGAGTTGGTCAAGAAACACGGTTACCAAACTTTGAACCCAGATTGTCCATTAGATATACCTACGATTGATTTAATTGAATAATTCCTAATGGATACCATTAGGAAATCTCTTTAAAACGAGTGTTTTGGCTATAATGAACAATCTGGGTTGAATCACCACGAATAAGTTGCGCTTTCAAAATATTTGAATTGGGCGAAGAGTGCGGATTTTACATTTTTTCAAGACGTCTTTCCCCGACACGACGGGGGGCATCGAACAAGTCATCAATCAAATAGCCAGGGGCGCCATCAAGCTTGGGATCCAGACTGATGTGTTGTCACTGACACCTGATCGAGTGCCTCGCACGATTGAAATTGATGGTTACCTTGCGCACCGGGCGCGGCTTGACCTTCAGGTTGTATCAACAGGGTTTTCACTCTCTGCATTTCTACGCTTTGCGCAGCTGGCCAAGCAGGCGGATGTCATTCACTACCACTTTCCATGGCCGTTTATGGATGTGGTGCATTTCGCGACGCGCATTAAGAAACCTACTGTGGTGACCTACCACTCGGACATCATTCGCCAAAAAAATCTGCTCAAACTTTACAGGCCTTTGATGTGGAAGTTTCTGGGAAGTATGGATCGCATTGTGGCTACTTCACCTAACTACTTGGCAACCAGTGACGTGTTAGCCAGGTACCCCGAAAAGGTGAGTGTGATTCCAATTGGTATGGACAAGGCAACCTACCCACAGCCACGGGCGGAGCGATTGCAATTTTGGCGGGAAAAGCTCGGCCCAAAATTTTTCCTTTTTGTGGGGGTGCTCCGGTACTACAAGGGCCTGCATATCATGATGGAAGCAGCGCAAGGCACTGACCACCCCATCGTCATCGTGGGAGCTGGACCCATCGAGGGTGATCTCAAAGTACACGCGGCTCAACTTGGCTTGCGCAACATTCACTTTCTGGGACACTTGCCTGATGAGGATAAAGTTGCGTTGTTGACACTGTGCTACGCCGTTCTCTTTCCATCCCACTTGCGCTCTGAGGCGTTTGGTATCTCCCTGCTGGAAGGTGCCATGTATGGCAAGCCGATGATCTCTAGCGAAATTGGCACTGGTACTACATTCATCAATATCGCCGATGAGACGGGGCTGGTGGTGCCGCCCAGCGACCCTGCCGCCCTACGCCAAGCGATGCAGTACTTGTGGGAACACCCGACGGAGGCTGCAGAAATGGGCCGGCGCGCTGAAGAGCGGTATTGGAAATACTTTACGGCAGAACAGATGGTTGGCGAATATGTGAAGCTTTATCATGAGCTGGCGGGCAAGTGATGGACGCACAGATTCTTGCTTCGGCGGTTGCGGTTGCCGGAACGATGGTAGGCGCTCTAATCGGCGCGCTGATTCAGCGTGATGCAAAAAAGATGACGGCACTTCAGTGAAGAGTTGACTGATATCGCGCAGAAATAACCAGGCGCGAGGATCATCCTCTTCTTGACGTGTACTGCAGAACAAAGCCAGCGTTAAATTTGTAAGCCATAAATCAGCGCGTTTTTTGACGTAAAGCAAAAGCCCAATCCTCTTACGTAAAGCTCTTTACATCGATATACCCAGCTTACATTTTTATGAGAGCGATATCTCATTGTAGGGCGGGTGGTCTTATCTCGTTGGCCCGCCGGGGGGTATGGGAGGGTTGACAGCGCCCCACTAGTAGGCACTTCGCCTATTGGGGGACACTATGAGCAACAGCGCAATCGAAAGCAATCAAACGCACACTTATTTAAGGCTATCCGACACCGAGCTGCTGGGTAAACTTGTCGGAGTACGGCAAGCAAGGAAACTTTATCAAGGGTCGCTGTCTTCTGTGTTCACCTCGGAATATGACCAAGGCGCACTGCATGAAAGGTGCTTGGTTGCGCGTGAGCTAGTCAAGCGCTGGCTAGTGGAAGAGGTCAAGCAAAGAGACGCGTTAAATGCACCGGCTGCCGTTCGTGATTATCTACGGATACACTTCGCCGGGCGTGAGCACGAAAGTTTTGTTGCGCTGTTCCTCGATGCACAGCACCGGGTGATCGCGATTGAAGAATTATTCAGAGGTACGCTGACACAAACCAGCGTCTATCCCCGCGAAGTAGTCAAAGCCTCCCTGCACCACAACGCCGCAGCGGTCATATTTGCCCACAATCACCCATCAGGCATGGCAGAGCCTAGCAGGTCAGACGAACTCCTCACTACAGCCCTCAAACAAGCCTTAGCACTGGTAGACGTGCGCGTGCTGGATCATTTCATCGTGGCGGGCATGGAAGTGCTGAGTTTTGCCGAGCGGGGGCTGATTTAGGGGGGAGTCAGAAAGACACAGCCCGAGCAAAAGCAATCCATTCAGTAAGCGCGGTTACAAACTGGTTACATTCCACAAACACATGCATGAAATAAAAAGGCCTGAATCGCTGCAAGCATTATAAAAACTGGTGCCCACGACACGAATCGAACGTGTGACCTACCCCTTAGGAGGGGGTCGCTCTATCCACTGAGCTACGAGGGCATGGCGATATTTTCTCATATTTACTGTCGTACATAGCATGCCGACAAAATCAGTGTGGCTTTCTGTATGATGAATTCAGTGATTTTGCTGAGTAATACTGGAGAATGAAAATGAAAATTTTAGCCGTAATTGCGCTGCTAGCTGTCGCTCTTCTGGTGTTTCGCGCAGTCAGTTTCAGCAGCGCCGCACCTAAAGCCGGGCAACCTGCACCCGACTTCACCTTGCCGGATGCTAATTCGCAAGCCCATCAATTAAGCGATTATGCCGGCCAATGGCTGGTACTGTATTTCTACCCCAAAGACGACACCCCGGGTTGCACCAAAGAAGCCTGCCATTTCAGGGATGATCTGGTTCAGCTGGAAAAACTGGGCGCCAAGGTGGTAGGCATAAGCGTGGATGACACCGATTCCCACGCCCGGTTTGCCAAAAAATACAGCCTGCCCTTCACCCTGCTCTCAGATAAGGATGGCAAAGTGGCTGACAGTTACGGCGCACTGATGAATCTAGGGTTTATCAAAAAGGCTAAACGCTATACGTTTTTGATTGACCCAAAAGGCAACATTGCCAAAACTTACCTTAGCGTCGATACCTCACGCCATTCGCAACAGATTATTGACGATCTCAAGCGGATGAATAATCGATAAGATCTTGATAGGTTTACGA
>JBCKUK010000040.1:0-10859 GCA_038924905.1 Methylophilaceae bacterium | reverse complement strand
TATAACCGGATTTCAGCATGCCTAAAGTGATCAATGATAGGCCAAAAAAGCTGCCACCCACAACGGCGAAGCTCACATACGGTGAAATATCGCCTGCGCCAAAGAAACCATATCTAAAGCCATCTATCATGTAGAAAAATGGATTCAGGTGCGACACTTTTTGCCAGAATGGTGGTAACGAGTGTATCGAATAAAACACGCCTGACAGAAATGATAACGGCATGATCACGAAGTTTTGAAAGGCTGACATCTGATCAAATTTCTCAGCCCAAATCCCCGCGATAATGCCAAACGCACCAAGCAAGCCGCTGCCAAGCACAGCAAAAATAAAAATCCACCAGGGATATAGGATGGGCATATCCACAAAAATAATTGCCACCAAATAAATGCCTAAGCCTACCACCAGGCCGCGAATAATTGCCGCTACAAGGAAGGTCAGGAAAAACTCCAGATAGCTAAGCGGGGTGAGCAACACAAAAATGATATTGCCCATTACTTTGGATTGAATCAAGCTGGATGAGCTGTTGGCAAAAGCATTCTGCAACATCGACATCATGATCAAACCGGGAATCAAAAACGTGGTGTAGTCTACGCCGTGAACCTGAAGGCGCGAACCCAGCACGTGCGAAAAAATTAATAAATACAAAAGCGCAGTCATCACAGGTGCGGCCACTGTTTGAAAGACCACGCGCCAGAAACGCAATAGCTCTTTCTTGAATAGCGTCCACGGCCCACGAAATCTGCTGTTAATCAGGCTCATGGACGACCTACCAAATCAACAAACACATCTTCCAGGTCAGCTTCGATAAGCTGCATATCTTCTACCATGATGTTGGCTTTGCGCAGTTCTGCCAACACATATTCAACCTGCGTCACTTCGTTCAATGCCAGCATATATTCGCCATTTTCTTCACTGCGTAGCATTGAACTCAAACTCTGCGGCAGCGAAGAACTGCCAAGCTTGAGTCGCAAGTTTTTTCCGGGAAAACGATCCAGTAAATTTTTTGTGCTGTCCAGAGCCACAATCTCACCCTGTTTCATCATCGCCACACGTGAACATAGCGTTTCCGCCTCTTCCAGATAATGTGTGGTGAGAATAATCGTGTGGCCCTCACGATTTAACCTTTTAATAAATTCCCACATGATTTGGCGCAATTCAACATCCACGCCCGCGGTCGGTTCATCCAGTACCAATACCGGCGGCTTATGTACCAATGCCTGCGCAATCAAGGCGCGCCGTTTCATGCCACCAGACAGCTGGCGCATGTTGGTATGCACCTTATCGGCAAGACCCAGGCATTCAATGATCTCGTCTACCCAAACATCATTCTCGGGGCCGCGGCCAAAATAGCCGGCCTGAAAACGCAGCATTTCGCGCACATTAAAAAAAGGGTCGAACACCAGCTCCTGCGGCACTACGCCCAGCGCATGGCGCGCCTGGCGGTATTGCTGCAACACATCAAAACCCATCACGGAAAGCCTGCCACTGGTGGGCCGCAATAAACCTGCGAGCAAGTTAATCAGGGTTGATTTGCCTGCACCGTTTGGGCCCAGCAAGGCGAAAAATTCGCCCTGGTCTATAGTCAAGTCTATGCCCTTTAATGCGTGCAACGCACCAAAATGCTTGTGAACCTGCTCAATTTTAATCGCGGGAGTCATAATAGGTAGGCTTGGGGCGAACACCCCCAAAACTCAATGGGGGGCTTGTGGTAAGAGTTCTAAAACGCCGTAAAGCGTGGCAAGACTAAGCAAATTTTTCGGCAGATTTACATACGTCACTTTGCACTGACGGCTGTAAGCTTGACGCAGCCATTCGAATAACAGACTAATAGTCGCCGTATCTACCTCGGACACAGCAGATAGATCAATCTCAATGTCTTTTTCTGCTGCCAAAGCGGCGCTCTCTGCAAGCAGTGATTCGACGTGCGGCATGCTCATAGCGCCGCTCACTAACCAGCGATTACCTTCTTTTGTAATTTGCACCAAATGATTTCTGCTTTTTAATATCGGTTAATAGCGCGAACAGCTAGCTAGTGGAACTGGCCTTTTTGTTCTTATCAGTCAGCTTTTGAATTAATCCATCCAGGCTGGACTGGCGTATTTCATCGCTAAATTGGCCACGATAGTTGGTTACCAGACTCACACCTTCGATGACAATATCGTAAACCTTCCAGCCCTCAGGAAATTTCTCCAGACTATAATCAATGCCGATGGGTGGGCCGTCAGGTTGTATTATCAGCGTTTTAACAGTGACCTTGGTGTCGCCTGGTTGCGAGCGCAGCGGCTTGTACTCAATCGTCTGATTGCGATATTTAGACAAGGCCATCGCGTAGGTACGCAACAACAAGCTGCGAAATTCGCGTTGAAATGCTTCTTTCTGTTCTTTATTTGCCCGCGTCCAGTACTTGCCCAAAACTAAACGGGAAACACGCTCAAAGTTAAAATTTGGCAGAATTTTTTCTTCTGCCAGAGCAAAAATCTTTTTCTGATCACCGGCCTGAATGTCCTTATCGTTTCTGACAATCTGCAACACGTCTTCAGCTGTTGTCTTCACCAGCACATCAGGTGCCATCTCAGCTAAAGCAAAACTTGCAAAACCAAGCAACGCCATGCTCAGTAATAACCGAATAACCTTTTTCATGCTCATTGTTCCTGTTTTTTATCGTTGGTTGCTGAATCTTTATTTTCGGAAGCTTTGTTGTAGAGGAATTGACTAATCATTTTTTCCAATACAACTGCATCCTGAGTGTGTGTAATTTTATCACCATTTTTCAGTGTATCTGTGTCGCCCCCCGCCTCAAGGCCCACATACTGCTCTCCAAGCAGTCCTGCCGTGTATATATTGGCAAACGTATCCTTAGGGAATGGGAAACGCTGATCCACCTTCAAAGTTACAATCGCCTCAAAAGTTGTTGCATCAAACTTAATCCCATCAACGCGCCCCACCACCACACCCGCGCTTTTCACCGGTGCGCGTGGCTTGAGCCCACCTACATTTTCAAAGGCAGCTGTCACACTGTAAGTTTCGCCAATGCTGCTGGAGGTAAGATTGCCTACCTTCATCGCCAAACCTAGCAGCGCCGCTACGCCAGCCGCTGCAAAAATACCTACCCACAAATCCATCGTTGTTCGTTCCATCATTTCCCCCAATGCTTAAGAGTCTGCAACTTAAATCAGTGTTTTCTTTTTATACGGTTATCATGAATGAGGTAAGCACAAAATCCAGCCCCAATACTGCCAGCGATGAATTGACCACGGTGCGTGTAGTCGCTCGGCTTACACCTTCAGCAGTGGGTGGTGCATCAAACCCCTCAAATAATGCAATCATGGTGCAAGCAACGCCAAACACACAGCTTTTGATGACACCATTCACAATATCTTCTCTGAAATCTACATTGGCCTGCATTTGTGACCAGAAAGCGCCGCTATCAACACCAATAAGCGGCACAGCCACCAGATAACCTCCCAATATCCCAGTCATCGTAAACAATGCAGAAAGTATAGGCATGGAAATCACCCCCGCCCAGAAGCGTGGCGCTACTATACGAGCTATCGGACTAACCGCCATCATTTCCATTGCGGACAATTGCTCAGTCGCTTTCATCAAGCCAATTTCTGCGGTAATCGCTGTGCCGGCACGTCCGGCAAATAGTAACGCGGTCACCACCGGACCAAGCTCACGCACTAATGATAAAGCCACCAGCACGCCAATAGCCTCTGATGAACCATATTTTTGCAAGGTGTGATAGCCTTGCAGCGCCAGCACCATACCAACAAAAAAAGCGGACACTAAAATAATAATCAGGGACATCACACCAGTAAAATAGATCTCGCGGATGGTTAAATGCAGGCGGCGGAAACTCTCGCCGGAATAAAGCAGGGTATAAACAAAGAACCTTGCAGCAGAACCCAGGCGCCACAGACGGTCAATCAAGCGATGGCCTATGCGGCGCAGTAACGCATCCGTTCTATTCAAGCCGAGCTGCCTAAGCATCACGCCCTCTCAGCATATCGCGCCCGTAATCTGGCGCAGGGTAATGGAAAGGCACGGGCCCATCGAATTCACCATGCACAAATTGATGCACAAACGGCATGCGCGATTTAAGCAGCTCTTTTGGTGTGCCTTCTGCCGTCACCACGCCTTCAGACACAAAGTAGACGTAATCCACAATTGAGAATGCCTCATGTACATCGTGAGTGACTACGATAGAGGTCGCACCCAGCGCATTGTTCAGGCTGCGTATCAAATTCGCAATAACGCCCATTGATATTGGGTCCAGCCCGGCAAAGGGCTCGTCATACATTACAATGGCCGGATCCAATGCAACTGCGCGAGCCAGGGCGACGCGGCGCGCCATACCACCGGACAACTCAACAGGCATTAAGCTGTGTGCGCCGCGCAAGCCAACCGCATTTAATTTCATCATCACCAAATCACGAATCATGGATTCAGGCAAATCGGTATGTTCGCGTATGGGAAAAGCAACATTCTCGAACACGGATAAGTCAGTAAATAGCGCGCCCATCTGGAACAGCATGCCCATCTTGCGCCTTAGCTTTTGCAGCCTTGTGCGGTCTTGCTCGTGCACTACTTCACCATCTACCCGCACCTGGCCTTGCGTGGGTTTGAGTTGGCCGCCGATAAGTCTCAGTAAAGTGGTCTTGCCGCTACCGCTACAGCCCATAATAGCCACCACTTTGCCGCGCGGGAACACCATATTGATGCCCTTATGCAGCGCGCGCCCTTTGTAGCCAAAGGAGAGGTGATTAATTTCGACGATGTTGTCGGTCATGGTAGTTTTTTGGTTTTGTAAGCTGCCTATTTTAATGCAATTGGCGCCTGGGTATAATCACAACACGTCATACAGCCCTAGACCTTCAAAAAATTCAAACCAGAATTGGCCAAACTGAATGATGTAATTGGTGTAAGGTTCATTTTGCTTGAGCACGGTGCCGATGATGGATGCAATACCGAGTACCGTCAGCAAGCTGACGGCAAAACGCATGGAGCTTAGGAGCTCATAAAAGCGTTTGGTATTTGGGGGTGCTGGTCTCAAGGTCAAGAAATCCTGTTGGGTACAGCTAAAAAGTTAAGGGTGGTCTTAGCGCTACAACTTAAGCTCCTCCCCATTTCAGGGGGAAGGCTGGGGTGGGGTGGTGGCGCAACTCATTGATACACTTGACCCCCATCCTACCCTTCCCCCTGGCAGGGGGAAGGAATCCCTATTCTGCGGATTTAATCAGAGGTTCCTTAACAATCAGCTGTCATTTTATAAAATTAGCGCAAACCCTGAATATAGTCTGCCACCGCTGCCATATCCTGATCGGTAATTTTTGCGGCAATGGTGAGCATCATGGGCGCATTGGCGCGCTCTCCGGTACGAAATGCTTTCATCTGAGCCAAAGTGTAATCCGCATGCTGTCCAGCTAAGCTCGGAAATCGCACGGGTATGCCCGCACCCGCAGGGCCATGGCAAGACGCGCAGGCAGGAACACCCGTGGCAGCAACACCGGCTTTGTATATTTTCTCGCCTACTGAGCCTGCACCGTTGCTTCTGGCTTTGCCGTTCTTGATGGTTTGTGAGCCAAAATAGAGGCCGAGATTTGTCATGTCTGCGGAGGATAGTGTGCCTACCATGCCAGCCATCACCGCGTTTTTACGTTTGCCGGATTTAAAATCGTTGAGCTGTTTGGTGATATATTCTGGTTGCTGTCCGGCTAACTTCGGATTCAGCGAAATTGTGCTGTTACCATCGGCACCATGGCAGGCAACACAAGTCTGCGCAGCTATCCTGGCAGCGTCGCCCGCCGCATATGCGGAAACAGCGCCCAATAAGCTAGCTGCAAATAGCGCAATCCTACTAAAATTCATTGCTTAATCCTTAAATTTAGCCCGAAAATCACCGAAATCATTTTATAGAAAATTGCTATTATCATGATAGCATTTTCGCCCGCTTGAAGTGAATGACAAAATCTATTTATGCCCTTATTCCAGAATGCCGAGTTCTATATATCCGCCCACCACCTGCGCGACCTGCCGCCAGCCGTAGGTGTCGAAGTCGCGTTCGCCGGACGCTCCAACGCTGGCAAATCCAGTGCGCTCAACACACTGGCTAACCACAATCGCCTGGCTTATGTGAGCAAGCAGCCTGGCCGCACGCAGCTGATCAATTTTTTTGCTTTGGGTAATGAGCGCTATTTGGTGGATTTGCCCGGCTATGGCTACGCAAAAGTGCCCGAAGCTTTGCGCAAACATTGGCAGACCACGCTGGCTGCCTATTTAAGCGACCGTCCTACGCTTAATGCGCTGGTATTGGTGATGGATTGCCGCCACCCGCTGACACCGCTGGACCGGCAAATGCTGGATTGGTTTGGCCATAGCGGTCGGCCAGTGCATGTTTTATTGACGAAATCGGACAAGCTTTCGCGTCAAGCGGCCAAGCAGACACTTCTGGCCGTACGCAAGGAGCTGGATATGCATTGGGAAAACTGCACGGTTCAGCTTTTTTCCAGCCTGAAAAAACAGGGCGTGGAAGAGGCCGAAGCCGTCATAGGAAAATGGCTATTTACGCCGGAAAATGAGATCCCAAACCCCATGGCCTAACTTCAGCCCGCGCCGCTCAAACTTGGTCAGTGGCCGATACTCAGGCCGTGGTGCATAATCTGCCGCCGTGTTTTCCAGCTTGGGTTCAGCGCGTAGCACTTCCAGCGCCCATTCCGCATAATCCTGCCAGTCAGTCGCCACATGAATATACGCGTCTGCCTTCAACTTGGCACATAAAACATGGATAAATGGCGCTTGTATCAGCCGCCGCTTGTTATGTTTTTTCTTGTGCCATGGGTCGGGGAAAAAAATGTGTACCCCGTCCATGCTCGCGTCCACAATCATATTCGCCAGCACCTCAACCGCATCGTGCTGAATAATGCGTAGATTGGCCAGTTGATTAGCGTCTATCAATTTTAAAAGATTACCAACCCCGGGGCCGTGCACCTCAATCCCCAAATAATCATGCTCTGGATTCGCTGCCGCTATTGTCGCCGTGGTCTCGCCCATACCGCAGCCGATTTCCAGAATGCGCGGCGCTTTGCGCCCAAACACCGCATCAAAATCCAGTTTCTCTGTTGCATATTCAAGGCCAAAGCGTGGATACAGCGCTTCAATCGCCTTGACCTGTCCCGGCGACATGCGCCCCTGGCGCAGCACATAACTACGGATGGTTCGCCGATGCAAGGCTGCTTTCTCCGGTAATTCCATCGGGGGTAATTTCATAGCGCGCAATTCCATAAACGTCAATAAAGAGATTATACGGGATGCGTTTACCACGCTCTGCTATAGCGTGTGCTGCTTATCGCCGCGGGCAAAACCCGGTAGCGCTTCGGACATATTTTTAGCAAAAGCAATCACCTTGAATAACTCGCCCATCTCAGCCGGCGACAACAATCTTTGCGCCTGCGCCGCCAATGGCGTATATGACGCGACATCGCTCGGCGATACCTGCGTGAGCAAGTCCGTGATCCCGCAATTGATTAGAAACTGTGCCTGTGTGGTATAGCCCTTCAGCTGCAAACCATGCGCCACGCCCGCTTCGGCCAAGGTTGTGAAATCTACGTGGGCGGTAATGTCCTGTAGACCTGGATACCAAAACGGGTCACTGTGCGCATAGTGTTGGTAATGGCACATCAGCGTGCCCTGGTTGCGCTGTGAGTGGTAATACTCCCGCCGCGAAAAACCATAATCTATGAATAACATCGCGCCCTGCTGCAAGCGTTCTGCCAGACTGGCCATTAAACCTGTGGCTGCCAGACATAGCTCGCTGGTGTAACCAAGCGGTAAATTCAGCTTTGTCACCTGCTCCAGTAATCGTGCATCACTAACAGGCCGATTTTCCCAAACGAAACCAGTCGTATCCCACACCACCCCACATTCACAAGGGCCTTCTTCAGACATGTGCACTACGTGGACTGGCAAAGCATCCAGCACTTCATTGGCCAGTACCAGGCCGTTAATTTCATCTGGCAAACTGTCCAGCCACTCAACGCGCCGCATAAGATCAGGCGAAAGTTCGTGCTGCAAGGTTTCGCGCTGCACTTCGCGCAAATGCGCGCTGACTTCCAGAATATAGTAACGCGTCGGCAATTGCTGCGCAGCCTCCAACTCCAATAACAATACGGCTGCCAGGCGGCCTGTACCAGCCCCTAGCTCCAGAATATCGCCATTGGTGGCACGCAAAATTTGCATCACCTGTCTGGCCAGCGTTTGTGCAAACAAAGGGGATATTTCCGGCGCAGTGACAAAGTCGCCGTCCTGCCCGAACTTTCTCGCGCCACCACTGTAATAACCCAGCTCGGGTGTGTATAAAACCAGATGCATGAATCGGGCAAAATCTATCCAGCCGTCTGCGGCATTGATTTCAGCGCGTATGAGTGCCGTGAGTTGCTCGCTACGCTGTTGTGCCTCGGGGCTGGGCTGGGGTAATGAATTCATCGATATGGATTATAATGCAGTTGAAACAGGGGAACCCGCGTGAATTCTAGCCAGCAAGATAAATTGGAAGGTAAAGTCGTATTGATTACCGGCGGTGCCAAGCGCGTCGGTGCTGCCATCTGCCGCCTGCTACATGACGGCGGCGCAAAACTCATGATTCATTATCTCAGCTCGGTCAAGGAAGCGCGCGCCCTGCAAGCAGAGCTCAATCTACAGCGGCCAAATTCTGTTGCCATTATCCAGGGCGATCTGCTTAATCTGGCCATATTGCCCAGCCTGGTGCAGGAAACCATCGGCCATTTTGGCTGCCTTGATGTGCTGATCAATAATGCCTCCAGTTATTTTGCGACTGAGCTGGGCGAAATTGACGATAACCAGTGGCAGGATCTAATGGGTTCCAACCTCAAAGCACCCTTGTTCTTGTCGCAAGCTGCGGCACCGGAGCTGCGCAAGCAGCACGGCTGCATCGTCAACATCACCGACATGCATGCAGAGCGCCCAAAAAAAGGTTATATCGTCTATAGCGTGGCTAAAGCCGGCTTGGTTACCCTGACCAAATCCCTGGCACAGGAGCTAGGCCCTGAGGTACGCGTCAATGCAGTAGCGCCTGGCCCCGTCATGTGGCCGGAAGACAACCCGCAATTCAATGAGGTTTATCGCCAGCGCGTCATTTCGCAAACCTTGCTCAAGCGCATTGGTGAAGGCGACGATATCGCCAAAGCCGTACGCTTTCTGGTGCAGGATGCGCCGTTTGTAACCGGGCAAGTCATCGCGGTCGATGGCGGACGCTCACTGAATTTATAGCCATGATCAAGCATATCCCTGACAACGCTTCCGGCAATTTCATCCGCCTGCGCAACAGCCTGATCACAGCTACCGGCAAAGCCATCGGCGATTACAACATGATCGAGGACGGCGACACCGTGCTGGTCTGCATGAGTGGCGGCAAAGACTCCTACACCATGCTGATGATGCTGTTGGCGCTGCAACAGCGCGCGCCGATTGACTTCAAGCTGATTGCGATGAACCTTGACCAGAAGCAGCCCAACTTTCCCGAACACATCCTGCCCGAATACCTGAAAAACCTGGGTGTGGATTACCGCATCGTGGAAGCAGATACCTATTCCATCGTTAAAGAAAAAATCCCGGAAGGCAAAACCACCTGTTCGCTTTGTTCGCGCTTACGGCGTGGCGTGATTTACCGCACGGCAAAAGAGCTGGGCGCGACCAAAATTGCGCTTGGCCATCATCGTGATGACATCGTTGAAACGCTATTCCTGAACTTGTTCTTTGGTGCCAAGATGAAAGCCATGCCGCCTAAACTGGGCACCAATGATGGCCAGCATATCGTCATCCGTCCGCTGGCCTACTGCACCGAGAAAGACATTGCCTCGTATGCACGCGCGATGAACTTCCCTATTATTCCGTGCGATTTATGTGGCTCGCAGGAGAACCTGCAACGGCAAAAAGTAAAAGATATGCTGAAAGCGTGGGAGCTGGAACAACCCGGGCGCGTCAACAATATCTTTCGCGCATTGACCAATGTAGAGCCTTCGCATCTGGCAGATACCGATCTCTACGACTTCAAAGGCTTGTCAGCCATGACAGCCGAAGATGAAGACCCGCTGTTCGGCGACATTGCAGAAAAAGAAAAGCCTGACGAAGCGTTAAGTCTGGCCAACAGCGAAGATACACGTATTTCATTCATCAGAAATATTGCCTAAGTTTAAAACCCCGGCCGTCATTCCGGCGGAAGCCGGAATCTAGTTTTCCTTTTAAACCTAATGGATTCTGGCCTTCGCCGGAATGACGAGTGAAATGGTTTTGAATTTTATCCCCTCTGACGCGCCGAGCAGCACAGACATCACGGGAGTATTCGGCAATCACTTGTTTGAGCTCCATGACAAGCCACGACTTGTGTGGCTTGTCAGGGCGAGTTTGATTGCCGCCCGTGAGGTCGAGCAGCGCAGGGGAAGTGAAGCGGCAGCGGGGTAGCGTTTTCTTTGGTTACTTTCTTGTGGACAAGCACAAGAAAGTAACTCGCTGGTCGGGCGAGACCGACATCTTCCGATGCGACGCAATGCTTTTTAGTTATTGCGCTCTACACTAGCTCGATAATTGACTCCGGCCCCATTTACGGAGCGTCATTTAATGGACGGCTTGTATTCATCAAAAACTATGGTTGAGCAAATGTAATCTATTCGCTCCTTAGATTTGTATAGCTCCTTGAGACTCTCACAATGAGCTGTTGCAAATTGGCCTGTTTCATCATCGCGATTGATATAAGGAGACAACGCTATTGCCGGGAGCAACAGAGCTTTTATACAGCACAACGAGCTGACTCTCTTTTTTCTCGCAGGCGGTGAGAGCTATT
>JBCKUK010000039.1:0-11144 GCA_038924905.1 Methylophilaceae bacterium | reverse complement strand
TAATAAGTTTGATATTAATAAACTTGAACAAGCTGCGAAAGTGGCGGAATTGGTAGACGCACTGGTTTTAGGTACCAGCGCCGCAAGGCGTGAGAGTTCGAGTCTCTCCTTTCGCACCAAATTCATGAATTACTAAAGATGGAATAAGGAATAAAGCACATGTCTGTTACTGTTGAAACCATCAGCACATTAGAGCGTCGCATGACGATTACGGTGCCAATGAAGCCTTTGGAAGAAGAAGTTAACCAGCGCATCAGCCGTCTTGCGCGCACCGCCAAAATGGCCGGTTTCCGCCCGGGTAAAGTGCCTATGAACCTGATTCATCAGCAGCATGGTCCGCAAGTACGTGACGAAGTGTTTTCCGGCGCTGTTGAGCGTAGCTTTATGGAGGCGGTTGAAGAAAAGAAGCTACGCGTCGCCGGTTTTCCAAATATCGAGCACAAACCGTTCGCAGAAGCCGCCGAACAATTTGAATACATTGCTACGTTTGAAGTGTTTCCGGAAGTGGTTGTTGGCAGCCTGGGCAAAATCAAGATTGAACGCCCGACGCTGGAAGTGAGCGAGGCTGATGTGAAAAAGACTCTCGAGGTATTGATTGAGCAGCGTGCAACCTTTGAGCCGGTTAAACGCGCGGCGAAAAAAGGCGACAAAGTGAATGTAGTGCTAAACGCTTCGATTGATGGTAAAGAAGTTGAAAGTACGGGCGAACAAGGTATTGATTTGGTACTGGGCGCGGGTGGCCGTGTTGCAGCGTTTGACGACAACCTGATTGGCAGCAAGCCCGGCAGCAAAAAAGCCTTTAAAATTACCTATCCGAAGAATCACAAACCAGAGCAACTGGCGGGCAAGACCGTCAGTTATGACGTTACCTTGAGTAGCGTTGAGCAGGCCATTTTGCCAAAAATTGATGCCGATTTTGCGCGTAGTTTAGGCGTTGAAGACGGCGATGTTAAAAAAATGCAGGCCGAAATTAAAGAGAGTTTGAAGCAGGAAGTAGCCAAACGCATACGTTCGAAACTTAAAGAACAGGTATTTTCAGCTTTGGTTGCCGCAGTGAAGGTTGAAGTGCCGCGCGCCCTGGTGGGCTCTGAAATCAATCGGCTGATGCAAACGACACAACAAAATCTCCAGCAGCGCGGTGTGGATTTAAGTAATGTGAATCTGGAGCCAGCCATGTTTGAAGAACAGGCTAAACACGGTGCAACTTTGCGTCT
This sequence comes from Methylophilaceae bacterium, assembly GCA_038924905.1. GTDB lineage: Bacteria > Pseudomonadota > Gammaproteobacteria > Burkholderiales > Methylophilaceae > JBCKUK01. The sequence goes on along the minus strand of JBCKUK010000039.1, from coordinate 9,930 downwards.
CATATTGGCTGAGCTGGTAAACAAGCATGAGCTACAGGCCAATGCGGATCAAATTCGCGCAATGGTGGATCAGTTCTCGCAAAGTTTTGAGAAGCCGGAAGAGGTGGTGCATTGGTATTATGCTGACCCAAAAAGACTGGATGAGCCAGCCGCCTTGGCCACTGAAGAAAATGTAGTGGAATTGGTGTTAAAATCTGCCAAGGTGACCGATAAAAAAGTGAAATTTGATGATTTGATGGGGAATGCTTAATGAGCATACAAGACCAGTGGGATCCGAAAAATCTAGGGCTTATCCCTATGGTTATCGAGCAGAGCGGCCGCGGCGAGCGCTCTTACGATATCTACTCGCGCCTGCTTAAAGAGCGCGTAGTGTTTCTGGTTGGCCCGGTGAATGACATGACTGCCAATTTAGTGGTAGCGCAATTATTGTTTCTGGAAGCTGAAAATCCGGATAAGGATGTTTCGTTTTATATCAACTCGCCCGGCGGCTCAGTGACTGCGGGTATGGCGATATACGACACCATGCAATTTATCAAGCCGGATGTCAGTACGCTGTGTACCGGCCAGGCAGCCAGCATGGGAGCGCTGTTGTTGACTGCAGGCGCCAAGGGAAAACGTCTTATACTACCCAATTCACGCGTGATGATTCATCAGCCCATAGGCGCTTTTGAAGGCCAGGCTTCAGATGTTGAGATTCATGCAAAAGAGATCCTGTTCTTACGTGAGCGCTTGAATCAAATCATGGCTTATCACACCGGCCAGTCGCTTGAGCGCGTTGCTAACGACACTGATCGTGATAATTTCATGAGTGCAGAACAAGCTGTAAGTTATGGTCTGGTCGATAAGGTTATTGCCAGCCGTGCAGATGCCGCATAAGATATAGTTATTAGTTACTTTAGGGAACTCTATGGCCGCCAAGGCAGAAGGTGAAAAACAGCTGTATTGCTCGTTCTGTGGCAAAAGCCAGCATGAAGTCAGAAAGCTGATTGCAGGGCCATCTGTATTTATCTGTGACGAATGCGTAGATCTCTGTAACGATATTATTCGTGAAGAAATTACCGGCGATGGCATCAAACCACGCGATAGTAGCCGACCCACTCCCAAAGAAATCTGCGAAATTCTGGATCAGTACGTCATTGGTCAAACTTTCGCCAAGAAGAGCCTGGCGGTCGCGGTTTACAACCATTACAAGCGCCTGGACCAAACTGCACAAAAAGATGATGTAGAGATAGCCAAAAGCAATATCCTGCTTATTGGACCTACCGGTTCAGGCAAGACATTGCTTGCACAAACGCTGGCGCGGGTACTGGATGTGCCTTTCGTGATTGCAGACGCTACTACTTTGACTGAAGCCGGCTATGTCGGTGAGGATGTAGAAAACATCATGCAAAAGCTATTGCAGAAATGTGATTACGAGGTTGAGAAGGCGCAGCGTGGTATTGTTTATATTGATGAAATCGACAAAATCACGCGCAAGTCCGAAAATCCTTCCATCACTCGCGATGTATCCGGTGAAGGCGTGCAGCAAGCCCTGCTTAAGCTCATTGAAGGCACCATAGCCTCGGTGCCGCCACAAGGTGGGCGCAAGCACCCCAACCAGGAATTTGTGCAGCTGGATACTACCAATATCCTGTTTATTTGCGGCGGGGCATTTGATGGCCTGGATAAGGTCATTCTGCGCCGCTCGGAAAAAAGCGGCATCGGCTTTGGCGCGGAAGTTAGGGGTAAAGATGACCTGCGCGCCATTGGTGAAGTGTTGCGTGATGTAGAGCCGGAAGATTTGATCAAGTATGGCCTCATCCCGGAGTTTGTTGGGCGCCTGCCCGTCGTGGCTACTCTGGAATCATTGGACGAAGCCGCTTTGATGACCATTCTGGTTGAGCCTAAGAATGCGCTTACCAAGCAATATGTCAAGCTGTTCAAGATGGAAGGTGTGGAGCTGGAATTCCGCGAGTCTGCATTGTTACTCATAGCCAAAAAAGCGCTGGAACGAAAGACTGGAGCACGCGGTCTACGTTCCATTATGGAGCACGCGCTGCTTGAAATCATGTTTGATTTGCCTTCCTTGACCAATTTGAGCAAGGTGGTGGTGGATGAAGGTGCTGTGCGTGGTGATACGCCACCTATCCTGATTTACTCGGACGAGCCGCGATTAGCCAAGTCTGCAAGTTAAGTCCAAGTCAAGTTTTGAGTCAGACTGCCAGTCAGCCGGGCTTGGCGGTTAGAAGCAGGCTTTAGAAGTGAGTACTTGAAACCTCGGCGTTTGCCCCAATTAAACGCTATAAGCACATGGTATGTTGCCGTGTGCAGCCAACACTGTAAGGTCTCGTAATGACAGAACAAGTTCTACCAGTATTTTCACCTGAATCGGGGCTATTACCACTACTGCCCCTACGCGATGTGGTGGTCTACCCACACCTCGTCATCCCTTTGTTTGTCGGTCGTGCCAAGTCAGCAAAAGCCCTGGAAATTGCTTCCGATCATGGCAAGCAGATTTTATTGCTTGCTCAGAAGTCGCCGAATAACGACGACCCTGATGCGTCTGATTTGTATGATGTTGGCACCATTGCTACTATCCTGCAGATGCTCACATTGCCAGACGGCACGGTAAAGGTGCTGGTCGAGGGCGTGCACCGTGCAAAAGTAACTGAATTTATCGAGACCGGCCAATGTTTTGCTGCCAAAGTCAGGCGCATTGAAGATTTGCCCGTTGACGATAGCGAAACACAAGGCTTGATGCGCACGGTGTTCACGCAGTTTGACCAGTATGTCAAACTCAATAAAAAGATTCTCCCTGAAATCCTTACCTTTTTGGCAACGATTGATGATGCCGGACGTCTGGCCGATACCATTACGGCACACTTGACTCTTAAGTTAGAAGAAAAGCAGAAAATACTGGAGATGTTTAATGTGACCGAGCGGCTTGAGCATCTCCTAAGCCTGCTGGAAGCCGAAATTGACATCTTGCAGGTTGAAAAGCGTATTCGTGGCCGTGTAAGACGCCAAATGGAGAAGAGTCAGCGCGAGTATTACCTGAACGAACAAGTGAAGGCAATTCAGAAAGAGCTTGGCGAGCAGGACGAAAACGCAGATATCGAAGATCTGGAGAAGCGCATCATAGCTGCACGCATGCCGAAAGAGGCGCTAACCAAAGCTAGTTCCGAGATGAAAAAACTGAAATTGATGTCGCCAATGTCGGCTGAGGCATCGGTGGTGCGCAACTACATTGAAACGCTGGTGAGTTTGCCCTGGAAGAAAAAGACCAAAATCAGCAAGGATTTGTTAGCTGCCGAAGCAATACTGGATGCGGATCACTATGGTTTGGAAAAAGTTAAGGAGCGCATCGTTGAGTATTTAGCCGTGCAACAGCGTGTAGATAAGCTAAAAGCACCTATCTTGTGCCTGGTTGGGCCGCCTGGCGTGGGCAAGACCTCGCTAGGGCAAAGTATAGCCAAAGCAATTAACAGAAAATTCGTGCGCATGGCGCTGGGCGGCGTGCGTGATGAATCCGAGATTCGCGGCCATCGCCGCACCTACATTGGCTCTATGCCAGGCAAGGTGCTGCAGAGCATGACTAAAATCGGGGTGAGAAACCCGCTTTTTCTGCTGGATGAAGTTGACAAAATGGGGCAGGACTTCCGTGGCGACCCTTCTTCCGCCTTGCTGGAAGTGCTGGATCCCGAGCAAAACCATACGTTTGTTGATCATTATGTCGAAGTTGAATACGACCTGTCTGACGTGATGTTTGTTGCTACGGCTAATACCTTGAACATTCCTGAGGCATTGCTCGATCGGATGGAAATCATTCGCCTTGCTGGCTACACTGAGGAAGAGAAGGTCAACATCGCCATGCGCTATCTTTTGGCTAAACAGCTTAAGATGCATGGCCTCAAAGTAAATGAAATCAGCATATCAGAAGCCGCCATATGCGATATCGTGCGCTACTACACGCGCGAAGCTGGTGTGCGTAACCTTGATCGTGAAATATCGAAGATTTGCCGTAAAGTAGTGAAAGAATTACTCACCAATAGACAAAAGGCGGCGGCTGGCAATAAGCCAGCGCGTAAAATAAGCGTAACACCACGTCATCTGGAAAAATATCTCGGCGTGCAGCGTTTTGATTTTGGCCTTGTGGCCAAAGAAAACCAGGTTGGCCAAGTAACTGGTCTGGCTTGGACTTCTGTCGGGGGCGAGTTGCTGACCATAGAGTCTGTTTTGATGCCGGGTAAAGGTAAGGTGATTACCACCGGCAAGCTGGGTGATGTGATGCAAGAATCCGTCCAGGCCGCCATGAGCGTAGTACGTAGCCGTGCCAAGCGCTTGGGGATAACGGCAGACTTCTATGAAAAGAACGATATTCATGTCCATTTTCCTGAAGGCGCAACTCCTAAAGATGGCCCAAGTGCGGGAATTGGCATTACAACGGCACTGGTATCTGTGCTAACCAATATTCCTGTGCGTGCAGACGTGGCAATGACGGGGGAAATCACATTACGTGGTGAAGTGTTGCCGATAGGCGGGCTTAAAGAGAAGCTATTGGCTGCGCATCGCGGCGGCATCAAGACTGTTCTGATTCCACAACAAAATGTAAAGGATTTGGCAGAAATCCCTGAAAATATAAAGAATTGCCTCGATATTCATCCGGTTGAGTGGATAGATGAGGTGTTGGAATTGGCACTGGAACGTGTGCCTAAGGCAGTCGAGGGGGAGGTGCCGGTAGCAGAGGCTGTTTCAGGTGAAAAAAGGCCTGAGATAACATCAGCTACCAAGCACTAAGCTCGATTATTGGAGGAAAGGCCTTGACAGGCCATTCATCCACTTGTTATAAAGCTTAGCACAGGCTCGCACCTGTTATTTTTTCTTAAATAATGTTGAAAGGGGATTACACGTGAACAAATCAGAATTGATTAATCAAATCGCTAAAGCCGCTGGTGTTTCTAAAGCCGCTGCAGGTCGTTCTTTGGATGCAACTACTTCCGCAATCACCAAGGCACTTAAAAAAGGTAGTCTTGTTACCTTGATTGGCTTCGGTACATTCTATGTTGGCAAACGCGCTGCTCGCAATGGCCGTAATCCTCGCACAGGTGCTACCATCAAAATCAAGGCTGCAAATGCACCCAAGTTCAGAGCTGGTAAAGCCCTCAAAGATGCTGTAAACTAGCGCCCTTGTTGGTGAAGCGGGGTGCTTAGCTCAGCTGGTAGAGCGTCGCCCTTACAAGGCGAATGTCGGCGGTTCGAACCCGTCAGCACCCACCACTCGCCGGTTAAAAGTCGTTGAAATTATTCAAAGTAACAGGGTAATTTCTCCGCAGTAGTTAAGGGAGTGGTAGTTCAGTTGGTTAGAATACCGGCCTGTCACGCCGGGGGTCGCGGGTTCGAGCCCCGTCCACTCCGCCATGTAGTGAGCATAGAAGCGCCTTAACGGGCGCTTTTTTGTTGTACCCATCAACTAGCCCATCAATTCGCTAAGTGCTTTTTAGTAAACGGCAAACTCGGGGAAGCACAACTCCCTAGAGTTCCGCCTCAATCTCTTTGAGAATTTCACGAAACTCAACCAAGCTGATCACGAGTCCGTAACAGTCCATCCTTACCGCCCGTCACGCCGGGGACACGTTCTGTGAAAATATGGGCAATAAAAAACCGTCTGGCTATCTCTAGCACCGGCGGCCTACCCGGTTCATTGCGAACGCTGCCATTGCGTCCCAACTGGGTTACCTTAAGTTAAATCAGCGCGTCGCGTGGTAGGGGCGTAACAGGTTGGCGCTAAAGCAAGACGAGTTGTCGCTCGTCACGGGGCAACTCGTGCCCATGCTCTCAATTCCGCCCTTCGGCGGCCGTAGCCGAAGCGGCGCACCGTGCGGCCGATGAAATCGTAGCGCTCATCGCTTGCCACCGCAAAATCAACGGTTATGGTTCCGTCCAAAAAGGCCTGTAGCTGGGCCAGGGTATGCAACTGCTCGTTGTTCATATTGATCCCCATACCTCGCATAATAATCGCTTCCAACCGACTGCTTAGACTCAAACCCCGTTGGACAATTCTATAGTTGGCGTCAGACAGATTATATGGTTACAATACAAAAATCATTAAACAATAATTATTGGCATGAAGTTTGCGTTGTTTTAAACGTGTGTTTTTTGTTTATTTATTTTTTTAAAGGGATCAAATAACATGCGTAAATCACTATTATCACTTGCAGTTTTAAGTGCACTCGCAATACCTGCCATTTCCATGGCTGAAGATACAGCCACAGACAAGCATTCTCATCCTGCTGAAAAAGGTGTAGGCACGGCGACACCAGCAGTAGCTGCTGCACCAACATCACCACATACTTTTACTTACAATATAGGTTTATATAGCCAATATATTATCCGTGGTCTGACACAAACCGATAGTAAACCAGCCATTCAAGGTGGTGTTGATTACTCTCACGCAAGTGGTTTTTATGTTGGCACATGGGCATCCAATATCAGCTGGTTAGAAGATTATGGCAATTATGATGGCTCTAGCCTGGAGCTTGATATCTATGGTGGCTACCGCAACACTATCGGTGATACAGGCATCAGCTACGACGTAGGTCTTTTAAACTATGTTTATCCAGGTAGCAAAACTGCTGCTGGTAGAGCCAGCGCTGGTTTCACTGACCCATACACGCTGGAAGCGTATGGCGCACTTTCTTACAAATGGCTACAAGCTAAAGTGTCATACGGCATCACAGATATTCTTGGTGTAGAAAATTCTGACGGCTCTTACTACGCTGAATTAAATGCAAATATTCCAGTGGGTGCAACAGGTATTACAGCTAACTTGCATTATGGCTACCAGGATTACAAAGGTAGTGTAGGTGGTGTAAGTAACGATAAACTTTACACTTATAACGATTGGAAAATTGGCGCCACTAAATCCTGGAGCAATGGCGTGAATGTTGGCGCTTTCTACACTGATACAGATGCTGAAGATGCTGGTTATACAATCCTCGGCGACAATATTGGTGATGACACATTCACTGTTTTTGTTCAAAAAACTTTCTAGGGCTTCATGAAAAAAACCTGTACATTGTGATTGAAAGGCATTGCGCTTGGAGTCTGAGTCTGGTCTGAGGATAGACTGGAAACGAACATGGTCAGCACAAAAAATACCACTAAGGTCATTAGTTTGACCAAGCGGGTAATGATCATTTCTTTACTGAACTTATGGATATTCATGGAGGCATCTTCAATGGTCACAAAGTTTTATGCAAATTGCATCGTTTTCAAGCTCGAATCATTTCCGCGCTTGCATAGGTATATCAAAATACCTACCATATGCTCTTGTTATTTTCCTGGGTGGAAGCAGCTTAGGCTTAGGCTCTTTGCGATACTCATTACGGTGGCGATATCGTGCATTGCTTGCACACCTGAGCCGGCGCCTATTCTGCGTATTGGAACCTTTAACTGGACTGGCTATGAGCCGCTATGGCTGGCCCAAGAGCTGGGTTATACTCCAGAATCCTCCATTCGCCTGGTCGAATTTTACTCCGCCACACAAGTAATCCAAGCCTACCAAAACGGCGCCATAGACGCAGCCACCTTGACCTTGGATGAAGTATTACTGCTAGCCAGCTACAAACAAGAACCGCAAATTGTCTTGGCGCTGGATTTTTCCAACGGTGCCGATGTCATTCTGGCAAAACCCGAATTCAAATCCTTAGTGGATTTAAAGGGTCGCCGCATCGGGGTAGAGAATACCGCCCTTGGGGCTTATATGCTGCATCGCGCGTTGCACTCCGTAGCGCTTGCACCGACCGATGTGCAAATTGTCTCCTTACCAATTAACGAACATGCGCAAGCCTACAAAGAAAATCTCGTTGACGCGGTAGTCACTTTTCCGCCCATGGTGGTGGCGCTGCTGGCTGCGGGAGCGCACAAAGTGTTCGACAGTTCACAGATTCCAGGCGAGATCATGGATGTGCTGGTCGTACGCAAGGAGTACCTGAAAAAACATACGGATGTCTTGCCTGTACTGATAACAGGCTGGTTTCGCACGCTTGAGTATCTGCGGCAGCATCCCGACGATGCAGCACAGCGCATGGCCAAGCGTGAAAAAATCTCAACACAGGACTTTATGCTCAGCCTAAAGGGCTTGCAATATACCGGTGTTGAGGAAAATCGCGCGCTGTTCTCAAACCAGGCGCAGCACCTCAAAGCAAGAATTAAAAGCCTGGAAGCGATGATGTTGTCGCAGCACCTTCTCTCTAAACCCATTAATCCCATCGCCCTTATCGATGGCACAGCAATCCAACGCGTACTTCACGAACCGTCTAAATAAGATGCACATTTCACTGCGATGGTCGATTCCATTAATGCTGCTTGCGTTTTCAGGTTCTGTCGCATTAACTTCCCAAAAGTGAGTTTAGGCACAATGACGCGCTTACCCCTTACGCTGGACGGATTTGTCCTGCCAGCGCATAAAATTGGTCTGCAAAAGACATCCCTTCACAGCCTTCCAACATCATCTGTCCTTTACGAATCATGTGCATGAGTTCAATGCCAGCTAAGACATTCTTGGCGGCTTGAAATGACTTAAATCCGAGCATAGGTTTTGTGAGCCGTTTGACCGCACGATGGTCTTGCTCCACAATATTGTTGAGGTATTTTATCTGCCGAACGATGACGGAAATATCCTTGTCTTCAATGATCTGATCGATCGCTGATTTGTTGGCGCCGCTCTTATCCATGGATACTTTTTCAGGTGTGCCGTTGTCTTGCATGGCTTTCTCAAAGAAGCGTATGGCTGCTGCCTTATCGCGCTTTTCGGTCAACAGAAAATCGATTGTTTTGCCCTCTTTGTCGACAGCACGATAGAGATATTTTCAGACACCTTTTACCTTGATGTAGGTTTCATCCATACGCCAGCTCCCGCCAACTTGGCGTTTGTGTTTTCTGAAAGCTTTCTCCAACAAGGGCAGAAAACGGATTGTCCAGCGGCTGATCGAAGAATGATCGACAAATACGCCACGTTCGTGCATCATCTCTTCGAAATGACGGTAGCTTAATGGGTAAGCTGCGTACCAGCGGATACAGATTAATATAAGGTCCAGTAGAAATCGCATCCGTTTTGTATCAAGCATGTCGTATTACCGTTTTTTTAAAGCTGATCAGCATAACTGATTTCTCATTTTGGAACTTAATGCGACAGAACCTACTTCACGAACCGTCTAAATAAGATGCACATTTCACTGCGATGGTCGATTCCATTAATGCTGCTTGCGTTTTCATGTGTCATCGCTATTGCCAACCTGAGGTGGAACATGCAAGCCGCTATGGCTAGTATTGAAACCCAGGCTATTGAACAAGCGAAGACGAAAATGAGTGCGTTGGAGAGCGGCTTGAAGTATTCGGTGCGCAGAGGTGATTTTTCACGGCTGCAAGAAATAGTTGCCGAGGCCTCTGCTGACTCGGACGCCATCGATATCATACTGGCCGACGACACGAGTAAGGTGATTGCGGCAGCCCGCAGCGGCATGCTTGGCCACGACATCAACGACGTATTGCCGAGAATTTCCGCACAGCACCAAAAGGCTCGCAACGAAACCATCGCAATGGTCAAGTTAACTCGCGTTGGAAATATCCACTTGTCCCCAGATAAGCAAGCCATTAGCGCATTCTATCCAGTGCTGTTCGGCAGTAAAATTAATGAACTCCGCCCGTCCCGCATGGGGATATTGTTTGCCAAATATGATCTGAGTCTGAACAAGGCCAAAGCACGGCGTGTCGTGGAATTGCAAATAGCGCAATTTAGCGCCCTTGCAGTGGGATTTTCTTTGCTGTTGTGGCTGATTTTTCACTTCTTGTTGACCAAACGTATGGGGCTGTTGGCGCAATCGATGAAAGTATTTGCCGCAGGCGAAATGCAGGTGCGCTCGAACGTGCAAGGCTCGGACGAAGTAGGGC